>NZ_JAMQOL010000037.1:0-214145 GCF_023717965.1 Paractinoplanes hotanensis | reverse complement strand
CCATGCGGGCTGCCCATTCATTGCGCCCGCCCTTCACGCGGGCTCCACAGGTCAGGAGTTCACCATGGTCGACCAGGCACCGGGACACGATCATCGCGTCGTCGTGGGCGTCGACAGTTCCGCCGGCTCGGCTGAAGCGCTGCGCTGGGCACTGGCGTATGCACGGCTGACCGGCGGCTCCGTCGAAGCTGTCACGGCGTGGCAGGTGCCGCCCATGTACGCCTACGCCTACGGATGGACACCAACCGGCATCGATGACGCCGGCATCATCCGGTACGCCGAGAAGAGTCTGGCTGAAACAGTGGCACAGGTGCGGGGCAAGGATGACCACCCTGTTCCACTCACCACCCGGGTCCTGGAAGGCCCCGCGGCGCAGGTCCTGCTGGATGCCGGCAAGGGTGCGGAACTGATGGTCCTCGGCAGCCACGGTCACGGCGCCTTCTCCGGAATGCTGCTCGGGTCGGTCAGCCAGCACTGTGTCCAGCACGCCACCTGCCCCACCGTCGTCATCCCGAAATAGGCGAGGCCCGACAGCCGGCTGTCGCACAGAATCGAGATATCCCGTGACTGGGATCCGCGTTCAGTTCGCCCGGTGGCTGTACCAGCACGGCCGCCCCAATCGGCTGGCCCGCATCCTGAATCGGATATCTGCCCTCCAGTTCCGTAGTGGGAGACTGGCGCCACGCAACTGGGTGACGTTGGAGGTTCCCGGACGCCGCAGCGGCAAGCCCGTGACCTTCCCCCTCGTCGTCGCCGACCATGGGGGCGAGCGCTACCTCGTGTCGATGCTGGGGGTTCACGCGAACTGGGTGGCCAACGTGCGAGCCGCAGGCGGTCACGCCGTCATCCATCACGGGAGACGCGAGGACGTCCTGCTCACAGATGTCGAGACCGATGCACGCGCCCCGATTCTGCGCCGCTATCTCGCTCTGGCACCCGGCGCCCGGCCGCATATGGCCGTCGACCCGCGAGCGCCGCTGCCCGACTTCCACCGGGTGGCCGCCCAATTCCCGGTCTTCCACGTCACCCACGATCCGTTGCAAGAGACGGAACAGCCCGCGGCGGTACGCACGGGAAGCCGGCTGCTCGGCGCCGGCCTGATAGTTGTCGGTGCGGCGGTGGCGGCCGTGGCGGTGCTGGGACCACTGGTGTCGGGTGTGCTGCGTTACCGCACCTCCCCGACCAGCCTGCATCAGATCATCGGCGGTGATGCGGCCGCGCTTGGCGTCGTCGCCCCGATCACGGTCGCCGTCGGGGTCCTGGCGTTGCGTGGGCATCCGGCCGGCGTGCAATACCTGTCCAGCCCCACCGCCTTCTGGCTGGTCAAATTCATGGACCTGGGTATCGTCGTCCCCGCGCCGCGCCGGCTCGTCCGTGGTGGGCGCGGGTGCTGCGGGCGCGCCGGCTCGTCGCCGAGCGCTGACGATGTCGCCGCCGAAACCCACTCACACCCCACCCGCCGACGTGACGCTGTACTGGCTACCGCTCGGCGCCGGCGGCCACTGCATCCGCCTCAACGGGCGCATCTTCGAAGCCCTGCAAGCACGTCACCAGCATCGACCCGTACGCGACCTCTACCACTCCGCGCTCCAGGTACGGCTGGGCGCGCAACGCTTCGTCATCGAGATGACCCCGGTGCCGGGCGGCCCCGCCACGGATCACGGAGTCGTCCGCGAAGGCCCGGTCGGTTCCCGGCTTCTCGGACGTTCACCGCTGTTCCGGTACGAGGTGAGGAGGTGGCGCGACGGCACCATCCCCGACCTGGCCGAGGCCGTCACCGGCCCGCACGTCGTCAGCGCCGACGCCACCCGGGCACGGGAGGTGTTGCGCCTGGCCCCGCTCGTTCCCGCGCTCGTCTGGGGCCGCGACGAAAGCCGTACCGGCGAGATGTGGAAGTCCAACTCCCTGACCGCCTGGCTCCTCGCCGGCAGTGGTCACCGGATGGAGGCCGTCGGCCCGCCCGCCCACGGCCGCGCACCCGGATGGCACGCCGGCCTGGCGGTAGCCGCCCGGCGCAACGCTGCCGCAATACTCCCGACCTGTCCCGGGTGACCGTCACGACTGGTGACCGCTGAACCATCGGTTGCGGCGTCAGGGCAGGTCTCCCTCGCCTCACAGCGCGGCCACCAGGCAGACCAGCGCTGCGGTGAGCAGGACGCCACCCACGCCGAGCCCGTTCACCGCGCTCACGGGACGTGCTCGGGACCTCGCCACCGGCACGGCCACCAGCGCGGCGATCGTGACGAGAGCGCCGACCAGGTAGATGAGCGGAAATTCGAGCAGCGCCGCGACGGGGAACAGGTGGAGGCCGACCACGAGCGCGATCCACACCGGAACCAGGTCCCGACGGCCCCGAACGTGCAGGACGACCGCGCCGGCCCCAGCCAGGAGCACCTCGAGCCCGACGACGATGCCGAACGACCTGCTGGTGTCCTCGTCGAACGCCGTCGTGGCATCCCGGTTCAACCAGGTCAGCACGGCTCCGGCGACCATGGTCAGCAGGGCCGTGACGGACCCCGTGAGCAGCCAGGGCCGCCAGGTCGCCGGCGGGTGCTCCTGAGCCCAGCCGAACCACCCCGAGGCGAAGAACCCGAAGATGGCGGCTGTCGCGGGGACATCACGAACCGCCTCCGTCAGCATGCCGCCGCCTGGCGGCATCCGGCGTCAGACGGGTACATCGAAGGGCGCTTCCGGCCTGAGCGGCGCGGGGCGCCTGCCATCTCAACGGTCATGCGACACGCCTCCTCGGGCGATAGAACTCAAGGGTGGCCTCAAGAGCCTCGTCGACGGGGGTAGGTGCGATGCCGAAGGTGGACTCGAACGCCGAGGAATCGACCACGAAGGGCCGGTCGGACTGATATCGGGTCTCGCGCACCATCGGTGAGAACACCCCGACGGCGTTCATGGCTGAGCCCGCCGACGCTCTCGTCGTGGAGGCGGCGCTGGCCGACCTGGCCCGCATCGACGCGGACAAGGCCGCCGCGGCTCGGGCCGGTTTCGACTCGTTGACCTGGGGCGAAGGGCTCGCCGCTGTGACCGGGCATGCTCTGGCCGACTTCCTGTGGTAACAGCTGCCGACGAAATGGAGGTGCGACCTCGACGAGAAACAGCGGGTCGCTGCTGCTCTCGGCGAGTTGTTCCACCGGTTGGGCCGCACCCGGTACGCCGACATGTGCGGCTCGGCCGCCACTGCCGACATCCTGGCCGTCTGCGAACACGACGGCGGCACGGCCGGATTCAAGGCCTACCGGTCCGCGCTGGCGGCCACCGGACTGCAAACACCCGACCTGCGCGGCGTGCCCGAGTGGGGATCGGTCATGGGCAGCGACGAGGCCAGTGCCTACGCGTCGGCGTCGCTGGCGCTGAAACACGCCATCGACAACGGCGAGCTGCGACCCGGCCAGCCGGGCTGGCGCAAAGCCGCCGACCAGATCACTCGCGCCTTCCTAAACAGTTCCCGCGACGACCTCACCGGCAGCACCTGGCTGCAATGGGTGTACACCGAACGGCTGCAGAACTGGGCCGAAGGCCGCGGCGCCGAACACCGGAGTCTCGCCACGGCGATCACCAACCAGCCCGTGGCCACCGCGCAGAAAGCCGGATGTACGGCGGTGGTCGCCGGCTGGGACGGCCACGCCCGAGGAGTCCTCACCGTCGCGGACGCAGTCAAACCCACCAGCCGGGCCGCAATCACCGCCCTCCGCGAACTCGGACTGACCCCGGTACTGCTCACCGGTGACCACGACAACTGCACCGGATAATATCTGCATCTGCGGTTTAAGCAGTGCAATCTCCTCCCGTTCGGAGAACGACTGGTAGCGGCTGGAGGGCTCGGCCAGGCTCAACGCCGGCATGCCGCCGCACGCCAACGACGAGAGTCCGACACCGAGACCGCCTCAGCCATTACAGACACCGCGGCTATCCACTCAGGGTAAGCGCGGTGGCAGTACTAAGCCGCTTCGATTGCCGGCGGCTCGACCACGGTCAGCAGCCGACCTCCGACCTGCCGCGCGTACTCGTCGTCGATGTCTCGCTTCAGGGTGCGTAACCGGTCGGGGTGGCGTTCATCGATGAGGCGGCAGATCTCCAGCAACGGACCCAGCTCCAGCGCTGGCTGCGGCACACCCTCGAACTCCTGGTGCGGGTGCGGTCTGTCGTCGCCGGTCGGCCAGGGCGCGGCCGTGACGTTGCCGGCCATGCGGTGCAGGCTGCGAACTCGGAGGATGAAGCCCTCCCAGGCCGACAGCATCTTGATGCGCAGCAGCCCGACCAGGTCATCGCGCAGGGTCCGCAGGTCGCGCCAGGCCGAGTCGTAGGCCCCGATCAGTCGGTCGGCCTGATAGGCGAACAGGCGGTACCGGCGCCGTTGCCAGTTCAACCGGCGACGGGCGGCGGAGATCTTGTCGGCGACGTCGTCGTCGGCCAGCATCTTGACCACTATCGTGCCCAGCGCGAGCAGCAGGATTAGCAGGATCACCGACGGCTGCGGATAGCCGTTCGGGGGTGCCGTGCTGTATTTCGCCCGCAGGGCCGACCAAATGGCGATCACGCTGAGCACGAAGAGCACGAACAGCACCGGCAGAAGCCACCAGACCAACCGGAGGAACCAACGGCCGATGGCGCCCAGCCCTCGCAGCAGCCGACGCCCCCGGCTGACCTTCTCGCCCTCGCCGATCGGCTCGGGCTTGCGGAACGCGGCGGCCTTCCACGCCCGCAGGGGACGCAGCAGCAGGTCGGCCGAGGCCGCGATCACGATGGCCAGGACCAGGCCGGGGACGACCGCGACGAGGGTCTCCAACATCGCGTAGACCTTTGCCATGCCCCCGGACGTGGCGTCACCGGTCTGTGAGGTGAGGAACCGGAAGACCTGGCTGAAGTACCAGACGTCGAAGAAGCCGATGCCGATCACCGTCGGCCAGCGCACCAGCCGCAGCCAGCGGGGTCGGCGAGGCTCGGTGCTTTCGTCGGCCGACCGTTCCGCCTCGGCGACCTTCGCCGCGGCGGCTTCGACCTGTCCCTCGGCCAGGGTCGTCCGCATCCGGTTGAGGTGGCGCTCGGCCTTGTCGTACCTCGAGGTGGCCGCGTGCCGGCGGACGACGAGCCGAGGATCGGACCGGACGGTCTCGTAGCCGTCGCGGACGGCCACCAGCAGCGACCGCATCTCCGTCGCATCGACCTCGTCAGCCGACCGCTCGCCCTGCTCGGCCTGCCGCGCGACGAGTTCCCGCACGCCGCAGACGCATCCAGAGGGGCAGTGCGAGAACAGATCACGCGACTCGCCCCGCGACATTTCACTCATCGGATCTCCGAATCAGGTGTAGACGAGGATTTCGACGCGCCGGTTGCAGGCCATCGCTACCCGGTCCGGCTGGCCGTTGCGGTATTCGGGCTGACAGCGGGGGCTGTCGGAGGCGTAGCCCTTGGTCGTGACGTTGCCGAAGTCGCGGGCGCGCAGCTTGTCGGCGATCGTCTCGGCCCGCTGACGCGACAGCTTCCGGTTGTGTTCCGGCGTGCCGGTCGAGTCGGTGTGGCCCCGCACCTCGATCCGCTTCGCGCGCAACTGGCCGAGATTGGCGTAGACGTCCTGCAGCGCGTCCTGGGCTCGGTCGGCTAGGACCCACTTGTCGACGTCGAACAACAGAGACGCCGGCACGGTGACGGTCACCGGGTTGTCCTTCACCACCGTGATGGTGGGCATGGGTACGTCGTTGTCCGCGCTGGTCTCCGCGCCGTCGACCTCCATGATCTCGGGCTTGGCCGAGTCGGGCGCCGGGCAGGTCGCCTGGGTGGCCTCGCAGAGCCGTTGCCAGAGCGACGCTATCCAGGTGCGTTGCGGGGTCTTGATGTCCGTCCAACCGGCCGAGGAGTTTCCGACGCCGAGGAACTTCACGGTGAACGACTTGTCCAGCTTCGGAAGCTCGGGGGCGCAGGCCTTGACCACCTTGTCGAGGTCCGACGGATCGCCGATCGAGGCGGCCCGCAGGTCGGCGCAGCCGGTGTTGCTCAGGCCGTCGGTGGCCAGATAGATCGACTTGGGCCCGGGCCACTTGCGTACGTAGTCGGCGCCTTCGGCGAGAGCTCGTAGAACGTCGGACTGCGGCTTCGACGGGGTAGCCTTCATCGCCTCGGACATGTCGTCGGTCAAGCACTTCCGGGTGTCGTCGAAGTCGATCTTCGTACGTTGCGGGTCGCGGCTCTTGGCCGGCGTGATCACCTCGGTGCGCCAGTCGACGGCCCCGCCGAACAGGCCGATGGCGACCAGATCGCCGCCGTTGGCCGGCAGGTGCTCACCCAGCTCGGCTCCCCAGTCGCCCCGCCGGGTCGGCTCGGGACGGGTGAAGGCCGACGCCGACCCGTCGGCAAGGAGCACCGTCACGCTGCCCGGCTTGGAGGCTTGCACCGGCTTCTTGAGCAGCTCGGTGCAGCGGTCGACGGCTTGTGGATCGTCCTCGCCGAGGAAGAAGCCGAGATCACAACCGCCGGTGGCGAGGGCCGAGGTCAGCAGGACCACCAGTCCGGCTCGGGTACGCCCGTTCATCCGACCTGCTCCTGAGGGGTGTCGAAGAGGGAGTCGCCGCCGGCCGGCGGAGGCACGATGCCGAGAAGCTCGTGGGTCTTGCGCAGGGCGCTGTCAGTCGCGTAGGCGAAGTCGAGCAGGTCCATCCGCTCGGTGCCCACCGTCACCTGAGCGACCACGTCGACGAGTTTCTCGGCCTCCTCCTTGCGGTCCTTGCGGAGCGTGAAGAGAGTGGCCGAGGTCTGCGCGGGCTGCTGCGCCATGTGCACCGCGTACGGGGTGTTCCACTTGTCCAGGCCGTCCTCGATGAACTTGCTCCACACGTCGCGCAGCTCACCCAGGCGCAGCGCGGCCTGCTCGCTGTGCTCATAGCGGGCGTCGAGCTTGACCTGCTCGTCGATCATCTGGCGTTGCAGGTCACGAACGGCTTCCGGCATGTCGACCCGGACCCGGGTGCCGGCCTGCAGCGACGTGCCCTGCTCGTCCGGCACGCCGACCAGCGCTTGCCGGACGGCTGCCTCGATCTCGGCCGCGACCTGGGGCTCGGCCGCGCCGGGGCGAAAGATCGGATGTCTCCGCGCCTCCGGGCGAGCAGCCGCCTTGACCTCGGCGACTAGGTCGGGCAGCCGGTGGGTGAGCACGGAGTCAAGGTCCTCACCGGTCTGCTGGCCGGTGGCGCACAGGCAGACCTCGACGGTGACGGTGAAATCGTACGCGTCACCCTTGGCCGGCGTGGTGAAGACGATCGTTTCCATCCGGCTCGTCGTGCGGGTCACCGGCAGGATCAGGCGGTGCTCAACGGTTCTCTCCTCGCCGATCAGGCCTCGAAGGACCTTCCCGAGCCAGCGCCGCACCCGCCCCCGGCGGGGCTGCGAAGGGTCGGCGGAGTGGTAAGCGGTCATCGGTGCGTCTCCTCGGTCGGGCCGGAACGCCTGCGGCGTTCGTCGCGGAAGGTCCAGATCCGCTGGTGGAAGTCGAGATGTTTGGCGATGTCGGTGCTCTGCGAGCGCAGGTCCTGCTCCAACCGGTCGACCAGCGCGACCAGGGATCTGGCGCTGTCGTTGCCGCGTAGCTCCGTGGCCTGATCGAGCCAGCGGCGCAGTCCGTGCCACGAGGCCTCGTCGCGGTGCTTGGCGTCGAGCGCGTTGCGCCACAGCTTGAGCACGGCGTCATAGGTGCGTTCCTGCACGGCCGAGAGTTCGACGAGCAGAGGCCACGGTCCGGAACCGTCCTTGCGGGCCAGCTCCAGCAGCCCGCGGGCCGCGGCCCTGCGCCAGCGCCAGCTCGGCACTCCGGCCCAGCCGGCCAGCGCCTGGATCACCTTCTCCTGGGCACCCGCGGTGAAGACGTCGATCACCGCCCGCTGCACGATGTTGGCCAGCCCTTGCTCGGCCTGCTCGGCCGCCCGCCGGTGACCGTCGATCCGGGACACCCGGGCCCCGGCGATCTCCCGCATGCGGGAGAGCGCCTCGTCCGGATCCTTGGCCCCCAAGAACGTGCCGTACGCGGCGACGGCCGCCGCCAGCAGCGCGACGTTGTTGCTACGGGCCCAGCCCTGCACCTGACCCCGGACCCGCTTGGCGAAGCGGCCGTCGGCCGCCACGGCGAGCGCCTCGAGCTCCATGGCGCAGCTCTCGCGCGAGCGGAACCGGCCGTCGAGCGCCCACACCTGCAGGACCTCACGCATGACGACGTCGAAGTCGTAGCAGGCCAGCTGCGCGACGGCCTGCGCCGCTTTCACCCGCACCCGCTTGTGAGGGTGCAGACCAAGGTTGTAGAGCCAGGGAAGCAGGACGTCCCGCTCGCCGACGTGCTCCTCCCAGACCACCCGCAGCAGCGGGACCGCGAGCCGGGGATGCGACAGCCGTACGATCCGGCCGGAGCCCTCGCTCGGCGCCTCGTCGAACTTGATCGACTCAGCCCACCGCTGCGCGCCGGTGAACCACTCGACCTTTGGCCCTTCGCTCTGGACACCGCTCGGCTTGTGCATCTCGGCCAGCCGAAGCGCCTCCCGGGCCACCGTGCCGGCGGCCAGGTCGGCCATGACCGTGGCCGCCACCAGCAGGATGCGGTTCCAGAGCTCGCTCTCCTGCAACTCCTTCTGGGCGGTGGCCACGTGGTCGAACGGCTCGCCGGAGAGCAACTCGCTGTCGGGCAGGCCGCGTTCGACCCCGTCGAGCACCTCGACGGCCAGCAAGGTGGCCTCGCGCGGGCTGCGGCAGCGCCGCACGCTGCGGCGCACCTCGTCGAGCCCTGCGATCCGGTCGACCTGCCAGGCCGGCAGGCGCCCGATGTGGCTGCGGAACACCGCTTCCGGGTCGGGTGCTGCATAGGCGACGCTCAGTTCGTCGCGCAGCACCGCCGAGCCCGTCGGCGTCTGCACGCTGACCACGATCAGGACGCTGTCGCGGTCGCGGAACGTTTTGCCCATCGCCCCGAACCACGCCACGTCCGGCGCCGGGGCATCAGTGGGGAGGGTGAGGATCAGGGTCTTGCGCCTGGGCACGGTGTTCTCGGTGACAGCGGCGAGCCCGCTCTCCGCGGCCAGGATGTGGACGTTGCCGTCCGCCTTGATGCCGCGCTCGCGCAGGTATCTGATCGCGACCGCGATCGCGGTGGTGGTGCGGCCCTGACCGGCCGGTCCGACCAGGCACAACACCGAAGCCACACGAAGCATCTCGCCCAGGCGGGGCGCCGACGTGGTCTCGACATAGGAGCTCTCGAGCCGACGCAGGACGGTGCCGGGAACAGGACCGTGCAGGGGAACGGCGGACGGTTCGCCGCCGTAGAAGTTCATCTGGTCGGCCTGGAACGACCGGGCGTGGCTGCCGGTCGACAAGGCCATGATCGAGGCGAAGCCACGCCGCCGATCGCTACGTGCGGCGTCCTCGTCGGCCGGTCGGGGTTCGGGGTCGGCGTCCTCGAACGTGTTGGCCTCTCCGGGCGGTTCCGGGCCCGCCGTCTCCCGGTCGGCCGGCGGATCGCCCGGCTCGGCCGTTGTGTCGTCCTTGGCCTCCGTGTCGACCACGGGGTCGGACTTCGAGGGCTCGCTGCGCGGGGCCTCCGGGTCGGTCTCCGGCGTGCTCATTCGTCCTCGAATTCCCCGTGGACGTTCATTTCGTAGGCCTGGAAACTCTTTGCATGCTCACCGGTCTGGTGATTGGAGAAGCTCACTCCGCCGGGTGCCGGTCGGGTAGTCGGCGGCTCGACCGGCTCGTCCCGGCCGTAGTCCGCGTAGTCCTTGTCGTCCGGGGTCAGGCTCTCATCGCCACGCATGATCTTCTCCTTCAAGACCTGCAACTCCCTTGTTGGTTTGCTGCCGTAGAGCAGCTCGTCGATGGCGGTCTGGTGCCGCTCGTATACCGCCAGGGCGTCGTGCGACCGCCCGGCCCGCACCAGGGCAAGCATGTGCAAGCCGGTGAGGTCCGCGTCTTCGGCGCCGTACTCGTCGGTGCTGAGCCGCGCGAGATCGGGTAGCAGCTGCCGGTGCCGGCCGCACCGCAGCGCGGCACGGATCCGGAGCAGGGTCACCGACCGGTGCTCCTGCTGCAGCGAGCTGGTGATCGCCTCCAGCCGGCTGTCGGCCAGCGGGTTGCCGCCGCGCAGTCCGGTCGCATGGCGCCACTGCGTCAGCGCACGCTCGGCCAGCCGGGCGGCGGTTCCGGGATCTTTGTCCTCACACGCCTCGGCCTGCGCCTTGAGCCGGGCGAAGCGGTGCCGGTCGACCTGCTCCGGCGCAACCGTCAGCTCGTAGCCGACTCCGCGGACGGTGCGGATCAGCTTGTCACCGCCCGGAGTCGTGGCACGCAACGCCGTGCGCAAACCGCGGACGTACCCCTGGATCTGGTCTTGCGGGTCGACCGGCAACTCGTTCTCGTGCCATAGGCACCGCATCAGCCGGCTGTATTCCACGACGTGCAGATCGTGCGCGAGAATGGCCAGGCAGAGGCGCTGCCGACGGTCACCGAGCTGCACCTTCACCTCGCCGGCCCGCACCTTGATTTCACCAAGAACGGTGATGTCGATCGACATTCGGAAAACCTCCGGATCAGGCCGGTTGAGATTCGGAATCGTGGCGGATCGTCTTCCTCATCGAAAGCAGCACCCCACCGATGAGGAGAAAGAAATGACTGACGGAAAGACTCTGGAGCCGGAATTCCGCAGCGGCTGCGAGGGCGGCAGCACGTGCGTCGAAGTGGCGTTCGTGATCCTGGTCCGCGACTCGAAGAACCCGGACGGCCCGGTTCTCGGGTTTACCGAGGCCGAATGGCGCGATTTCACCGCCGGTGTCAAACGCGGTGAATTCGACCTCGGCTGAGCGCCGGGGAGCCGGGGCGGGCCCGCCAGCCCGCCCCGGCACCCGCCCGGTCGCGGCGACGTCATGCGGATTGCCGCATCTCGTCGGCCAACCGGTGAAGAAAGCCCCGCGCCTCGTCGTCGCGAACCGCGTTTCGTCCGAGCGACTCCCAGCGGCGGCGATAGGCCGCGACATCGGCCCCGACCAGAACCTGGAGGTTGCCGTGCACCATCTCGACGTTGACGAACTCCTCGCGCTCGGGGCTGCCGGGCTCGTAGATGGTGAAGGCGTGCGAATGCGGCACGACGGCCTGGTCGGCCAGCGGCAGCAGACCCACCTCGACGTTGCTGAGCGTGCTCAGCGAGCCGATCCGGTCGAGCTGCGCGGCCAGGAGCGACATCGAGCCCGGGCGCCACCGCAGCGCCCCTTCGGTGATCATGAACTCGAAGCTGCGCGTCTCGTCGAACAGAAGCAGCTGCCGATCGAGCCGGGCCTTGATGGCGGCGTACAGCTCGTCGGGCTCGTAGGGCCGTTCCTCGAACATCCGGAAGACGAGTCGGGCGTACTCGGCGGTCTGCATCAAGCCGGGCACCACCGAGGGCTGGAAGATCAGGATTCGCCGGGCCTCGCGCTCGGTCTGCTCGATCTGGTCCTGGATGTGCGGCCGGCCGGCCAGGTCGGCCCGCCAGCGGAGCACGTTGGTGTGCGTCGCCTGGGTCAGGGCCAGGAGGTATTCGCGCAGGTCGTCCGAGGCCTCGACGGCCTCGGCCCACGCCCGCACCTCGGGCAGCGACGGCACCGTGACGCCCGACTCCACCCGGGACACCTTCGACTGGCTGATGTCGATGCGCTGGGCAAGCTGCCGGCCGGACAGGCCGGAGATCGAGCGGGCCTGCCTCAGCTCGTCGGCGAGCCGCTGCCGGCTCTCGCCGAGCGTCCAGGCGAGGAACGGCCCGCTCATGAAACCTCCGAAGAAAGGAATGAAGATCAAATTTCTCGGCGCGCTGATGCCATGCGATCCAAAGATCGACTCACCACTGAGGAGTGATTCACTGTGAACCACTTTGATGCAGGCTGTCAATCCGCTCTCGAGCCCAATTTAGTGATCATGTGGCGCCGCTCGGGTCCGGCCGGATCGGGTGAAGCGAATCCGATCTTGATCAGCGAGAAGATGACTATTCAGGTCGGTCATGTCCGGGCGGGAGCGCCGGACGCCTTCGATGATCGAATGCGTCCGGCAACCGCGGTTCCCACAACGGGCGAACCTCGTCGGCTGCGCCTGAGTTCCACTCGCATTTCCATCTGGGCCGCCGTCATCACCGCAATGGGGGCGATTGTGGCCGGCGCATTCACACTCTTTGATTGATCGACCGAGAGGGCGGGGGCCGCCGATCATCCGCGTGACGACGGCCCCTCATCGTGACGACAATTCGGCATAGCGACATGGTGGGTGCAGACTCCGCATCCGGGTACCAGATGTCCGTCCACTAGCGACATCATTTCGCGCCGAAAGGCTGACTGTTCGGCGGAGTTACGAATCGCACGGCGGCGGCCGGCGCACCGACAGGCCTCGTGCCGCCGACCGCTCGACGGGCGATCGCGAACGATCCCCCTAGCCCGATCGGGCGGCGGTACGGGCACGAAACCTGCGCTCGGCGACCAGTTCGGACAACAGCTGTCGGCGTTCTCCGGCGGGATCGCGTCGCCGTCATCGTAGGTTCGGTGGCGTGGCGAGCCTGCGGCTGAAGGCCGTGTGTTGCCGCCATCCGACCCGTGGCTATTCGGCCTCGATGGCGGTCGGACGTCGCTGAAGGAGCTCAGAGCGTTCGGCGTCCGGAAGCATCATCGACTCGGCCAGCATGGCGACGAGCGCATCCACGTGAGCCCGATCTATGTCGGCCGGGAACGCCCACCGGATGTTCTCCTCGCGGGTGATGAGGTCGATCGTCGAACGTCCGTCCTTGTCCTGGGCGCCCTGACTCGGACGTAGCGCACCTGATCGATCGGGATGTCCTGGCGGATCTCGCCTTGCTCGAGAAACGCGCCCGCCTTGGTGACGATGATCCGGCGACCAGCCCCTTCGGCGCCATCTTGTCCTTCGACCCTCCCAGGATGATGCGTGACCGCGCCGATCTTGGCGTGGTAACTCACCTAACTCTTCACGAACTCGCCGTGGCGGGCTCTGCCCCGTGGCGCCCGCCGGGCGAGGTCGTGTCGGTCTGCGAGAACCCGCAGGTGATGCAGGCAGCGGTGCGAGCGGCAACGACAACGCCGCTCCTCTGTCTCTCCGGTAATCCGGCGAGCGTCGGCACGCGGTTGCTGCATCGCCTGATCGAGTTGGGCAATCCTGTCCGCTATCACGGTGACTTCGACTGGCCCGGCGTGTCGATCGCGGGGCGTGTCATGAAGCAAGGTGCCGCTGCCTGGCGGATGTCCGCCCAGGACTACATCACAGCTGTTGCCGCGCTCGACGCCGACCACGCCATCGCGCTGACCGGCCGGTCCGTGCCGACACCATGGGACCCGGGCCTGGCTGCAGCCATGGCCGCGCACGGTCTGACCGTTCACGAAGAGTTCGTACTCTCCGATCTCCTGGGAGACCTCCAGGGCCAGTGATCCACCTCCCTACCGGGGCCGGCCGCAGCACTTCTTGTATTTGCGTCCGGAGCCGCACCAGCAGGCGGCGTTGCGTTCCGGCGGCCAGCTGATCGTCAGGTGGTCGGGTGCGGTCTCGCAGTAGCGCCGTTTGGTGTTCGCGTCCGTCGGTGAACCGCCATGCTGCCGGGCGAACTCGATGAGATCGTCGACCTGGGCGGCGACGACGGTGATCGATGGCACCCCGCCGTCGCGTACCTCGCGCCACCGGTGTTCGGCGGCGTCGTAGTACTCGTCTTCCGGTTGTTCGTAGACGCCGGGCCACTGCTGCTGCGCGAGTCGACGTTGGTCGCGTTGGAAGGTGAGCATGCGGGTCTGCCGGGGGATGTAGCCGGAGTTCATCAGGTCGAGAACGTCCTCCGCAGTCGTCGGCTCCTCCGGATCCTGCAGCTCGAGAACGAGGGTGTCGAGCAGGTCGGCAGAGTGTCCGAGCTGCTGACGCAAATGTTGCCGGTTGCGCAGCATGATGGTGGTGCCGATGGTGAGCAACTGGTCACGGCGGCGCAGTGCGTCGAGTTGCTCCTCGGTGAGGCGGGCGGCGGCGCGGTCGTACCAGCGGACGGCCTGGTCGAGGTCGCCATGAGCGGCGAGAAGTTCCGCGGCGAGTTCGCACTGCCGTTCGCCCAAGGCGGGATCTTTCGCTGCGGCATTCAGTTCGGCGTACGCCATCTCGGTGTCGCCTGCCCGCAGGTGCAGGTCGGCCAGTTGAATGCGGGCGTCGCACCCGTATTCGCCGCCGCTCTGGATGAGGTCGTCGAGGATGGCGCGGGCACGGTCCGAGCGCCCGGCCCGCTGCCAAGTGTCGGCGGCCTCCAGCAGGATTTCCGAGCGTTCCTCCGGGTAAGTGTCGGCGTCGGTTTCGAGCTCTTCTGCCAGCTTCGTGTCGGCACGGGCCATGTCGCGGATGGTACTGGCCGAAGAGTGCCAATCAACACCGGCGGTCGCCCGACCGGGTAAGACCGCAGTCGGCCGACCGGGGTTCCAGTGGGGCGGCAACACCGGCGATCTGATGCTGCTGCTGGGATGGGCCTCCGAAGACCTGCCGCGGCGTTAGGGCGCCAGCGCGGCGGCCGAGCGGGCACAAGAGGTGCAGGTGCAGGTGCAGATGGGCATTGGCGAGAAGGTGTAACGGCACCCGGTGGGGCGCGGCTACTGCACATGCCGCGTCCCGCTTGGCCGTCTCTGACGAGCCCAAATGATTGATGATCGTCGTTATGGCCGTGGCGCTGCGGGAAGCGGCTGTGAATGCGGATACCGGTGCATCCATGCTGTGGCCTGGGTGGATCATGTGGTGGTGGACTCAACCGGGGGACAGCTGCTGGCCGGATTGCTGTTGATCGTTGTTGTCTTCGCCGCTGTCGGCCTGGGAATCGCTTTGCTGCTCTGGGCGCCGATGAACGACCCGGCGTCGCCGGGGACACCGTCTCGACGGCTGTCAGCGTTCAGCGGGCTGGTTCGTGCTGGTGGGCGAGGTTTCCGCCGCCGCGTCCAGCGGGCGATGGGGTTCGTGTCACGGTGGCGCCTGCCAGGAACGGCGGTCGGGCGACTGAAGCACACCGTCGGACATCCGGCCCGGCTGGTGGTGCTGGGGTTCGCAGCGGCGGTGCTGGTCGGATCGCTGCTGCTGATGCTGCCGTTCGCCACGGAGAGTGGTCGGGCGGCCGAGCCGATCACCGCGTTGTTCACGGCGACCTCAGCGGTGTGCGTGACCGGCTTGGTGATCGAGGACACGGGCACGTACTGGTCGGGGTTCGGCGAGGCGGTGATTCTGGGGCTGATCCAGATCGGCGGGTTCGGGATCATGACCTTGGCGTCGTTGCTGGGCCTGTTGGTGGCTCGCCGGCTGAGGATGCGGTTGCAGTTGAGCGCGCAGGCCGAGACGAAGACGATGGGCGTCGGCGACGTGCGCCGGGTGGTCCTCGGCGTCCTGCGGATCAGTGTGCTGGTCGAGTTGGTCGTGGCGGTGCTGTTGACGTGGCGGTTCGCCGACGGATACGGCTACGGCTGGGGGCGGGCGACCTATCTTGGGGTGTTCCATGCGGTGTCGGCTTTCAACAACGCCGGTTTCGGCCTGTTCCCGGACAGCCTGATGCGGTTCACCACCGACCCGTTGATCTGCCTGCCCATCTCCGCGGCGGTGATCATCGGCGGGCTCGGGTTCCCGGTGCTGTTCGAGCTGCGCCGTGAGTTGCGCACGCCGAGGAAGTGGTCGCTCCACACCAAGATTACCGTCGGGATGACGGTAATGCTGTTGGCGGCCGGTTGGGTGGCGATCAGCGCCGCCGAGTGGACCAACCCCGACACGATGGGTCCGCTGAGCCTGGGCGGGAAGCTGCTGGCGGGGTTCGTCGCGGCGGTGATGCCGCGTACCGCCGGGTTCAACAGCTTGGACGTGGGACAGATGAACGACGTCACCTTGCTGATCCACAACGTGCTGATGTTCATCGGCGGTGGCAGCGCCGGCACCGCCGGTGGTATCAAGGTCACCACCTTCGCGCTGCTCGGCTTCGTCATGCTGGCCGAGATCCGCGGTGAGCCGAGCGTGCACGCCCTCGGCCGGCGGCTGCCCGCCGGGGTGCAGCGGCAGGCGTTGACGATCGCCCTGCTCGGGGTGGCTGCCGTCGCCTCCTCCACCCTCGCCCTGCTGGCCCTGACCCCGCTGAAACTGGACCAGGTGTTGTTCGAGGTCACCTCGGCATTCGGTACCGTCGGGCTGTCGACCGGTATCACCGCCGACGTCGGGACCGCGGGCCATGTCATTCTGAGCGTGCTGATGTTCATCGGCCGGCTCGGCCCGATCACCTCGGTCACCGCGCTGGCGCTGCGGGAACGGACCCGCCGCTACGAACGACCCGAGGAGCGACCCATCGTTGGCTAGAAAACCTGCTGACAGCAACCGCATCGTGGTGCTCGGCCTCGGCCGGTTCGGCAGCTCACTGGCCCTTGAGCTGGCGCGCCAGGGATGGGAAGTCGTCGGTATCGACGCTGACGCCTCGGTGATGCAGTCCTACGCCGACCAGCTCTCCCACGCCGCCGTCGCCAACACCACCGACGAGCTGGCCCTGCGCCAGCTCGGGGTGCACGAGATGGCCCACGCCGTGGTCGGCATCGGTACCGACCTGGAAGCCAGCGTTCTCACCACCTCGCTGCTGGCCGACTTCGGCGTGCCGAACATCTGGGCCAAGGCCGTCAACCGGCAACACGCCCGCATCCTCGAACGCGTCGGGGCGCACCATGTCGTGCTGCCCGAACACGAGATGGGTGAACGGGTGGCTCACCTGGTGACTGGCCACATCCTGAACTTCATCGAGTTTGAGGACGACTACGCCATCGTCAAGACCCGCGCTCCGGACGAGACCTTCGACCGGACCCTCGCTGACGCTGCTCTCCGCACGAAGTACGGCATCACCGTCGTGTCGATCAAACGACCCGGTGAGGACTTCACCTACGCCACGGCCGACACCACCGTCTACGCTGGCGACATCCTCATCGTCGCCGGCAAGACCCGCCAGGTCGAGGCCTTCGCCAGCCTGAGTTGAGGGTGCCCCGGCAACGGCGCCGGCGTGGCCGGCCACTGGGCCGGAGCGGGCGGGCCGGACGCCCCGCCCGCTCCGTTCTTGGGTGGCCGTGATGTGTTCGTCGTGTGCGGGACCGCGGCTGTGGGCCGCCTGGGGTCAGGGGCCGCCGGTCACGTCGCGGCGCCGGAACATCGTCACCGCGGTCCAGGTGAGAAGGCCGGTCAGGAGGGCGAGCACCAGGATCGCGACCGCGCTGATCCGTTCCAACGGGTATCTTCCGATGTGTTCGAACGGTGACAGCCGCACCAGGCTGCCGGGCAGGTCGAGGACTGGGGCGAAGTATCCCGCGACCAGTCCCCAGGCGGGCGCCACCCAGATCACCGGCAACCATCGGGGAACTGCCGCGTACAACAGGGCAGCGGCGCTCAGGACGAGCCAGACCGCCGGGGTGAAGGCCAGATGGCCAAGCAGTACGTCCCCGGCCAGGCCGGCGTCGCCGGTGCTCGCAGCCGTTCCGATGCCCATGCCGAGTCCGGCGACCAACAGCAGCCAGGGCACACCGGCGGCTACCACGGCGACGTGGCCGCCCAGCCACGCCGGGCGGCTCACCCCGGTAGCCAGCACAGGTTCGGTACGACCTTCGTTCTCCTCGGTGCGCAACAGGTGGGCAGCGAGCACCGCGTAGACCGCGACCGCCAAAGCCATGGTCAACGCCATGACGCCGAGGTATCCGGCCAGCATGTTGTCCCGGCCCCCCATGACCGCCACCATCTGTTCGGGGGCGTCGGCGAATCCGTCGATCAAGGGCTGGGTGAACGAGCCGTAGGCCAGCCCGGCGACGAGCAAGGCCGCGCTCCAGCCGATCAGATTCGCCCTGTGCAGCCGTAGGGCCAGCGTGAACGGCCCGGCCAGCCAGCCGGCGGCCCGCGGCGGTCCCGGCCGGGGTGGCACCAGCCCGGCGCCGAGGTCCCGGCGCCCGGACAACGTGTACGCCGCCGCGGTGGCCGCCGCCGCGAATGCCAGCGAGAGGCCCAGCGGCCACCACCGGTCGAGGACGTACGGCGCGGTCTGCTGCGACCAGCCGATCGGTGACAGCCAGGACAGCCAGGACGGGCCGCTGCCCTGCACGGCTGCCATGTCGCCCAGGCCACGCAGCACGAACGCCGCACCGAGCAGAGCGCCGGCGGTGCCGGAAGCGGCACGCGGATACTCCGAGAGCTGGACAGTCACCGCCGCGATGCCGGCGAAGACCACTCCGACCGCACCGACCGACGCGCCGAACAGCAGCGACCCCGCGGTGTCGTAACCCCGGCCGGCCATCACCGCGCCGATCAGCACCGCAACGACTACCGACATCACGGCGCCGAAGATCAGCGCGGCGGTGAGCTGGGCGTGTCGCCCGACCACGTTCGCGCGTACCAGTTCGGCGCGGCCGGAACGCTCCTCGGCGCGGGTGTGCCGCACCACGGTCAGAAGCCCCATCAGACCTGCACCGATCGCCACGTACAGGCCGTACTGTCCGGCCAGGAACCGTTCGACAGTGAGGTCGTCAAATCCGAAACCAGGACCGCCGAACAAGGCCCCGGCGGGGCTTCCGGTGAAGGCGGTCAGCCCCTCGAGATCGGATGGGCTGCTTACCATGCTGTCCAGCGCAGTGGCGAAGTAGGTCATCAGGAGCGTCAGGCCCAGCGTCCAGGCGGGCAGGCGGATCCGGTCCCGGCGCAGCATGAACCGCAGCAGGGTGCCGGTCCCGGCCAGAGTCGCCCCCCGAGGGCGCGGCGTCGTGGTCGGCCGGCTCAGCACCGTCGTGGTCATCACGCCACCTCCGTCGCGCCACTGTGGACCAGCTGGTCACCGTAGTGGCGCAGCAGCAGCTGCTCCAGTGTTGGCGGCCGGACCGTCAACGCGTGCACGTCGAGCTCACCCAACCGGCGAACGGCGGCGGCCAGGTGGTCGCCGTCGACCTCGAACTGGACATGGCCGTCCGTGGACTCCAGGCCGTGCACCCCGGGGAGGGTGGCGAGGGCGTCCGCGGGCCGGTCGGTGACCGCGTCGACCGTGGTGCGGGTGAGGTGGCGCAGGTCGGTCAGTGAGCCGGTCTCGACGATCCGTCCTTGCCGGATGATGGAGATCCGGTCGGCCAGGACTTCGACCTGCGCGAGGACGTGGCTGGACAGCAGCACAGTGCGCCCGGACTCCTTGGCCTCCCGGATGCATTCCTGGAACACCGCCTCCATCAGCGGGTCCAGCCCGGCGGTGGGCTCGTCGAGCAGGAGCAGTTCCACGTCGACGGCCAGGGCGGCGATCAGAGCCACCTTCTGCCGGTTGCCCTTGGAATACGTGCGGCCCTTCTTGCTCGGGTCGAGGTCGAAACGCTGGCACAGCTCGTCGCGGCGCACCGGGTCGGCGCCGCCGCGCAGCCGGGCGAACAGGTCGATCGCCTCACCGCCGGTGAGGTTGGGCCACAGCACCACGTCGCCGGGTACGTAGGCGAGCCGGCGGTGCAGGGCGACCGCGTCCGCCCACGGGTCGCCGCCCAGCAGCCGGGCCTGGCCGGCGTCGGCGCGCAGCAGTCCGAGCAGGATGCGGATGGTGGTGGACTTACCGGCGCCGTTGGGGCCGAGGAAGCCGTGCACTGTGCCCGGTTCGACGCTCAGGTCGAGCCCGTCGAGCGCGTTGACATGGCCGAAGGACTTCTCGAGGTGGTGGATGTCGATTGCAGCAGTCATCGTCGTAGACCTCGTTCGAGGTAAGGCCCAGCCAAGGCCGGGGTCTGATGTCGTCGATCGCGGTGGAACTCACGCGAGGAAAGGGTCACGCCGGGGCGTGATGGCTAGCGCGCAGCGTTGTCTGCGTCGCCGGCCGGCGGATCCGGGACGTACATCAGGTACTCGTCGAGCATCGACCGGTCGACCAGGAGCCCTTCGGTGAACAGCTCCAGGGCGGGCAGCGCCAGGTCGTCCATGTAGCGGCGGAAGAGCTGCGGGAACTCCTCGGGTTCGGCGTTCGCGCCGTGCAGGGTGAACCACAGCAGCATGCTGCCGGTGTTCTGGTAGGACAGGTATCGGGCGCGGGCCGCCCGGTCGCGGCCGGGCCGGACGACGCCGGCGGCCTCACCCGCGGCCAGGTACTCCTCGGCGTCGGCGGTCATCTGCTCGATCAGCTTCGCGGCCAGGTCCCCGCCCGCCTGCATGCTGCGTAGCAGGTACTGCACCATCGGCGCGTACTGCTCGACCATGGCCATCTGGGCCAGCAGCATTGTGCCGCTGCCGTCGGTCAGCGCCTTCGTCTTTTCCGCGCGCACGGTGGCCAGCACCTGGTCGTCGCAGGCCCGACGCAGTCCGTCCTTGGAGCCGAAGTGGTGCACCACCAGACCTGCAGTCACACCCGCGTCGACAGCGATGGCACGCAGGCCGACCCCGAAGCCGTCCCGGGCGAAGCGGGCGATGGCGGCGTCACGGATGCGGCTCACGGTGGCCGACTCGCCACCCCGAGCTTCCCGCTCCACGCCCTCTGACGTCACGAACACAGATTAAACACGTGTTCAATGCGTCCGCAAGAGGCTGCGCCACGCGCCCGTTTTATTCGCCAAAGGCAGGTATCAAGCTACGTGCATCGGCTGCCCGACGGATCGGACACGCAGCATCGACGACCGAGTCGACAGCCATGCCGCGGTTGAGCACATGTCTGTTGCCTTGGCGGTGCACTGCACGCCGCATCGCAGGTGCATAGGGCGTGGCATCGGTGACGAGGCTGGCGCAGCCGAAATCCCGGGGAGTGGTGGGGGAGGGTCAAGGGGGACAGCCGCGGACAGCTACCGCCCCTTGCACCGCAGCTCGGATGATCGATGACCGCCGCGCACGCGTCTGCCGCCAACGCCGGCGTGGCCGGCACGGTCCCCGCGACAACCAGCGTGGTCGCCACACCGATCGCCATCCACCGCCGAAGTCTCCTCATTGACTCTCCACTTTCCTTCAGGGGCTTCGGAACGGACCCGATGGGGACGCCGGAACAGCCGACGTTGACGACGGTGCGCATGATGGGAGCCCGCCCCTCGATTCCGGGACGCCGGCCGTCGCACGGGACGAAGAGGAAGGCCGACACGTCCGGGACTTGAACGACGACGACAGGCGGTAGAAAACGTTGGCGACAGCCATCAACAAGCCCTCCGCGACAGTGATCTCGTTCGACACGCGCGCCGATGACGTACGGTTCCCGAACGCCCTCCGCCGGAGGCATGGGAATCCCGGCGACGCCGTTCGGGTGCCCGCGCACGGGGCGCGACCATGGCCGGCGTCCGGATCCGTTGTCGGGCCTGCCGTGTCGACGATGTCGTCTTCAGCGACGTCGACACCATGACAGCGCTCAAGACCCCTGACGCCGGGATCGAAGCCGCCCGCACCACGCTGGTCGAACTGGGCAAGGCGGTGGTGCGCGGCCGGGTCGACGCCGGGGAGCCGCTGCTGGCGCCCGCGTTCGTGCAGGCGGCCAAGAACCTGGTCGAACGGCGGCTCATCGCCCCGGCCCTGTCGGCGGTGACGCCGGCCCGGCACCTGAGCGCCTCGGTCCGTACGTTTCAGCGCGCGTTCGTCCTATCTGTTCTATGGAGGATTTGTTGAAAGCCACCACGCGGATCTCGGCGGCACGAGCTTTCGGGCAGTTCCGGCGTGATCCCCTCGCGCTGTTCGCGCAGATCGCCGACCAGCCCGACGGTGTCGCCCTGAGTTCGGTGGCCGGGCGGCGCCTGTTGTTCATCACCCATCCCGACCACGTGGCTCGGGTATTGCGGGACAACCATCGTCAGTACAGCAAGGACGCGCCGGTCTATCGGGCCGCCCGGCCCTTCCTCGGTGACGGGCTTACCGTCGCCGCCGGTGGAGAGGACTGGATGCGACGGCGTCGGCTTGTGCAGCCGGCCTTTCATCGCGACACCCTCGGCGCTGCCGCCGCCATCGCCGTGGACTGTGTCGGCGACCTGGTGACGGCGTGGTCCGAGCCGGCGCGCCGGAACGAGGTCGTGGACGTGGCGCCCGCGATGACGGATCTGACGATGCGGATCTCCTGTCGCCACCTCTTCGGGATGGATCTGACCAGCGGCGCCTCCGAGGTCGCGGCCGATCTGCGGATGGTGTGCGACTTCGTGGTGGGCTTTCTGGCTCGGCCGTTCCCGCCGCCGGGTGTGCCGACGCGCCGCAACCGCGAGTTCAGGGCCGCGATGGGACGCATCCGGGCCTTCATCGGGGAACTGGTCGCGCATCCGGCGACCGACCTGGTCGCGGCGCTCGACGCCGAGGCGCGGAGCGGCGGTTCCACGCCGGAGCAGGTGGGCGACGAGTTGCTCGGCCTGTTCTTCGCGGGACATGAGACGCTCGCGCACACGCTGACCTGGTGCTGGTCGTTGCTTGTTACGCATCCGGAGGTGGCGGAACGGCTGCATGGAGAGGTGACGCGGGTGCTGAGCGGGCGCCCGGCCTCAGCGGACGACCTGCCCGAGCTGAGCTGGACGAGGGCGGTCGTGGACGAGGCGATGCGGCTCTACCCGGTGGTCTGGATCATGATGCGCCGGGCCCTCGGACGCGACGAGATCGACGGCCATGAGGTGCGCGCGGGAGACCTGATCGCCTGGAGCCCGTATGTCGGCAACCGCCACCCGCAGGTGTGGCGCAGGCCCAGTGAGTTCCTGCCGGAACGCTGGCATTCTGCCGGTGACCGCGGACCGGACTGGGCCCGGCACTCGGTGGCGCCGTTCGGTCTTGGGCCGCGGGCCTGTCTGGGCTCGGGCGCAGCGGTGATGCAGGCCTGCCTGATCCTGGCGACACTGGTCCAGGCATACCACCTGGAACCCGTCGGCGACGGGCCCCCGCGGCCGAATCCCTCCCTCACACTGCATGCCGCGGGTGGGTTCCCGGCTCGGCTGCGGCGCCGATGAGCCGGTTTCTGGCCGGTGAGTTCCGTCCGCTGCAGGGCGAGCACACCGAGACCGGGCTCAGGGTCGTCGGCCACCTGCCCGTGGAACTGGACGGTCTGTTCACCCAGATCGGTCCCGCGCCGGCCGGTTCTCCGCGGCGTGCCTGGGGCGGCCACTATCCGTGGTTCATGCAGGACGGACTGGTGTGCGGGGTTCGCTTGCAGGACGGTCGGGCGAGGTGGTTCCGCAACCGCTGGATCCGGTCACGCCGGGCGGCCAAGTCACTGGGGATGAGTCCGGCCGAGGGGCCGCGGCACTTCCCGCACGACTCGGTGAACACCAACATCGTCGCCCATCACGGTCTGCTCCTGGCCCTGGTCGAGTCGGGCTGCCTGCCGGTCGAACTCAGCGCGACCCTCGACACGGTGCGGTACACCGATCTCGGCGGGCAGCTCCCGCGGGGCTTCGCGGCGCACCCGAAGATCGACGTGTCCACCGGTGACATGCACCTGCTGGCGTACTCGCCGGTGCGGACCTGGGCTGAGCACATCGTCATCACGGCGTCCGGGCGGGTGTCCAAGATGGACCGGGTGGACCTGGGCGGGCGACCACTGGTGCACGACATCGCTCTTACGCCCGGACACGTCGTCTTCTTCGACACGCCCGTACGCTTCCATCTGAGTTCGGGGCTGGCGGGTGGCTTCCCGTACCGCTGGCGCGATTCCCACCAGGCCCGCATCGGCGTGCTGCCGCGCGGCGGGGGCCCCGTACGCTGGGTTGCCGTCGACCAGTGCTTCCTCTACCACTTGGTCGGCGCCGAGGAGACGCCGGGCGGCGGTCTGGCCGTGCGCGGCATCCGGTACGAGCGGCTGTTCGACCGGCGGAACAGCGACCCGCTGGCGGGCCCGGCGACGTTGTGGGAGTGGCGGATCGAGCCCGGCCGCGACTTCGCCCACGGCCAGGAGATCGACGACCAGCCGCAGGAACTGCCGCGTAGCGACCCGCGCCGGCAGGGGCTGGCGAGTCGCTACTACTACGCGGTCACCAACGAGCCCGGCAACGACAAGCACGGACTGCTCAAGTACGACTTCCAGCGGGGCGCCGCCGAGCACCGACGCCTGGAGAGTGACCACGTGCCGGGCGAGACGGTGTTCGTGCCGTCGGCAAGCTCGGTGGCCGAGGACCACGGATGGCTGCTGCTTTTTCGGTACGACGCCGCACGTGACGCCAGCGACCTGGTCGTCCTGGACGCCCGTGACATCGCGGGCTCGCCGGTCGCCGTCGTCCAGCTGCCGGTCCGCGTGCCGGTCGGGGCGCACAGCAACTGGATCACAGCCGGCGAGCTGCCCGGACCGGAGAACCCATGAGCGAGCTCCGCACCTTCCTCACCTTCGTCGCGGGTATCCGGCGGCGCAAGCTGACGTTCGCCCGCGACGGGTACCTGCGGGGTGACCTCAACGCGCGCCTGCACCTGGCGGTCGGCCGCGAGGACCCGTACGCCCTCTATGACCGCGTCCGGGCCGCCGGACCCCTCGTGCGTACGCGGTCCGGCGATTGGGTCACTGCCGACCATCAGGTCTGTGACACCGTGCTCCGGCACCGCGCGTTCGGCGTGCGACCGAGCAAACTCACCGTGGACGACGCCCTCGCCGACCAGTTCGAGGTGTCGTTCCTCGGGATGGACCCACCCGACCACACTCGGCTACGCCGCCTCGTCCAGCCGTTCCTCGGGCCGGCTCAGGTGACCGGCTATGCGCCGCTGATCGAACGCGCCACCGACCGGCTGCTCGATGAGGCCGGGCCGGGCAACACGATCGACCTGATGGCCGCCGTCGCCGGTCCGTTGCCGATGGCCGTGATGATGGAGATGTTCGGCGTTCCGGCCGACCGGCGCGACGCGTTCAGCCGCAGCGCCGCCGTAGTCGGCAGCGCGATCGACGGCATACATTCCCTCACCCACGCGGCCCGGTTGCGTGACGCCTCCCTCGAATTGGAGCGACTGTTCACCGACCTGTTCGCCCTGCGCTCGCGGGAGCCCGCCGACGATCTGATCAGCCACCTCGTCGTCCAGCCGCCGGGCCGCATCGAACCGGCCGAGTTGCTGCCGCTGGTCAACCTGTTACTGGTGGCGGGGTTCGAAACCACAGTCAATCTGATCGGCAACGCGGTCCTCGCCCTGATGGTGCACCCCGGCTGTTGGGACGCCCTGTGCGCCGACCCAAGGGGCGAGGCGGACGCCGTCATCGATGAGACCCTGCGCTATGACCCGCCAGTCCAGCGGGCCGGACGGCTCGCGCTGGAGGACGTCGAGGTCGCCGGCCGGCACGTCGGAGCCGGCGAGTACATATTCCTGCTCCTGGGTGGCGCCAACCGTGACCCGGTGGCCTTCCCGAATCCCGCCCGCTTCGATCCCGGCCGGCCAAGGACCACAGCCCATCTCGCGTTCGCCAGCGGCATCCACTACTGCGTCGGACAGCCACTGGCCCGGCTGGAAGCCACCACCGTCCTGCGCAGGCTGGCCGAGCGACTGCCCGGCATGAATCTCGCCCGCCCGGTACGCCGCCGCACCTCCGGGATGGTCCGCGGCCCACGCGAACTTTGGATCCGGCGCCACACGTGAGCAGCCGCATGGCTCGCAGTAAAGCCGCCCAGGCGCCAGGCGCCAGGGCGGCTTCAGCTGAAGGCGATCAGCAGTTCGTGGCTCCCGGGCTGACCCGAGTCCACTTGCAACTGTCGAGAACGGCGCCGCTCGGGGTGTAGAGCTTGGCGGTGTCGCCGGGGTTGTTCCAGATGTAGTTGCCCGAACCCCAGTAACGGTCCCAGCTGTTCGGCGCACCTGAGGAACCCCGGCCGGTGTGCACGACGATGGACGACTTGGGTGCGACCACCGTTGACACCGCGAACTTGTAGGTCTTGCCCGCCGCGTCCTTCACGCTGAAGTTGCGTAGCTGCTGCGGCTTGGTCGTCGAGTTGGTCAGCTTGAACCACTCCGCGTTCAGGCTGGCCGCGCTGCGGGTATCGCTACCCGGCGAGTCGTACTGGATCCGGGAGAAGTAGAACACCGGCAGAGCGGCCTGAGCGGGACTGACGACACCGAAGACAGCGGCCGGTACGGTGGCCATGACCAGAGCGAGAAGTCGCTTCACGGAGAACCTTTCTACGGTGAATGTGCTCGTACAGGTGTAATGGATCTGAGTTGTGGTCGGGCACCCGCCGTCCGGTGATTGTTGTCGGCCGATTGGGTGTCGCTACAGTCCAGCCGCCCGAGCCTCTATTGCATGTGTTGGATGCAGGGTGTGGGCGCGGGCGAAGGCCGAAGCCGAATCCTTCGATACGAGCTTTGGCCATATCTATTCCTCATCGGCAATCTAATACGCCAGGACCCGGACGTACCCTCAAATCAAGCTTTCCCGTCGCTGCTTCACCGGGGGCAGCCGCGCGTCCTGCTGGGCCTGCACCGCCACTCGTCCCCGTTACCCCGGGGCAGCGAGAGCTACGAGATGTTGCGGCTGCTCGCCGCCGGCCGGGATTCAGGCGGTGATGTCGTGGAACTGCGGCGCGGCGGTGGCGACCGAACTGATGAAGGTCGTCCACGCCCGGGTGTGGGCCTGGTCCTTGTGGGCCTGGTGCTTGTCCCGGCTTTCCCAGATCTCCAGCAGGCGCAGGTTGCCGGGCTCGTCGATCTTCCAGGAGAGCTGGTATTCGAGGCAGCCGTCCTCGGCCTTGGAGGCCTTCTGGAAGGTGGCGCCGGCCTCCTCGATGTCGCCGATGCGGGAGGGGTCGACGGTGATGCCGCCGTGCACGATGATCATTTGTTGCTCCTTTGTTCGAACGAACTGCGCAGGGCGGGGAGGACTTTCCGGCCGATCAGTTGGAGGGCGGCGGCCGGGTCGGGGCCGACCGGCGGGCCGAAGGAGATGTGCCGGACGCCCGCGTCGATCAGCGCCGCGCACTGGTCGATCACGTCGTCGACGCCGCCCACGATGCCCAGCTGCAGCATCGATTCGGTGACCGAGGCGATCGCTTCCTCCTCGTGGCCGGCCAGCATGAGTTCCTGAGTGTGCGCGAACTCGGCCGGGTCGAGCCCGTTGGCGGTGAGCGCGTCGGTCGAGAGCGAGCCGCTGTAGAGGGCGATGTGCCGGGCCAGCAGGCGCCGGGCGGTACGCCGGTCGTCGGAGATCGAGGCCCACACGCAGGCGGCCACGTCCAGGTCGTCGAGGGTGCGGCCGGTCTTCGCGGCGCCCGCCGACAACTGGTCGATCACCCCGTACACGTGGCGTGGGGGGAGGCAGAGCGGGAGCGCGCCGTCGGCGATGCGGCCGGTGAGATCGAGCATTCTCGGGCCCATGGCGCCGATGTAGATGGGTGTGGGCCGCCACGATCGCAGGACGGCCTGGGGCGTCCAGCCGTCGGCGACGCCGGGCACGTCCGCCGGGCTGCGACCGTTGACGAGCTCGCGGATGGCGAGCACGGCCTTGCGCGTACGGACGACGGGTTTCTCGGGATTGAGGCCGCCCCAGCGGAAGAAAATGTCGGAGCCGGCGCCGATCCCGAGCAGGAACCGGTCGCCGGAGAGCTCTTGGAGGCCGGAGGCGAACATGGCGATCTGCGCGGGGTGCAGCGACACCGGGTCGATCACGCCGGAGCCGAACCGGATGCGGCGGGTTCTGAGCGCGATCGCGGCCAGGGTCACCAGGCCCGGTTCGCCGAAGATGTCGTTGCCGGTCCAGACCTGGTCGAAGCCGGCCTCCTCGACCAGCAGAGCCTTGTCGACGACGGACAGCACGCCGTGGCCGCCGATGCGGGCGCTGAACACGATGGGTCTCATTGTTCCCCCTCGACGATCGGCTCGATCCTGATGTGCAGGTTCTCGGGCGGGTCGGGACAGGCCAGCAGGGGCCGGCCGCGCAGGTAGGCGTCCGGCTGGTCGGTGTCGAGCCGGCCGAGTACCGCCGGGATGACGGAGGCGATGGCGAAGTAGCAGAACCGTCTTCCCTCCGGGACGGTCACGCCGGTCGGGGACAGCTCGAACGAGTCGCCGACGGCCAGACCGCACGCTGAGTAGTTCATGCCCTCGACCGTGCAGCGCACCCTCACGGCAGGGCCTCCAGCCGCAGCACCACGCCCTCGGACGCGTCGGGGCAGCAGAGGTACGGCTTGCGCACCAGCCAGTCGTCGGCCGGGATGGGGTTCTGCCGCATTCCCAGCACCGGTAGCACGCCCATCAGCGCCAGCGGGCAGAACGGTTTGCCGCCGGTCGACAGTCCCGGCCCGTCCACGTCGACGGCGTCACCGACCTTGATGCCGCAGCGAGGAGCGTCGGCGCGCTCGACCACGATCCGTACGCGCGGGCAGGCCGGCAACAGGTTGTCAGCCACCGATCGGCTCCCCGCCGGTGACCCACAGCGTCTGCCCGGTCAGCGCGGGCGACCGGACGAGCGTCAGCACGGCCGCGGCCACCTCGGCGGGGGTGGGGAAGGTGGGCAGGGCCATCCGCTCCAGCAGCCGGGCCGAGAGGGCGACCTGCGCGGGGGTCAGTTCGTCGTCCTCGTCAGGATCGACGACCCGGCCCGGCGCCACCACGTTGGCAGTGATCCCGTGCCGGCCCTCCTCGAGGGCGAGGTAGCGGGTGAGTACGGTGGCCGCGGCCTTGGCCGCGCCGTAGGCGCCCAGACCCGGGGCCGGCCGGGACATCAGCGCCCCGGAGATGTAGACGATCCGGCCCCAGCCGCGGTCGCGCATGCCGGGGACGACCTGCGCGCAGAGCGCGGCGTGGGCCTGTACGCCGGACAGTTGGGCGGTGAGGTCGGTCGTGGTCGTCCCGGCCACGGGCGCGGACGTCCGCAGGGCCGGGTGCGCCGCGTTCACCAGCACCGCGACCGGCCCCACCTCGTCGCCGAGCCGGGACACCGCGGCTGGGTCGCCCAGGTCGGCCCCGACGGTCACGTGGTCGCCGGTCAGTCCGGCGACCACCTTCTCGGCCACCTCGGGCCGGCTGCGGTAGTGCACCGCGATCCGGAACCCCTCGTCGGCCAGCGCGATCGCGACGGCCCGGCCGATCGGGCCGGTACCGCCGGCTATCAGAGCGACCGCGGTCATCGGAGCACCGCCGCCAGGAACGCCTGCGTGCGCTCGTGCCGCGGTGTCACCAGCACGTCCTCGGGCGTCCCCTGCTCGACGATCCGGCCGTCGTCCATGAAGATCACCCGGTCGCTGACCTCGCGGGCGAAGCCCATCTCGTGGGTGACCACGACGACCGTGATCCCGCCGGTGGTGGCCAGGTCCTTTATCACCGCGAGGACCTCGCCGACGAGCTCCGGGTCGAGCGCGCTGGTCGGCTCGTCGAAGAGCATGACCTGCGGCCGCATGGCCATGGCGCGGGCGATCGCCACGCGCTGCTGCTGCCCGCCGGAGAGCTTCGACGGGTACGCGGACGCCTTGTCGGCCAGACCCACCCGGGCCAGCAGCTCCCGGCCGTACTCGCGGGCCGCGCGCGCGTCCTGCTTCTTCACCTTGATCGGGGCGAACGCGACGTTGTCCAGCACCGTCATGTGCGGGAAGAGGTTGAACTGCTGGAAGACCATGCCGATGCCGAGCCGCTGCCGGCACGCCTCGGACTCGCGTAGCTCGTGCAACCGCCCCCGGTGCTCGCGGTAGCCGACCAGCTCGCCGCCGACCTCGATGCTGCCGGCGTTGATGTCCTCGAGGTGGTTGATCGTGCGCAGCAGCGTGCTCTTGCCGGACCCGGACGGCCCGATCACGCAGACCGTCTCGCCCTGGCGCACCTGCAGGTCGACGCCGCGCAGCACCTGGTGCGAGCCGTACCACTTGTCGACGCCGCGAATGTCGATCATGACCTCGGTCAGCGCATCGGTCATCGTTCGGCCGCCCTTCGCTCCAGGAAGAATTGCGCGATCGAGTAGACCGAGATCACCAGCAGGTACCAGATGGTGGCGACGATCAGCATCTCGATCGTGCGGAAGTTGATGCCGGAGATGCCCTCGACGACCGTCAGCAGGTCGCCGCCGGCGATGACGGAGACAATGGCCGAGGCCTTGAGCATCCCGATCGACTCGTTGCCGAGCGGTGGGATGATCACCCGCAGGGCCTGCGGCAGCACGATGTGGCGCAAGGTCTGTGCCCGGTTGAGCCCGAGGGCCTTGGCCGTCTCGTGCTGGCCCCTGCCGACCGCGAGCAGCCCGCTGCGCACGATCTCGGCCATGTATCCCGATCCCGCCAGCGACAGGCCGATCACCGAGGCCACGAACGGGGTCACCACCTGGCCGACCGGAGCGGACCAGAACACCACGCCGGTGAACGGGATGCCGAGCGTGAAGCTCTTGAAGAACAGGCCGAGGTTGCCGACCACGATGAGCAGCACGATCAGCGGGACGCCGCGGAAGAAGAACACCCAGGCGGCCGCGACGCCGGCGATGACCCGGCTGGGCGACATCCGCATCACGCCGATGACGACCGCGAGCACGAGCGCGATCACCATGCCGATGGCCGTCATCTCCAGGGTCAGCAGCAGGCCCTTGAGCACGGTCTTCGCGAAGAGGTACTGGCCTACGACGCTCCACTCGAAGTTCGGGTTGGTCGCGAAGCTGTAGGCGGCGCCGAGCACCAGCAGCACGACCACGGCGGCGCCGGTCATCCGGCCCCAATGGCGGACAGGGACGACGTCCCGCTTCGGCGCCGCGCGGGTCGCGGTGGTGGTCTGAGTCATCGGCTCTCACCCATCGCCACGAGCGTTTGGCCCACGGAGGTCCAGCGGCTGCGCCAGGTCGAGGCGTGGGCGGTGACGCCAGTGCTGTCGCGTACCAGCCGCTCGAACGGAAAGCTCTCGTACACCACCTGGGAGCCGAGGATCTCGCCGCAGCGGTCGAGGACCACGCGGGTGAATTCCTGCGCCATGGGGGCGTCGCCCCGGGCCATCGTCAGCTCGTCGGGCGTCGTTCCCTCGGTGAAGATCTGCTCGTCGATCGCCCGCATGCCGTCGAGTACGAGCGAGCGCGCGGCCCGCACGTACGACACGGCCTCGCCCAGCAGGGTCAGCTGCCGCTCGGTCGCCTTGCGGTCGCGCAGGTGGCCGGTGGCGAGGTCCACGGCGTGCTGCGCGATGCCCACCGAGATGCCGGCCATGCTGTAGAAGGGCAACTCGACGTGCTTGTTGAGCGGCTCGGCGTCCGCGGTCGGCGCGAAGAACCGGTCGAACGAGTGGTCGGCCGGGACGAAGACGTCATCGACCGTGTAACCCTGGCTGCTGGAGCCGCGCAGCCCGATGACGTGCCAGTCGTCGAGCAGCGACACCTGCTCCTTCGGGAGCCAGACACCCAGCGTGAGCACGCTGCCGTCCGGCTTGCGCACCGGTTCGCCGTCGCGCTGCACTTCGACGCCGGCCACGATCCGGTCGGCCGAGCGGATGCCGCTGCCGAACTTCCACCGGCCGGTGACCCGGTATCCGCCCGGCACCTCGACCGCCTTGCCCTTGGGGTGGAACGAGCCGCACGTGGGCAGGTCGAGCTCGGGATACAGCTCGGCGAACGCGGCGTCGCCCAGCCGGCCGGCGTAGAAGCCGGTAGCGGCCAGCACGGCAACGTTCCACGCGATGCCGGCGTCGGCGGTGGCGACCGCCTCGACCATGCGGGTCTGGTCGGTCAGGCTCATCTCCGGACCGCCGCGGCGGCGCGAGAAGCCCACCCGGTACGCGCCGGCCGCCCGCAGCGCCTCGCGCATCCGGTCGGTGAGGAACGCTTGCGCCTGGGTGGCATCGGCCTGCTCACGGACGACCGGCGTGAGCGCACGGACGTTGGCCAGGATGTCGGCGGCGGTACGAGGCTCGCGCAACGCCGGCAGCTCGTCGGCCGATGCGGTGACGGACGTGGGGGTGGCAACCATGGTGACTCCGATCAGAGGTGGGGTAGGACGTGGCGGCCGAGCAGCGCCACGGCCTCGACGAGCGAGCCGCCCAGCGGCTGGCCGAACGACAGATGGCGGACGCCCGAGGCTTTCAGCTCCAGGCAGCGGTCGATGACGTCGTGGACGTCGCCGGCGATGCCCAGGCGCAGCATGTCGTCGTCGACCGCGGCCGTGGCGGCGTCCAGGTCGCCCGCCGTGACCAGCGACTGGACGTGCTTGAAGCGCTCGAGGTCGAAGCCGGCGGCGGCCAGGGAGTCCTGCGCCAGCGAGCCCGAGTAGGCCGCGATCTTGGCAGCGAGCCGGGCCCGGCCGGCGTCCCGATCGTCGTCGATCGAGACCCAGAGGCAGCAGGCGAGGTCGAAGTCGGGCTTCGACGCCGTGTCGCCGACCCGGGCGGCGAACCAGTCGATCTGGGTGGGGGGCAGGCAGAGCGCGAGGACGCCGTCGGCCTCGCGCCCGGCCAGGGCCAGCATCTTGGGACCCATGGCGCCGAGGTAGATCGGTGTGGGCGCCGGCCCGTCCTTCAGCGCGGCCCGCTCGTGCCAGCCGTCCGGTACGCCGCCGGTGAGCAGGGTGCGGACCGCCCGCAACCCCTCACGCGTACGTCGTACCGGCGCCGCCAACTGCAGGCCGGCCCAGCGCAGGAACACCTCGGAGCCCGCGCCCAGGCCCAGCAGGTACCGGCCGCCGGAGAAGTCCTGCAGTCCCGCGGCGATCATGGCGATCTCCGCGGGGTGCAGGCTCACCGGGTTGAGCACACTCGAGCCCACCCGGATCCGGCTGGTCGCGGCCAGGGCCACCGTCACCGGCACGATCCCGGAGCGGCGCAGCAGGTCGTTGCCCGTCCAGATCTGGTCGAATCCGAGTTCCTCGGCGGCCACGGCACAGTCCCGGAACACCTTCGCCGGGGTGCCGCTGCCCAGCCGTACGCTGAATCGCATTTGTCTATGGCCTCAGGAAGCGGCCTTCTCGCCGATCGCGGTCCTGGAGACCGGATTGGCGACCAGCTCGCTGCTGGTGATCGCGGCCGAGGACATGTCGTACTTCGCCATGATCTTGTCGTAGGTGCCGTCGGCGACGATCTTCTGCATCGCGCCCAGCACCGCCTTGGTGAGGCCGGGCTGGGCCTTCCCGATCGCGATCGTGGTGTACTGCGCCGGGAACTCGCCGGCCGGCACCTCGACGATGCCGAAGGTGGAGCCGCTCTTCTTGAGCACAGCCTCCTGACTGGTGGTCGAGTCCATCCAGGCGTCGACCGTGCCGGCCCGGACCGCGCTGATCGCGGCCGTGGCGCCGGAGTACTCAGCCAGCTTGATCGGGTTGCTCGAGCAGGAAGCGGCGCTGACCTTCTTGACCGTGTCGGACTGGATCGAGCCGACCGGCAGGCCCACCCTCTTGCCGCACATGCCGGCCAGGGCGGTCACGCCGGAGGTCTTGTCACTCAGCATGAGCAACGCCATCGTCGACTTGTAGAAGGGCACCAGGTCGACGACGCCCTTCTCCCGCTCCTCGGTGGCCGAGACCTGGCCCCACAGGGCGTCGACGCTGCCGGACTGCACGCCCGGCAGCTGGGCCGGCCACTGCATGTTCTTCCAGACCATCTTGACGCCGAGCACCGGTGCGATGGCAGCGGCCAGATCGGGGGCGATGCCGACCGGGGTCGAGGTGTCGGTGGTGGTGACACTGATGACCGGCGGGGTCTCCCAGAGCGCGCCGAGGCTGATCTGCTGGGACGACTTGACGCCGTCGGGCAGTTCTGCGGCGAGCGTGCTGTCGACCGCGGCCGACGGGACGTCGGCGGCCGGGGCCGCTGCGTCGTCGGTGGGTGTCGAACATCCGCCCAGTAAGGCGGCGGCGAGAGCTATCAGGCAGAGACGCGAACGGGAGAGACGCATGGGCATCCAATCAATAAATAGCTCGATATATACGTCTTCTGATGAGTGGGTTGGTGCGCCTGATCGCCGTCGCGGCGTTCAGACAGGGAGGGTGGTGAGGATGAGGGCGCAGCCCTCGGCGGTGCAGGCCTCGGCGACGGCGTCGTTGCTGTGCGCCGGGGCCAGGACGATGACGGTGTACTCGTGTCCGTAGCGCTCGATGAAGTAGGCGGCGTCCCCCGGACGGGTGGCCGCCTCGCCGGGCCGGGGGCGGAGGTGGGCCAGCCGCCGGGCCGGGGCAGCGCCCGCGTCCCGCAGGATCTCCGCGATCCCGTCGAGAAGGCCGCGCGGGGCGGGCATGCCGACCGCGATGCCGAGCCGGCGGCCGACCGGCCGATGCGCGGCGCGGACCCGGTCCAGGATCGTCACGCGACCTCCAGGCGGCGGAACGCCGAGCCGTGGAATATCAGCGGGTCGACGGCGTTGTCCTGCCAGAGCTGATGCACCTCGAGCAGCACGACGCGGTGGTCGCCGGCCGGGATCTCGCCGAAGACCGAGCAGTCCAGCCAGAGGGGCGAGCCGGCGAAGAGTAGCGCACCCTCGCTCGTGCGCTCGATCGGGTCGTCGCCGAAGCGGGCGCCCCGATCGCGGCCGGCCAGGCGCCGGCAGAGCTCGGCCTGGTCGGCGCTGAGCAGCGAGACGCCGACTCGGCGGCTGTGGCGCAGCCGCGGCCAGGTCGTGGACTCGTTGCGCACCGAGAAGAGCACCAGCGGTGGGTCGAGCGAGACGCCGACCGTGAACGACGAGGCCACCAGGACAGCGGGCTGGCCGCCGGCGTCCGCGGCCAGCGCCACGACGCCCGAGGGAAACCGGCCGAACGCCGAGCGGATCAGGTCGGTGTCGCCGCGATGGGACGTGAGAGTCATGCGGCACCACTGGAGGTGACCTGCTCGACGTACGCGTGGGCGTGCGGCAGGAGGCGGTCGCGCAGCTCCTCGAACAGCGGCAGGCTCCGGCGGGCCGGCCAGTCGTCGGGCAGCAGCGAATCGGGCAGGCCGGGATCGACGTACGGAATCGGCCGCCAGCTGTCCAGCCCGCGGATCGCGACCGCGAAGGCGCGCTGTGGCGTCGGGTCCTTCACCGCCGCCTGCACGTCGTCGGCGTGCACAGCGAGGAAGTCGTCATGCAACGCCCGGATCGCGTCGAGGTCCCACCAGAGCGCGACCGCGACCGGGGCCGGTTTGTCGCCGCGAATCTCGTCGGCCAGAAAGACCGTGGCCCGCGCGTTGAGCCCGAGGTCGGCAAGGATCTCCTCGACCTCGTCGACCAGGAAGCCCGGGCAGATCCACAACGCCGGTGAGACCGAGCCGCAGCCGATCCAGGACAGCCGGCGGCGCAGCTGGTGGCGCAGGTCGCGTTGCTCCTCGGGAACCGAGTAGGAGATCAGACACCAGCGGCCGTCGTGGGTCATGAACCGCGGGCGGTAGAGACGCTGCTCGCCGCGCTCGATCATCGGCACCGCGTCCGCAGACAGTCGGTAGCCGGTGACCTTCCCACGAGCGTCGGGGATGAGCAGGCCTTTGGCCTTGAGCCGGCTCAAGGCGTTGCGCGTGCGGGGGTCGGGGACGTCGATGGCGCGCATCAGCGTGATGAGATCGGCGACGGCGATCCAGCCGCCGAGGCGGCGCAGCGAGGTCGCGACGATCGTGCGCAGCAGAGACGTCGTGCTTCCGGGTGCCGCATCGAGGTCGTCCAGTTGCGGCCTCATACCACAAAATCCCTGTTCACAGCTCCTCCACCGGATCGGGGGTGACCTGGAGCATATCGTGAACGTGACGATCGGCAAGATGGTGATATGTAAATTTGCGATTTCTGGCAGCCGGGCGACCGCCGCGAGCGGGTGTGGGTCGGTTGAGGATGTTCGGGCCCACGCCCAGCAGGCGCGGTGAGCGGGTGGAGCTACACCCCTGTGGTGGCTGCCTCGGCGGCGTCGATCGCCGACTTGAAGTCGGGGCCGGCCCCGATCTGGGCGAGCAGCACGTTTGCCGCGTTGTAACAGTTGAAGCTCTCGATTTTTCCGTCACGGAGATGCCAGAGATCTGCCGTCGGCACGTCGATACGGCTACCGGTCGGCGGGATGTCGCCGATCGGAGTCGGGAACTTGCCGAGATGCGTTCCCTGAATTCGCAGTTCGACGGCAACAACGTCACCGAACGCGTGCACTTCGAGGAGCTCACGGTGGACGTCGGGGAAAACGCCGGCGAAGCCCGCCAGCGCCTGAGGAATCTGGTCCCCGCGGAAGGTCAGTGAATTCGGCATGTCGTTGAACGTGCCGTCTTCGGTGAACAAGGCGCGAAAGCCATCTCCGTCGAGGACGCTTCCTTCCGACAGCCGGTATGCCTCGCGAACAACCTCTTCGTTGGTTTTCACTTCTGCTCTCCCTTGGTCCTTGGTGCTGCTACGACGGGGTCTCACTGGTGCGCGCCTCAACCAAGCTAACAGGTTTTTGACCGTATGGTCAATAACGTAGGCTTGGTCACATGCCCCGTCCCCGCAAGTTCCTCGAGAGCGATGTCGTCAGCAGCGCCAGTGAGGTGTTCGCCGTGCACGGCCTGGCCGCTGCGACGCTGGATGACCTGGTGCGGGCGACCGGCCTGGGGAAGCAGAGCTTGTACAACGCGTTCGGCGGGAAGCGTGAATTGTTTTTGCGGGCGCTCTCCGAGGATCGGGAGGAGGCGACGCGCGCCGTTTCGGAAGCGCTCGGGCACGATGACGCTTCGCCGCTGGAACGAATTCGGGGTCACCTGCTCCGGATGGCGATCGAGTTCAGCAGCAGCGATCGGCGGGTCTCGCTGGCCACGCGTGCGCTGGTCGAATCGACCGGTGCGGAGGATCCACTTTCGACGGCCACGAAGACCGGCATCGAACAGCTCGCCGGTGTCTATGCCCAATGTCTGGAACACGCGCGGGAGAACGGGGATCTCCCGGAAGACGCGAACGTGCAATCACTGGCGGTCTACTTCGTCGCCGTCACCCGGGGGATGGAGTTGCTCGGCCGCGCCGGCATCGGCCGCGGCGTTCTCACCGCGGTCGCGCTCGACGCGCTTCGCGTGCTCCACGGTCAGCGGATGGAAGAGGCCAACGATTTCCCCGGGCGTCTCTAAAGGCGCGCTCCGGACCGGCTCGTCCCACTCGATGTGGTGGTCGTAGACCCACTGGCTCGGGTCGTTGCCGGTCCGGGCCATCCGTTTCATGGCCAGGCTCATGATCAGGTCGCGGGGTAGCCGGGCAATCGGGCCGAGCGCCTTCCAGCCGCCGGTTCGCTGGCCCTGCTCGACGACGCGCTCCACCCGCGCCCGGCGCCGCTGCTCGTAGGCGGCGAACGCCGACTCGATGGTGCCGGAGTCGCGCAGACTCTGGGCCGGCACCACCGCGTTCGAGCAAGCCGGCAAGTGGCCCGGTGTCAGAGGCGCGTCAGCGCCATGACCGTTCGGTGTCAGCGCGGCGGGCGATCGTTTCTTCGTGGCCGGCCATCGACCACATCCACATTCGCGGTAAGCGCCCCGTCAGCGGGGACGAACCTCAGGAGAGCATGATGCAGACGTTCGAAACCCCGGCTCCGATCGCCGCCGTCCTGGACATCCCCGCGGGAGGCGTCCGGTTCGCCGCCGCCGACCGTGCCGACACCACAGTCGAAATCGCGCCCTTGGACGCCTCGAGGAGCCGCGACGTGAGGGCTGCTGAGCAGACCACCGTCGAATACCGCGACGGCGTTCTGCACATCGAGACCCCGGCCCAGAACCAGATCCTCGGCCGGTCCGGATCCATCGCGGTGACGGTGCACCTTCCCGCCGGCTCACGGGTCGAGGCCAAGGCGGCCGCCGCCGAGTTCCGCGCCACCGGGCGGCTCGGCGACGTCGTCTTCGACGGCGCGCACGGCACGATCGAGCTCGACGAGGCCGCGAGCGTACGCCTCACCGCTCACGCCGGCGACATCTCGGTCGGTCGTTTGGACGGCCCGGCGCAGATCAGCAACCAGAAGGGCGACATCCGCATCGCCGAGGCGGTGAGCGGCACGGTCGTGTTGCGTACCGAGCACGGCACGATCTCAGTCGGTGTGGCTCCCGGGGTCTCGGCCACGTTGGACGCCGGTACTTCCTCCGGCCGGATCCGCAACACCCTGCAGAACACCGGAGGCGCCACCGCTCCAGTCGACATCCGCGCCACCACCGGCTACGGCGACATCACCGCCCACAGTCTCCCGGCAAAGCCGTAAGACCTTGACCGCCACCCATCCGTCTGTTCGATCGAAGGAGCAAACATGTCCGTCACGGTCACCGAAGAGCGCAGCGGCTTCCGCGAAGCGGGGCTGGGCGGCTCGGGAAGGATTCCCGGTCTCGTAGCCCTGGTCAGCCGGGGCGACGAGACCCACGTCGGCTGCCGGACCTCCACCCTCTACCAGGCCATCGACGACTGATGAGGTGGGTCAGGCGGCTCCGGCGGGTGACGGCTTCGGAGCTCCGGCGAGCAGCAGGGCCGTCGCCTCGTTCGGTGGCACCGGCCGCGAGAACAGGTAGCCCTGACCGAGCCGGCAGCCCAGGGCGACCAGATCGGCGTGCTGCTCCGGCGTCTCGATGCCCTCGGCGACCACGGTCAGGTTCAGCGACTCCGCGATGGCCAGCACCGCGCGGACGATGCCCCGGTCGGTAGCGGTGTCCGGCAGGCCGGCCACGAACGAGCGGTCGATCTTGACGGTTTCGACCGGGAGCCGCTTGAGGTGGCTGAGGCTCGAGTACGAGATGCCGAAGTCGTCGAGCGCGAAGTGGACGCCGGCCGCGCGTAGGCGGGTGGCGAACTCGTTGACGTCGATGCGGATGGCGCTGTGTTCGGTGGTCTCCAGCCACACGTCCGCCGGATCGGCGCCGCTTTCCTCGATCACCTTCAGCGTACGGGCGGCAGCATCCGCCTGGTGCAGTTGCACCGGCGACAGATTGACGCTGATGCCCAGCCGCTCCCCGGAGAGCAGCCGCCGCCACTCGGCGAGCTGGCGGCACGCCTGGCCGAGCACCCACTCGCCGATGTCGGTGATGGCGCCGCTCTCCTCGGCGAGCGGGATGAACTCGTCCGGCGGCACCAGGCCGCGCACCGGGTGGTGCCACCGGCAGAGCGCCTCGAACCCGATGATCCGGCTGTTGCTCAGCTCGACTATCGGCTGGTAGTGCACGGCGAGCTGGCCGCGGGCGGACGCGAAGGCGAGGTCGGAGCGGAGCTGGAGCCGGTCCAGGCTGCGGCGGGAGGCCGCGTCGTCGAACACCTCGGCGCGGCCTCGTCCGGCGTGCTTGGCCGCGTACATGGCGGCGTCCGCGTCGCGCAGCATGGTGGCCGGGTCGGCGTGACCGCGGACGCCGAGCACGCCGCCCACGCTGGCCGAGATCTCGACCCGCTCGTCGAGCAGCGCGAACGGGACCTCCATCGCCGCCACGACCCGGTCGCCGACGGCACGGACGTCGTCCAGGTCGGCGACGCCGTCGAGCAGGACGACGAACTCGTCGCCGCCGAACCGGGCCAGCAGGTCGCCTTGGCGCATGCAGCCGCGCAGCCGGTCGGCCGCCTGCACCAGCAGCTGGTCGCCGGCGTCGTGGCCGAGCCGGTCGTTGACGTCCTTGAACTTGTCGAGGTCGCAGAAGAGCAGGCCCACGTGGTCGGCGGCGCCCACCCGGGCGAGCGCCGCGTTGAGCCGGTCCGCGGTGAGCGTGCGGTTGGCCAGGCCGGTCAGGGGATCGTGGGTGGCGCGCCGGCGCAGCTCGTCCTCGAGGCGGCGGCGCCGGTCGATGACCCGCGACGACAGCACGACGGTGTTGTCGGCCGCTACCGGGCGCAGGGCGCTCTCCACCCACACCCACCGGTCCTCGCCGGTGAACAGGCGGTACTCGATCGTCGGGGTGTGGACCGGGCCGGTCAGGGCGGCGGCGACCGCTACCCGGTCGCTGGGGTGCGCCAAGGCGGTGACCGGGGTCCCGAGCAGCCGGCCCGGCGGCAGCGCCAGCTCGCGCTCGTACGACGGCGACGCGTACACGAAGCGGCCGGAGTCGTCGACCACCGCGATGAGGTCGCTGATCGAATCGGTGATCAGGCGCAGGGAGTTCTCGCTGGCCCGCAGCGCCAGGTACAGCTCGGCGTTGTTCATCGCGACATCGACGTACGTGCCAAAGAGGGTGCCGGCCTCGGCCGCCTCCGAGCGGAACGGCACGCCGTCGTACCGGAAGGCGTACAGCACAGCGGCGGGGATGCCCTCCCGCATCACCGGAACGGCGAGCACCGAACCGCCCACCGGGAACCCGTCGTGCACTCCGGCGTACGTTTCGCCGACGCTCAGGGTCTCCCAGCCCCACAGCTTCCCGGACGGCAGCGAGTGGCCCACGGGCAGGACATCGAGACGGGTCGCCGCGCTGAGCGTCGCGACGCCGTCCTCGATCGTCACCACACCGCCCTCGAGGCCGTCCACCAGGATGGGGAGGAGCCGCGCGGATTCCTCGAACAGGGTCGGCAGGTCGAGGCAGCTCGTGAGGCGGTGGCCGAGCCGGGCGAGGGTCTCCACCGTCGCGCTGCGGCGGCGAGCCTGCACCGCGAGCCGGAGCCGGGACGCCACCGACCGCAGGACCGGCAGGTCGGCGGACGGGAAGCCGTCGGGGCGGGACCGGAACATCATCAGCAGCTCGTCAGCCGTACCGTCCTCCCCGGCCGGCACCCAGACGGCCGAGGCGGGCGCCAGGCCGGCGATCGAAGGCGGGAAGTCGGCTTCGGGGTCCAGAGCGGCGCCCGTACGCGCGATCGCCTGCCCGGCCGCGATGGCCTCCGCCGCGGCGCCGGCGAGCGGCCAGCCGTCCGTGTAGGCGGCGTCGTCCTCGGGGATGCCGCACGTGCCGGTGAGCTGGAGCCGGCCGGCCACGACCCGCGCCGACACGGTGACGTCGGCCGCGTAGACCTGCGACAGCACGGCGAGCGTCTGCTCCACGAGCTCCGTCGGCGAGGACGGCTGCCCCAGCACAGTGAGCACCCGGATCAGCCGCGAGGTCTGCCGGTACGCGTCGGCCGCGGCCGCGGTGGCGCCCGCCAGCTTCTCCCTGAGCCTCTCGCCGGCCTCGTCGGGTGCGATCTTGTCCATCGATACCCCGCTCAGAGGGCCAGAGCGGTGATGGTGGCGTTGTGGTACCCGGAGACGCCGACGGACCGGGCGAACTCCCCGTACGTGTAGAAGCCGAACGTGGCGACCGGACCGGCGGCCTTGTGCAGCCGGGCCGCCTCCTCGCCCTCGCGGTCGCGCAGCAGGTCCAGCCGCGCGATGCAGCTGAACGTCAGCATCACGGCCGGTTCGTCGATGTCGCCCAGCGCGTCCTCGACCACGTTCTCGATGACGTCGAGCAGGCCATCCTGGTCGGCGGAGACGATCTGCACGGCGCAGTACTCCGGGAGCGGGGTGAAGGTCCGCACGGCGCCCTGCTCGTCCAGCAGCGCGCCCCGGACGACCTGCGTGCCGTCCGGCTCGATCAGGCCGAACGAATGCGCGGTGCGCCAGTCGGAGCGGGCGCCCACCGGTGCCGTGGTGTCCTGCACGAGCCCCTCCTGGTATACGTCGGCGGCCGGGCGCCCGTCGATCTCGTGCACCAACTGGCCCTCGACGCGGGTGACCAGCATGGGCAGGCCCTGGGGCTGCCAGCCGTGCCCGGACACCACGCGCAGCGGCTGCTCCGAGCCGATCCAGACCGCGACCGCGCCGTTGGCGACCACCTCACCGCCGTGAAACACCGACGAGCCGGCGAACGTACGGTCGTCCCCGGCCGCACCGCCGACCACCGGGACCTGAGCGCCGGTGACCCGGTAGAGCCCGTTCAGCAGTCCCTGCATGTCGCCCGCCATGCCGTCGGCCAGCAGCAACAGCGCGCCGTACGGGGTGGGCTCCGAGCCCGCGGCGTCGCGAGCCCGGCGGGCCAGATCGCGGCCGGCCGCGGTGGTGTCACTGCTGATGCCGCCGACCACTGCCGAGCCGAAACGGTACCGGCCCCCACCGAGGATCATCACGCTGACCGCGGGTCCCGGCGGGATGAACTCGCCCTCGGAGAACTGCCCACTGGTCGTAGCGCCGACCAGTGGCGTCTCTCCGGTGACGGCACGGACGCCGTCGAGCAGCGCGGCCAGGTCGTACCGGATCGAGGCGTACACGATCACCAGGTCGGCGGCGGCGCCGTCGAGCCCGGCCAGGGCGGCACGGGCGGCGGCGGTTCCCGCAGCGGTGGCGTCTTCGTGGCTGCTCCGGCCCGACCCGAACGGCATTCTCGTCATATCGGGGAAATCGGCCGCCGGTGGTCCGACCTTAAGACTCGGACGGTCCGACCTCAGCTCATGTCACCACGTGACCGCCCTCGCTCGCCGGCCGGGCCCGCGCAAACAGCGAAAGGGCCCCGCCGCGTGGTGCGGCGGGGCCCTGGCGTCCGGTTGTCAGGAAGTGATGGACACCGGCTCGCCGTCGTCCGACTGGGCGGCGGCCACCTTCGCCACTGCTTCCAGGGGCTCCATCGGGGCCGCCACGGGGTAGGGCTTGGCGATGAGGTCGTCGAGGGCGTCGTTGAAGCGGGTCAGCGGGTCCGGCTCGTCGGGGCCGAGCAGGTAGTGGCGCAGGGCCTCGCGGCGTTCGGCCATCGGGTCGACTGGCTCCGCCCGCTGCAACTTCTGGACCAGGTCGGACAGGCCTTCGGCCTTGGAGCCGAGCAGGTATGCGCCGCCGGCCACCGTCTGGGCGGTGCGGAACGCGGACTCGTCCTGGTTGTAGATGTTGGTCACGACGTACGGTTTGCCGCTGCCCACGAAGTCGGAGACCACGGCCGAGATGTCGGCGATCATCATGTCGGCCTCGTTGAAGCACGAGTACAGATCGGGGCGGGGACCGGTCACCGTGCGGTGGGCCCACCAGCCGGCTGCGTCCCAGTGCGCCCGCTGCCAGTCCTGTTCGGCTTTCAGCAGTTTCGCGTGCCGTTCCGGGTCGGGGGTGCCGTTGTCGCGGGCCGTCTGGGCCGAGTCCGGGCCCTGGGAGCCGGACAGCTGGTCGATCAGGCGCTGCAGCTCGGTCAGCCGGCCCTTGCTGGCGGTGCGCTCGGCGGCGTTGGCGGCGACGATCTTGGTCCAGGCGGGGTCGGCGGCCCGGAGTTTGTTCGCCGTCTCCAGCATGTCGATGATCTGCTGGTTGATCTGGCGGGTGATCTTGTCCTGGTAGCCGGTCAGCGGGTGGGGCTTGTAGATGACCCGCACGTTCGGCGACAGCGCCAGCAGCGTCTTGACGATCTTGACGCCCATCACCGGTACGGAGCTGAGCGCCAGGTCGTTGCTCCAGCCCTCCCAGGTCGGGGCGTACAGGACCGTGAAGATCCGCCGGTCCTGGCGCGGCGGTTCCAGGGCGGCGAGCTGTGGGCGGCCGACTTCGACGATCGAGGCGTCCGAGACGGCCCCTCCCGCCCGGCGGTACCGGTCGCGACCGGCCCGGCCGGCGACCCACACTTCGTCGTAGACCCGGCTGGCCGGGTTGGTGCTGGCGACCTTGTCGCTGTCGCCGTGCCCGACGAAGATGTGCCGGATGCCGTTGTGGCGGAGCATGTGGAGGTTGTTGCCGACGTTGCCCACGTACATGACGACCTTGAGATCCGGCAGGTCGAGGTCCATCACTTCGGGCCCGCGGGGCATGCTGATGATCGGCAGGTCCGTCGGACCGATCCGGGGGACGTGTTTGTGCTCGCGGACCAGGATCATCGCCTTGTGCCGCAGCTCGGCCAGCGTGGTGAGCCAGGAGTCGACCTGGTAGCTGGTGCCGCTGGCCTCGCCGAGGCTGAAGTAGAGCATGACCTCGGGCTGGTAGGCCCGCACCTGCCGCAACACCTCCGCGCGCACCTCGTCCCGGTCGCCGAGGACCCGGTTGCGGCGGTAATGGACCGCGACGACGGCCAGCATCCCCAGCGTGTAGAGGGCCGATACGGCGAGGCCGAGTACGGCGAAGTAGTTCGTACCGGCCGCTGCGTCGATCACCACGCCCACCGCCAGCGGGATGGCTACCTGCGTCAGCGGGGTCGGCGCCCCGAGTCGCAGCCAGGCCGGGGGCGCGTCCGGGATCCGCAGCCGGGAGAGATCCAGGTTGCGGGTCGAGTGCGGCAGCTGGCGCCGTTGGTTCAGCAAGCGCAGCAGAGCGGTGAAGACGCCCCGCAGCAGGTACAGGGACGGTATCGCCAAGGTCAGAAGGCCCAGCTGGGCGACATCGTATTCGCCGGAGCGGGCGATCAGCACCAGGACTGCCGCGTCGCGGATGATCGAGCGAGGCACCGTGCCGAGGTGGACGCGCCGCAGCGCGATGGTCAGCGGCGTTCGCTGGATACCCCACAGTTCGGCGACGAGGACGGCCACGAGGCCGGCCGCGAACACGATCGGCCACGGTACGAAGGCGCCCACGTAGAGCACGGGGTACGAGATGCCGAACAGGACGTACCGGACCAACGTGTCCGGTCGGCTGATGTCCAATTTCGCCGCGACGTTCACAGCGACCCTCTCACTTGGTGGTCGTCACGGCCGCGGGGGCGGCACGCCGTACGTCGATGATGTGGCCGGTCATGCTGGAGATCAGCACGTCCACGGAGGTGCTCGCCACCTCGTCGGCGGTGAGCATGGAGGCGGCCGGTTCGTCGCCGAAGGCCTGCCGTCGCATCGGGGTGCCGGTGCGTTCGGGATTGATGCAGTTGACCCGGACGCCGACGTCCGACCACTCGTCGGCCAGGGCCTGGACGAGGTTGACCGTGGCGGCCTTGGTCGACGAGTAGAGGCTGTAGCCGGCCCGGCCCCGCGTGTAGGAGCTCGAGGTGTACAGCAGCAGTCCGCCCTGCGACTCGGCCAGGTACGGCGCGGACGCCCGGGCGATGTGGACCGGGCCCAGGTAGTTGACCCGCAGGGCTTCCTCGATCACCGCGTCGTCGGTGTCGGCCAGCTTGCCGATCCGGAGCACGCCGGCGGTGTTGACCACATAGTCGATCCGCCCGGTCTCCGCGTTGGCCTGCTTCAGCGCCTCGGCCACGTCCCCCGCGTTCTCGACGTGGGTGCCGGTGGTCGAGCGGCTGAACGACAGCACGGTGGCGCCGTGGGCGGCCGCGAGGTCACCGGTTGCCTTCCCGATGCCGTAGCTGCCGCCGAAGACGACCATCGTCCTGCCGGTGAGCAGCTCGGCCCGCTCCGCGCCGGAGATCTCGGCCGGCATCGGGTTGGAGTTGAGCTGGAAGAGCTTGTCGGCGAGGTGGATGTCGATCGGGTGCGTGATCTTCAGGTTGTTCTCGTCGCCCGGGACCACGTGGATCGGCACGTCCGGCAGGTAACGCCGCACCACGCCGCAGTCGTCGGTGGCGGTGAAGTCCGGGTCGACGGCGGCCAGGTCGTACGCCCTGCGCAGGGTCGACATCCGGAAGCCCTGGGGGGTCTGACCGCGGCGCAGCCGGGACCGGTCGGGGATGTCCGAGATGACCTCCTCGCCGTCGATGTCGTCCACCGAGATGATCGTGTCCGCCGATGGGATCGCCACGTCGATGGCCTCGAACCGGTCGAGAGCGCGCACGCTGTCGGCGATGATGCGCTGCGACACCAGAGGCCGTACGGCGTCATGGATGATCATCTTGCATTCGGCGCCGCCCATGGCCGCGATGGCCTTCCGGGTGGTCTCGCTGCGGGTCCGCCCGCCGGCGATCACACCGCTGACCTTGGTGAAGCCGGCCCGCGCGACGATCGCCTCGACCTCGTCGAGGTAACCGGGGGCCATCAGGATCAGCACTTTGTCGATGACGGGCGATTTCTCGAAGGCGGCCAGGGTGTGTTCCACCACCGTCTTGCCGGCGATTTTCACGAGCTGCTTGGGCATCTTGAGGCCGAGCCGCTCCCCGACGCCGCCCGCGAGCACGACGGCGACTGTCGGCATGACACTTGACGTGACTGTCACTACCACCGGATCTCCTGTGATGGACGCCCCGATGAACCAGCCCGGGTTGACCATGATTCGGATGAATGCCGGGCGACGTTAACAGCAGGGCAACCGCAGGCACAACGTGCGTTCGGCTGGAGGACACCCGACATGCATCTGCGCCATGCTCCGCCATAACGGACACGTCATTGCGAGGACTCCTGGCGTTAACAGAGGCGTGGCAGGCGTTGACGTGGCCCGATGTACGAAATTGTCTATCTAAGGGGATTTTCGACCGGTACGAACCCGCCGAAATGGGCACCCTCGTCGACCCGGGTAAACCCGCGAACATTGGCTGGCAACGTTGTCCACCCCATCCGTTAAGGTGTCGCGCATGAAGGCGTTAGTGCTCTCCGGCGGGGCAGGGACCCGGCTGCGGCCGATCACCTACACGTCGGCCAAGCAGCTCGTTCCGGTCGCGAACAAACCGGTGTTGTTCTATGGCCTGGAGGCGATCGCCGAGGCGGGAATCACCGACGTCGGGATCATCGTCGGTGACACGGCCGACGAGATCCGGCAGGCGGTCGGCGACGGGTCCGCCTTCGGGCTCGACGTCACCTACATCCCGCAGAGCGCACCGCTCGGCCTGGCGCACGCCGTTCTCATCGCCCGCGAATTCCTCGGCGACGAAGACTTCGTCATGTACCTGGGCGACAACTTCATCGTCGGTGGCATCCGCGACCTCGTGGAGCGGTTCCACCACGAGGCGGCGGACGCCCAGATCCTGCTGACCCGGGTCGCCGACCCGACGTCCTTCGGCGTGGCCGAGCTCGACGCCGCCGGCCAGGTGATCGGGCTGGAGGAGAAGCCGGCCTACCCGAAGAGCGACCTGGCCCTGGTCGGTGTCTATCTGTTCCGGGCCTCCGTGCACGAGGCCGTCCGTTCGATCGAGCCCTCCCGCCGCGGCGAGCTGGAGATCACGCATGCGATCCAGTGGCTCATCGACTCGGGCCTGGACGTGCGTTCCACCCTGATTCACGGTTATTGGAAAGACACCGGAAACGTCACCGACATGCTCGAGGTCAATCGGACCGTGCTGGAAACGCTCGACCGTGCCATTGACGGGGATGTCGACGGCGCGAGCGAGATCATCGGACGCGTCCGGATCGACCCCGGCGCCAAGGTGTCGGGCAGCCGGATCGTCGGTCCCGCGATCATCGGCGCCGGCAGTATCATCAGCGATTCGTACGTCGGTCCGTTCACGTCGATCTCGGATAATTGCCGGATCGAGGACAGCGAGGTCGAATACTCGATCGTGCTGAGCGACTCTTTGATCAGCGGGGTGCGCCGGATCGAGGCGTCCCTGATCGGCCGCAACGTCGAAGTTACTCCCGCGCCCCGGGTGCCCGACGCCCACCGGCTCGTTGTCGGCGACTACAGCAAGGTGCAGATCTCCTCATGACGACCCGGATTCTTGTGACCGGCGGGGCCGGTTTCATCGGCTCGCACTACGTCCGCACCGTGCTGGGAGCGGACGGTCCCGGCGAGGTGGAGATAACGGTCCTCGACCTCCTCACGTACGCCGGTAATCCCGCCAACCTCGACGAGGTGCGCGACCACCCGGGCTTCCGCTTCGTGCGGGGCGACATCTGCGACCCCGTCCTGGTCGCCCGGCTGATGGCCGAGCACGACCAGGTCGTGCACTTCGCGGCCGAGTCGCACGTCGACCGGTCGATCGACGGCGGCGCCGAGTTCATCCGGACCAACGTGGTCGGCACGCACACGCTGATCGACGCCGCGTACCGGGCGGGGATCGCGACGTTCGTCCACATCTCGACCGACGAGGTGTACGGCTCGATCGACGAGGGGTCCTGGCCCGAGAGCCATCCGCTGGCGCCCAACTCGCCGTACTCGGCGGCCAAGGCGTCCAGCGACCTTGTGGCGCTGTCCTATCACCGCACCCACGGTCTCGACGTACGGGTGACCCGCTGCTCCAACAACTACGGGCATCACCACTTCCCGGAGAAGGTCATCCCGCTGTTCATCACCAACCTGCTCGACGGGCGGAAGGTGCCGCTCTACGGCGACGGCGGCAACGTGCGCGACTGGCTGCACGTCGACGACCACGTCCGGGGCATCGAGCTGGTCCGCACCAAGGGCCGCCCCGGCGAGATCTACAACATCGGCGGCGGCACCGAGCTGTCGAACAAGGAGCTCACCCAGCAGCTGCTCGACGCGTGCGGCGCGGGCTGGGACAGCGTCGAGTACGTGACCGACCGCAAGGGCCACGACCGCCGCTACTCGGTCGACTGCACCAAGATCAGTGAAGAGCTCGGCTACCGTCCCCGCAAGGACTTCCCGACCGGCCTGGCCGAGACCGTCGAGTGGTACCGCGAGAACCGTGCCTGGTGGGAACCGCTGAAGGGCCGGGCCACGCTGTGACCTCCTGGTTGATCACCGGTGGCTCCGGGATGCTCGCGCAGGACCTGCTGTCCCGCCTGCACGCCGCCGGCCTCGACGCGGTGGCGCTGGCCCGCGGCGAGCTCGACGTGACCGACCCGGTCGCGGTGACGGTCGCCCTCGAGCGGCACCACCCCTCGGTCGTGGTCAACTGCGCCGCGTGGACGGCCGTCGACGACGCCGAGGAGCAGGAGACCACCGCTCTCGCCGTGAACGGCGCCGGCCCCCGGAACCTCGCGGTGGCCTGCCGCGAGACCGGAGCGGTGCTGCTGCACCTCTCGACCGACTACGTCTTCGCCGGGGACGCGACCTCGCCGTACGCGGAGGACGCGCCGACCGCACCGAGCAGCGCGTACGGACGCACCAAGCTGGCCGGCGAGCAAGCCGTGCTCGAAGTGCTTCCGGAAGCCGGTTATGTCGTACGCACCGCGTGGCTGTACGGTGCGGGCGGCGGCAATTTTGTCGCGACCATGCTCAAGCTCGAGGCCTCGCGGGACACCCTCGACGTCGTGGATGACCAGCGCGGCCAGCCCACCTGGACGGTCGACCTGGCCGACCAGCTGTTCCGGCTCGGCTCGGCGGCGCTCGCCGGCTCCGCGCCGGCCGGGGTCTACCACGGGACGAGCTCGGGCGAGGTCACCTGGTTCGGGCTCACCCAGCAGATCTTCCGGCTGATCGGCGCGGATCCGGGCCGGGTGCGTCCCACCACCAGCGAGGCCTTCCGCCGGCCGGCGGCCCGCCCGGCGTACAGCGTGCTGGGCCACGATCGCTGGGCGGCGGCCGGCCTCGAGCCGATCCGCCCCTGGGGTGACGCCCTCGCCGAGGCCGTTCCGCACCTGCTCGCCACCTCTCACGCTCGTTGAACGGGGCTCCCAAGATGCCGCTGAAGGTCAGCGTGGTCGTACCGGTCTATAACCCCGGCCCGTACATCGAGGACTGCATTCAGTCGCTGGTCTCCCAGAGCCTGCCCAAGGACGAGTACGAGGTCTGGTTCGTCGACGACGGATCGACCGACGAGACCCCGGCCCGGCTCGACGAGCTCGCGCTCGAGCAGCCGAACGTCCACGTGATCCACCAGGAACCGTCCGGGTGGTCCGGCAAGCCGCGCAACGTCGGGATCGACGCCGCCCAGGGCGAATACATCATGTTCGTCGACAACGACGACTACCTCGGCGCCGAGGCGCTGGAGCGGATGTACGACTACGGCGTCGCCAACGGCGCCGATGTGGTCGTCGGCAAGATGGCGGGCAAGGGGCGGCCGGTGCCGCGGGACCTCTTCCGTAAGAACCGCCCCCGGGCCGGCGTGCAGAACGCGCCGCTCATCGACAGCCTTACCCCGCACAAGATGCTGCGGCGCGAGTTCCTGGCCAAGACAGGCCTGCGCTTCCGCGAGGGCCGTCGCCGGCTGGAGGACCACGTCTTCGTCACGGAGGCCTACCTCCGGGCCGAGAACGTGTCCGTCCTGAGCGACTACGTGTGCTACTACCACGTGAAGCGCGACGACGCCTCGAACGCGGGCTTCCGGCCCATCGAGCCGGTCGGGTACTTCGGCAACCTGCGTGAGGCCCTCGACATCGTCGATCAGCACACCGAGCCCGGCCCGCTGCAGGACGGACTGTTCCGCCGCTGGCTGCGCAACGAGATCGTGGAGCGGCTGCGCGCTCAGCGGCTGCTCAACATGGACCCGGAATACCGGCGCGAGATGTTCCGCGAGATGCGCTCGGTCGCCGTCGACCGCTTCGGCCCCGGCGTGGCGGCCGGCCTGTCGCCGATCCAGCAGGTCGTGGCCGGACTGCTGGTCGCGGACCGGCTCGAGGACGTCGAGACGCTGGCCGGGTGGGAAGCCACGGTCAAGCCGATCGCCGAGCTGCGGACCGTGGCCTGGCGGGACGGCGCGCTGCGGGTCGCCTTCACCGTCGAGTACGCCGCCGGGGACGAGCGCCTGACGTTCGTCCAGGCCGGTTCCGATGTCGCGCTCGCGCTGCCGATTCCGCAGGGCAGCCGCGAGGCGGTCCCGCTGCTCGAGGCCGGCATCTCCGCCCAGTCCGAGAAGTCGAAGGTCGACCTCGTCATCCGTGAGCGCTCGACCGCCGCCGAGTTCTTCCAACCGATGGAGTTCGAACGGGTTCGTGTGCCGGCCGCGGATCCCGCCGAGGTCCGGCTGCGGATCGACGCCACCGCCACCGTTGATCCGCGTACGGCGGCTGGTGGGGGCCCGGTCGGCTCCGGGATCTGGGACTTCTACGTCCGGTACAGCCTCAGCGGCTGGGCCAAGGAGATCCGGCTCGGATCCGTCCGCGAGCCCGCCGCCGACAGCGGCCGGCGGCTCGGCATCGTCGACGGGGTGACCGTTCTTCCCTACTGGACGGACCCCCACCAGAATCTCTCGATCGACGTCAACGGGGCCACGAACCGCCTCAAGCACGACCTGTCGGTGGTGCGGGCCGCCGACGTGACGGTCGAGCCGGGCCGCCTGCGCCTCTCGCTTCCGGTCTACTCCGCCGGGGACTCCGCGGGTAGCTCGGTGCGGTTGACCGACGCGGCGACGGGTGCCGTGCACAACTTCGGCGCCGCGATCAGCCCCGCCGAGGGCGGCTCGGTCCTGGAGTCGACATTCGGCGGGCAGTCGATCGCCGCCGGCCGGTACAAGCTCGCGGTCGGCCTCGGGCAGAGGTCCACCGCCCTGCGACTGGGGCTGGTGGTCGACGGCCGGGGTGCGATCTCGGTCCAGTCCGTCGAGGAGATCGCCCGCCAGGTGGCCGCCAAGCCGCCACCGCGCAAGCGGCCCTTTGTACGCCGGGCTCTGCGAAAGATCAAGAAAGCCCTCGGGGCGTAGGGGAGAGGGAAGAGATCGGGATGCGGGAACTCGACATCGTAGGCGCGTGGGTGTTCGAACCGAAGGTGTTCGGCGACGAGCGCGGCAGCTTCCACGAGTGGTTCAAGGCGCCGGCGTTCAGCGAGTCGCTGGGCCACCGGTTCGACCTGGCCCAGGCCAACTGCTCGGTCTCCCGCCGCGGCACAGTGCGCGGCCTGCACTACGCCGACGTGCCCCCCGGGCAGGCGAAATACGTCAAGTGTGTGCGGGGCGCGGTGCTCGACGTGATCGTCGACATCCGGGTCGGTTCCCCGACGTACAAGAAGTGGGAGATCGTCCGCCTGGACGACACCAACCACCACTCGGTGTATCTGGCTGAGGGTCTGGGCCACGGTTTCATGGCCCTGACCGACGACGCCACGGTCGTCTACCTCTGTTCGGAGGGGTACGCGCCGGAGCGCGAGCACGGGATCAACCCCCTGGACCCGGAACTCGCGATCCCGTGGCCGGACGGCCTGGAGCCGGTGCTGTCGGGCAAGGACGCGATCGCGCCCAGCCTGGCCGAGGCCGAGGCCGCCGGTCTGCTGCCGAATTGGGAAGACTGCCAAAGCTTTTACGCCGAGCTCCGCAAGGGCTGACTACTCATACAAGGAGTCCAGTTGAAACGGCACGAGTTCCTGCGCGAACTGCACAAGGTCAGCGCCAACCGCAACTACCTGGAAATCGGCGTCAACGACGGCCGCAGCCTGAGCCTGTCCCGGGTGCCGAGCATCGCGATCGACCCCGCCTTCAAGGTCGTCACGGAGCTGAAGTGCGACGTCCACCTGGTGAAGGCCACCAGCGACGCCTTCTTCGCCCGCAAGAACCCCTTGGGGCACCTCAAGAGCGGACGCCACCCGTTACGCAACATGCGCCGGGGCCGCTCCCTCACCGGTTACTGGCGGGGGACCACGCTCGACCTGTCGTTCATCGACGGCATGCACCTCTTCGAGTACGCGTTCCGCGACTTCATCAACGTGGAGAAGCACTCGGACTGGTCCAGCGTGATCGTCCTGGACGACATGCTGCCGCGCAGTGTGGACGAGGCCGCGCGCGACCGGCACACCGACGCCTGGACCGGCGACGTCTACAAGATCATCGAGGTGCTCGCGCGGTACCGGCCCGACCTGGTGACCGTGCTGGTGGACACCGAGCCCACCGGCCAGCTGCTGGTCTTCGGCGCGGACCCGGGCAACACCGTGCTCAAGGACAAGTACGACGAGATCATGGCCGAGTACCTCGTGGAGGACCCGCAGAAGGTGCCCGAGGCCATCCTGGAGCGGTCCGCGGCCGTGTCGCCGCAGAGCCTGCTCCAGGCGGGCTTCTGGGATCAGATGGTCAAGGCCCGCAACCGGGGCCAGAGCCGCTCCCGTGCCTGGGAGCCGATGCGCCGCGCTCTGGAGCAGGTCGGCATCAGCCGCTGACGGTCGCAGCCGTGGCCGCCGGTCCGGACCGGCGGCCCGGCCCGCAGGATCGAAGCAGGATCGGGACAGTGCCCGGGCGGCTCACAGGATGATTCCGCCGCTGTACCAGATGCCCAGTAGGAAGAGAGCGAGCGGCAGTGTCGGCCGCAGCAGCCCGGCCGGCGCCGCGGCCAGGTGCCGCCGCGGACGTCGCTCGTCGCCGGGCAGCCAGGCGAGGATGGTGCCGGAGTGGCGCATCAGCCCGATCGCAGCCGCGACCCAGATGACCGTGTAGTAGACCAGTCGCAGCGGGGTCAGCTCCACGAAACCGATCAGCGCCCACACCGCCGTGATGAGGAACAAGGCCAGCATGCCGGTTTCCAGCACTTCGCGCCGCACGGCCCGCCGGCCGAGGCCGTACGCGAGGGTGAGGGCGATGACGGCCAGCGCGACGGCAATTCCGGCGCGGAGACGCAGCAGGAAATCGGCGCTGCCCGGCAGCTCCGGGTAGTCCGGATTCTTGATCACCCGGGGTTGCGGCGACTGGGACGGCAGGGTCGGCACGACGAATCGGCAGTTGTACCGGAGCAGGAGTCCGAGATCCGCCGGTACCGAAGTCGCCGGGGCCGGCGTCGCGATCCCGGGGGTGGTAGGTGTGGTGCGGACACCGGGCATCATCGATGGAAGCGGTCGAGTCAGCACAGGTCCGCAGCGCGTCAGCGGGCGGGCCGGGGTGTACGTGATCAGCGGCCCCGGATTGGGGATCATTCGAGGTTCCTGCGAGTGCACCCGGTATTCGCTGGACGGCGCGACGCCCGCCGTGAAAGCCGCCGACAGGGCGAACACGGCAGCCGCCGCGACCAGGCACTCCAGGAAGATCTTGGCGGGGCGTGGTGCGTCGAAGGCGTCGGCCGCGCGCGGCACCGCCGGGGTCGGCAGTGCTTCATCCGGTGCTCGCTCGCCCGGATGGACCAGCGATCTCGCCAGTGCTCGAAGCCGGTCGTCGTTCCCGTCGCGGTAGTCGACCCACTGGATGCGGCGCAGTTCGTCGGCCCCCTCCGGTAGCCGTATGCCGCAGACCAGCACGGCGATCGAGCGGCCCGAGCGAAGGGCCTCGGCGGCCTGCTCCCAGGTGGTGGCGTTGCTGATCACCACGAGGCGCAGGTCCGCGTTCCCTTCACCGTTCGCGGACCGGGCGCCCGCCGACCGGAAAATCGCCGAGATCGGCTCGGCGACGTTGGCGTCCGCCGGGGCGTAGTCCATGGCTACGGTACGGATCGGCGCGGCGGTCGCTTGCCGGCGCGGCTCCACCCCGGTGTCGAAGCGGGTCGCCAGCCGCCGCGGTCCCTCGCCGGGTGGCAGCCAGCGCAGCACCGCCGGCGAGCGGTACAGCACCAGCAGGGCCGCCACGTTCAGCGCCAGCAACGGCAGGCACATGAGGACGTACGGCTCGGTGAAGTCGCCGCTCGGTGACGCTCGGGCGATGCTGGTTCCGCCGCTGTTGACCACGGCGACCAGCGATGTCAGCACAGTCCACGCGTAGAGGAGAAGGACCGGGGTGCCGTACAGGGGCAGCAGCAGTGAGATCATCCGGGCCCGGCCGCGGCAGAAGGCGCGCAACGGCTGCACCAGCCAGCCCGCATAGATCAGGCAGGCGGCCCCCATGACCGCCGCGGCCGGGCGGTGCCGGTCGGGAACCGGATAGTCCAGGTCGACCGCGACGGCCGCGAACAGGCCGGCCACGGCCAGCGCGGTAAGGCACAGGGCGGCGGCGACCACAAGGACGCTTGCCGGCCACGCCGTGACCCGCCGCCGGGGCGCCGGGAGGGCGGGTCCGCCGGCCAGCGCCGCTGCCAGCAGGGTGGCGCCCTGGTCGAAGCGCCGGCGCAGGTCGAACCGGGACGCTCCGATCAGTTCGGCCGGCAGCCGGGTGCCGCGGACCTCCGCGACGTACACCGGGATGTTCCGGTCGCGGGCCCGGCGCCATTCCCGCGTCACGTAGGGGGAGGCGACCGAGTCGGCGGAGGCGACGAGCACCAGGGCCGCGGCCTCGTCGATGGCCTCGTCGATGGTGGCGGCCCAGTCCGTGCCGGGCACCAGCCGCTGTACGTCGAACCAGGCGTCGATGCCGTGCCCGTGCAGGGCGGCGGTGAGTTGCCGCGCAGCGTGGAACTGCCGCCGGGAGTAGCTGACGAAGACCTGACCGGTCTCCGTGCGAGGGGCCATTCGTCCATTGTGGGCCGCAGTGTCCAGCGGTCCCTGCGGCGGGACCGGAGCGCTGAGAAACGGTCGGAGTCGGTCGGGTTCCGCCGTGCGGGTTCGCCGGGACGCGATGATCGACGTGGATGAGCGGGAACGGGCGGCTGAACGGGGGAACGATGGCACACGTGGCTTCAGGCGTTGCGCCGGGTGGTTATGGCGTCGTCGTTCGGCTGCTCGTTTCGCTCCGGCGGCCCGCCAGCAGGGTGCGGATGCCATCGGCTTCGTACATGTCGTGCTCGATGTAGAGGTGCAGCGCACGCTCGAAGAACGCGAGGGCGGAGGCCTTGTCGCCCTGGCGCTCGAGCGTGTGGCCGAGACCGGTGTACGCCCGGGCCCGCTGCTCGGCCATCCCGCTGTCGCCGGCGATGGCCAGTGCTGCCTCGAAGTGGGCGACCGACGAGTCGAGCCGGCCGGCCGCGTGCGCCGCCTCGCCGAGCCCGTTGAGGATGTCGGCCTCGGAGACGCGGTCGCCGGCCTCGCGTTTGATCGTCAAGGCTTGCTCGTGATGGTCGATGGCGCGATCAGGCTCGCCGCGGCGGGTGTACACCAGGCCGAGGGCGTCCAGCACGTCCGCTTCGATGCTGCGGTTGCCGAGCCGGCGGCCCAGGGCCAGCGCTTCCCGGCAGTGTCCCTCGGCCTGGTCGAGCCGGCCGCTCCGCGCCTCGATGGTCGCCATGTTGCTCAGCGCCTTGGCGGCGCCGTGGAGGTCGCCGACCTCCACGTGGACCGCGAGTCCCCGGGTCAGGAAGTCGATCGCCTCGTCGAAGTTGCCGAGCGTCCCCTCGCTGTATCCGAGGTTGTCCAGGGCCCGGGCCTCGCCGATCCGGTCGTCGGCCTCCCGGTACAGGGCGAGCGACTTCTCGTAGTGAACCTTCGCCGCGGCCGGGCCGCGGTGGTAGAACTCGACGTTCGCCCGGTTGATGACCGCGTGGGCCTGACCGCGGATGTCGTTGACGCTCCGGAACAGCTCGGCCGATCGTTGCAGGCGATCCGCCGCCGGTTCGGCCCGGCCGATGTTGGTGTAGGCGACGCCCATGGCGTTCAGGGCGTAGGCCTCGGCGCGGGAGTCACCGACCGACCGGGCGGCTGCGGCCGCACGGTCGTTCATGGTGAGCAGGTCGCGGTAGCTGGTGTTCAGGAGGTGGCGGAACAGCACCTCCGCGAGGCGGCTGGTGTGGGTCGGCCATCCGTGGTCGGCGGCGTACGCGGCCACGGCCATCAGCGTGGAATGTTCGGCGCTCAGCCACGCCGAGGCGGCATCCGGGCCGGACAGGGCGGGCGCCGGTGTGGTCGTCCCCGGGGCCTGGGGCCGGCGGTCGGCGCCCGTGGGATACAGGATCGTCATCGCGGCCACGGCGGTGGCCAGGTAGTGGTCGAGCAGACGGGTCAGGGCCGCCCGGCGCGCGGCCGGACGTTCCTGTTCGTGGGCACGCTCGGCCGCGTGGATGCGGATGAGGTCGTGCTGGGTGTACCGGTCGTCGCCCGCGAGCGTGATCAGGTGGTCGTCGTACAGCTGCCGCAGCCCGGTGCGGACCGTGTCCAGGTCGCCGCCGGTCAGCGCGGCCGCCGCGTACGCGTCGAAGTCCTCCGCCGGGTGCAGCGCCACCAGCCGGAGCAGCCGCTGCCGGTCGGCGTCCAGGTTCTGATAGGACCGGTCGAGGGCGAGGGTCACGCCGTCGTCCAGGCGCCCGGCTCGGCGACGCTCGTCGAGCCATTCCGCGTGGTCGGCCAGCGACCAGCCCGGTTTCGCCCGTACCTGCGCCGCGACCAGGCCGAGCGCGAGCGGCAGCCGTCCACAGAGCTCCGTGATGCGGGCCGCGGCGTCCGGGTCTTCGCGTACGGCCGTCGTGCCGGCCTTATCGGTCAGGAACCGCAGCGCCTCCGGCCGGCCGAACACGTCGAGGGTCAACGCGACGGCCGGGCTCAGCGCGTCGAGACTGCGGCGGCTCGTGACCAGGACCGAACAGCCTGGGGCGGTCGGCAGCAGTGGCCGGACCTGGTCGGCGTCGACTGCGTTGTCCAGCACGATCAGCGTACGGGCGCCGGCGAGCCGCTCGTTGTAGAGCCGCCGGCAGGCCTCGAGGTCGTGGGGCATGTTCGAGCCGGACACCCCGAGCAGCCGCAGAAAGCCGTCCAGCACCGCGACCGGGTCGGCGGGCGGGTGGCCGGGGTCGGGGTCGAAACCACGCAGGCTGACGAAGAGGGTCCGGTCGTGCGGAAGCAGGTGGGCAGCCCGTACGGCCAGTTGGGTCTTCCCGACTCCGGCCATGCCCTGGATTGCGGCGATCACGACCGGGCCGTCCGGGGTGAGCGCGTCCCGCAGGTGGCGCAACTCGGCCGTACGGCCGGTGAACAGCGGCAGCTCCGGCGGCAGGGTGCCGTACGCGCGTACCTGGGCCGCCGCCCGCCGCTGACCGGCGACCGCCTGCAGCGCCTGCTGCCATCGCGCCAGGTATCCGGGATCGGGGTGCAGCACCTGGACGATCGACGTCACCAGGTCCGCGCTGAGCCGGCGTCGCCCGGGCCGGAAGCAGTCGCCCACGGTGGTCCGGCCGACCAGCTCGCTGCTCGGCCGGCCGGTCCGGCGCCAGGCGGCGTTGACCAGGGTGGTGATCCGCGCGTACGACGGATCGCCGGCCCAGATCTTGAGCGCGAAGAGCCGTTCGGCCAGTTCGTCCACCGTCATCGCGACACCGGGGTCGGGGGGTTCCAGGCCGTCGCCGCGCGGCGACGGCGCGTCCGCGGCCAGAGCGCGAGTCACGGCCCGGTGCAACGTCGCCAGGCTGGGCACGCGCGCGCCGCCGGCATTCGCCACCATTTCCCGGTGCAGGGCTGACACATTGCCACCCCAATGGGTCAGCCGATCGAGCAGCGCGGCATCGACGACGAACTCAACGCGATCCAACAGTGGCAATCCCATGATCGACCTGGCCGGGCGGCTCGAACGAAACTCTTTCACAACAGTGCCGGGCGCGCGTACCCGGCAGCGTTCCTCGCGATGAGAGCATGATCACCGGTGTTGGCCTCTTCCCCGGAAGATCCTCCCTGGTGAACTGTGGTCCGCGACGACGCATGACAGGAGCTCGCAATCATGGGCGATGCCCCGGCTGGTGGCTATGTACAGCTGCTCACCCCTGACGGCGAACATGCCGGCAGCGTTACCACCGAGCAGGGCGTCACGTACTCGGTCGGGTTCACCGACGAGGAGTATCGCGATCTCTACCGCGACCTGGTGACGGTGCGCCGGCTCGACGCCGAGGGGGTCGCTCTGCAGCGGCAGGGCGAGCTGGGCCTGTGGGTGAGCCTGCTGGGGCAGGAGGCCGCGCAGGTCGGGTCCGGCCGGGCGCTGCGGCCGCACGACATGGCGTTCCCCAGTTATCGCGAGCACGGCGTGCTCTATGCCCGCGGCCTCGACCCGATCATGCCGTTCAGCCTGTTCCGGGGCATCGATCAGGGCGGCTGGGAGGTCGGCGAGCACCGGTTCAACAACTACACGCTCGTGATCGGGGCGCAGACCCTGCACGCCACCGGCTATGCGATGGGTGTCCGGCTGGACGGCAAGGCCGGCGGGCCGGACGGTGAGGCGGTGATCGCCTACTTCGGCGACGGCGCGACCAGCCAGGGCGAGGTCAACGAGGCGTTCGTCTGGTCGTCGGTGTTCGGCGCGCCCGTCGTCTTCTTCTGCCAGAACAACCAGTGGGCGATCTCGCTTCCGCTCGAGCGCCAGACCCGCAACCCGATCCACCGGCGGGCTGACGGTTTCGGCTTCCCCGGCGTACGGGTCGACGGCAACGACGTCCTGGCCAGCTATGCGGTGACCCGCGCGGCCTTGGACGACGCGCGGCAGGGCCGGGGGCCGACGCTGATCGAGGCCTACACGTACCGGATGGGCGGGCACAGCACCTCCGACGACCCGAGCCGTTACCGGACGGCCGGCGAGGTGGAAGCGTGGAAAGCCAAGGACCCGATCAGCCGGATGAAGGCGTTCCTGGGCAAGCAGCAGCTGGCTGACGACGACTTCTTCGGCCAGGTCGACGCCGACGCCGGCAAGATCGCCCTCGACCTGCGCGAACGCGTCATGAGCCTGCCCGACCCGCAGCCGGTCACCATGTTCGACAACGTGTACCCGGAAGGCTCGCCCGAGACGGACCGGCAGCGCGCCGGGTTCACCGGCTACCACGACTCGTTCCGGGGCTGAGCCGCCCGGCGCGGCGGTAGCGCTGGGTACACGCCGATCTCGCCCGACTCCGGCCCGCCAACGACTACCGCTACGCTTGCCCGCTGACCGGCTTGGGCTGGTCGGCGCCGGCTGGCTGGGGCTTGCCTGCGCCGACGGACCGCGGTTTGCCGGCCAGGAGCAGGCCCAGCAGCGCGCCGAGCGTGCAGAGGGCCGCCGTGATCAGGAAGATCTCCCGGTATTCGGTCTGCAGGGCGGCCTTGAGCGCGTCCTCGTAGGCGGCGAGCCGGGCTTGGTACTCGGCCGGCTCGACGCCGAACGGCAACGGGGTGTCGAGGTTCGCGGTCAGTTCCTGGAAGCGGTGCAGGCCCCACGCGGTGAGGGCGGCCACGCCGAGCAGCATGCCGACCATCCGGGCGACGACCGCTGCGGCGGAGGCGATGCCGTGGCGGTCGGGGGGTGTCACGCGAAGCACGGCGGCGGTGAGCGGGGCGATGACCAGGCCCAGGCCCAGGCCGGCAATGGCGAGGTCGGTGTCCAGACGGGGCAGGATTCCCGCGTGTCGGGCGGCGAGGACCTCGGCCGGCCAGTAGGCGATCAGCGCGTACCCGCAAGCGGCCGTGAGAAGGCCGATCAGGGTGACCAGACGCTCGCCCAGGCGGGTGAGTATCAGGCCGCCGAGAACGGCGCCGATCGGCAGCGCGATCAGGAAGCGGGTCAGCAGCAGTGTGCCGCCGAACGCGTCCCGGCCCAGCAGGGTCTGGGCGACCAGCTGGACGTCGACCAGCGTCACCATCAGCGCGGCGCCGGTGCAGAAACTCGCGCCGAGCGCGGCGAGAAAAGGCGTCAGGTGTACGCCGGTCGGGTCGAACAGCTTGGTGCGGGCTCGCCTTTCCCACAGGGCGAAAAGCACGAGTACGGCCACCGCCGCGCCCAGGGTGGGCAGGCCCCACGACGGCAGCACCGCGCGGTCGGGTTCCGGGTTGTAGAGGCCGACGACGAGCAGGGCCAGGCCTGCGGCGAGCAGGATGCCGCCGAGGACGTCGACCGGGCGGCGGTGTGGCCGGGCGGTGGTCTCGCGGGGAAGCGCGAACAGAACGGCGACGGCGGCCAGCGCGGCCAGCGGGATGTTGATCCAGAAGATGCCGCGCCAGCCGATCAGGGCGGCGGTCGCGCCACCGTAGAGCGGGCCCAGGACACTGCCGAGTTCCTGGGCGGCGCCGACCGTGCCCAGGGCTACCGCGCGGCGGTGCTGTTCCGTCCACAGGTCGCCGGCCAGGGCCATGGTCACCGGCAGCAGCGCGCCGCCGGCCAGGCCCTGCAGCACGCGGCCGGCCACCAGCCACTGGATCGACTCGCCGGAGGCCGCGGTGATCGCCGAGCCCGCGGCGAAGCCGGCCAGGCAGGCGACGATGACGGCACGGCGGCCGAGCCGGTCGGAGAGCGAACCGAGCAGCGGCATTCCGGCCACGTACCCGAGCAGGAAGCCGGTCACGATCGGTGTGGCGCGCTCGAGGTGGTTGAGCGGTATGTGCAGGTCGCCGAGAATGTCGGTCAGGACCGTGACCACGACGTACGCGTCGAGGGCGGCGAGCAGGACGGTGGCGCCCCCGACACCGATCGCCAGGTTACGGCGCACTGATCGTTACCGGGGCGTCGAACTCCTTGAACGTGACCGTGACAGTGCCCCCGGACAGGGTGAACGTCGCCTTGAGCAGCCGCCTGTCGGCGTCGGCGATCCACAGCTCGGCCGGGATGTTGTTGGTCATGCCGGGGATCAGCCCGGCCAGGTCGGCGCCGGTCGTGGTGGCCGCGATGCGCCAGGCGTCCTTGCCGTCGACCGGCTCCGACGCCTCGGTGGTGGCGCCGGTCGCCGATCCGAGCACCTTGGCGATGCCGCGGTCGGGGTCGAGGATGGCCGACGGGTCGTAGACCGAGGAGGCCAGCGTGAGCGGCAGCGTCTGGTAGCCGCCGGTCGGTCCCTTCAGGTGGATCTTGTCGCCGACGATCACGAACTCGAGCTCGACCGGCGTGCCGGACTGCTCGACCTGCGCGGTGCCCTTCGCGCTGCCTTCCTTGGTCAGCGTGCCCTCGGCCCGGCGCAGGCTGAGCCCGGCGATCTCACCGTCGGCCTCGATCAGGAACTGCGTGGTCTTGATCTCGCGCATGGCGGCGGCCGAGTCTTTCACCAACGTGTCGCCGGGCGGCAGGTTCTCGCTGCTCTCAGCCTTGTCGGGGGTGCACGCGACGAGCGCGAACAGAACGGCGGACAGCGCGAGGACCGGGCGGAGTCGGGACATACCGCGAATGCTAGACGGGCGCGCAAATCTACGATCGTCGGGAATCTCGTGCAGGAGGCGCCTCGATCATCAACACCAGCTCGGTGAACTACGCCAGCCCAAGCCGACGCTGCTGCCGTACGCCACCACCAAGGGCGCGATCGCCAACTTCACGGCGGGTCTGGCGCAGTTGCTCGGCGATCGGGGTATCTGGGTGAACGCCGTCGCCCCGGGCCCGATCTGGACGCCGCTGATCCCGTCCACCATGCCGCCGGAGCAGGTCGAGGAGTTCGGCAAGAACACCCCGTTGGGCCGGCCGGGTGAGCCGAAGGAGTTGGCTCCGGTGTACGTCCTGCTCGCCTCGGACGAGGCCAGCTACATCATCCTCCGAAGGGGAGCCGCACCGGCAAGCGGATGAGTTGAACGTGCTCCGTGGAGCCTTCCCGCACCGTGTCAATCGGTTCGCAGGTGGATCGCGTCGCCCGCGCCGGAATCGCTTCGGTGCTGGAGGGTGGAGATGAGGGCCAAGGTGGATTCGGCGCCCTGGTTCAGGTTGGGCCCGTGCAGGGTCAGTCCGTCGTAGCCGCCACCGGTTGCCGGGTCCCACATGGCGTAGCCGATGTCGTTGGCGCCGAGGAACCAGTCGACGGAGCGGCGTACTCCGGTGTGCCAGGTCTCCTCGCCGGTGATCGCCGCGGCGGTGGCGCAGGCGTCGGCCAGCGCGGCCACTTCGATCGGTTGCTGGTCGTGCCGCAGCCGGGGGCCGCCCGACTGCCAGCCTGACGACGGGAGCACCGAGAGGTGGTTGTCGCGGGTCTGGATGTTCAGCAGCCAGGCCAGCATCCGCAGGCCGGCGGCCAGGATCGGTGGGTCGTCGAGGAGGTCGCCGGCGACGACGAGGGCTTCGGCGAGGGCGGCGTTGGCGTAGGTGAGCCGTTGCTCCGGCCACGGCCAGCCCGGGTCGGGTCCGGGACGGCCGATGACGGCGGCGGCATCGGCGAGAAGAGCGATGGCCGGCTGGTTGCCGGGGTCGGCGCGGACCACTTCGGCGGCGCCGAGCGCGGCGAAGGCCATGGAACGGGGGGCGGTGGCCCGGCACCAGGCACTCTGGTTGAAGGCGAGGAGGGCCTCCTGGCGGATCCACGGTGCCGGGCAGCGGGCGGCGGCGGTGCCGAGACCCCACAGCGCGCGCCCCCACCAGTCCCCGAGGGCGGGCTGGTCCGTCCAGTTCCGGTGGAACGTGAGCCGGTTGTGGAAGGCCCCCTGGGCGTCCTGGGCGTGGGTGAGGAAAGTCAGATAACACTCCGCGAGGCGGAAAACCTCGGCCGAGGGGGCGGGCTCGCGGCTCGTGACCACGAGGCCGCGGGCGACGTCGTCGGTGCAGTAGCCGTGCTCGCGTCGGGCTGTGGCGTTGCGTGCGTGCTCGAAGAGACCGGTGTCGTCGGTGAGCCGGGCCAGATGCGCGAAGGTGGGGGCCGGAGCGGTCCGGCCGGTTCTCGGCGCGACGATGGCTGTCCTGACGGTCACGGGCCGGCCACGGAGACCGGGCCGGCGGTGACGGAGACCAGCTTCGCGGCCACGTCGTGATACTGCTCTGCGACGGCCGGCCATCGTAACGCCGGTCCGCCGTGACCGTTGCGCTCGAGCAGAGTGGCGGCCAGCGTGGGCTTGGTGATTATCCGCCGGATGGCAGCCGCCAGGGCGACCGGTTTCCGGTGCGGTACGAGCAGACCGGGCCCGTCGGTGAGCAGTTCCACCGCGTGCGGGAAAGCGGTTGCGACGACCGGGATCCGGGCCGCGACCGCCTCGACGAGGACACCCGAGGTGACCTGTTCGGTGGAGTCGTAGGGCAGCACCACGACATCGGCGGAGCGGACGAGCGCTGCCAGCGCCGCGTCGTCGAGATAGGCCGGCTCGTAGCGCACCCGGTGCGCGATGCCGAGGGTCGCGCCGAGCTGGTGCAGGCCCGCCCGGTAGGCCTCGCCGTGCAGCTCGACCACCTTGGGGTGGGTGCGGCCGGCCACGGTGTAGACGGGCGCCGGCTCGAGGTCGTTCAGCAGCGCGAGGCCGCGTAGCGCCCACTCGATGCCCTTGCCCGGGCCCAGCAGGCCCCAGGTCAGCAGGTGAGGCTGGGCGGGCCGGGGTTCCGCGGCGCCCGCGTAGTCGGAGGCGCCGTGCGGGATCACAGAGACCTTGGTGGCGTCGACGGTATAGCCGGTGAGCAGCCGGTCGTACGCGGACTTGGTGATGGCGACGACCGCGCCGGCTGCCGCCACGATTTCCTCGAGCAATGACTTCTGGCTCGGCGTGGGGCGGGACAGCACGGTGTGCAGGACAACGAGGCTCGGCACGGTGAGCCGGCGCATCACCGAGAGGACCTCTCCACCGTCGCGGCCGGGGTAGATGCCGTACTCGTGCTGGATGACGGCGACGTCGAAGGTGTTGAGCACCTCGGCGGCCTCGCGCCAGCCGGCGGGTGTCGTCGCCGCCCAGGTGTGCACCACACCGGGTGTGGGTGTCAGGTCGTCGCCGCGGGCCGTGACGCGCACGACGCCGCCGGATATGCCGGTCGTGCCCAGGTGGGCGGCCAGCGCGGAGTTGAAGGTCGCCAGGCCGCAGCGAGTCGGCGGGTGAGTGCTGAGGAATCCATACCTTATGGTCATGTGCCGTACCTTTCGGTCATCGGCCCGCAGCGGTTTGTCCCGGACCGGGTCGAGAGAACGGACCGGGTCAGCGACTGCTCGGGGAAAGGTGAGCGATGACCTGCGTGCCGCAGATCATGGATTCCACCGTCGACAGACCGAACGGCTCGTCGAGTCGAGCCGGCCCCCAGGGGGGCCGGCATTCACGCGGGCTCGGAACCGGCCAACTCGGCCAACCCGGCCGGATCGAGGTGGAGGGTGGCCAGCAAGCCGCCGTGCCGGGACGGGTCGATGCGGTCGGGTAGCTCCCGGTCGACGAAGTCGGCCCGGGCGTGCTGACCACGCTCACGAAGAACGGCGAGCACAACTGCCTTGGAGATGGTCATTGTCTGCTTCCTGAAGGTGCCTGCGGCGCGCGATGAGGCCGCCGGGTTCCGGAGCGACAGGTGCAGCGTACGCCTGCCGACGAGACCGGGCCGTGTTCGGTGACTTACGACGCTCGCGGGGGCGATGCGATGGAGTGGCATACCGGAAAGAGGCGGCCCCGCATCGCCCGGAAGGCCCGGGTGTCCACCTCATGGCTGGTGCTGTTCGATGACCTGGGCGGCGGTTTCGGTCAGGGACGTGCCGGTCTTGGCGGCCCGGTCGCACAGAACCGGGTAGCCGTGGCCGGGGCCCGCCCCGTCGGCGGACAGGACGGCGATGGCCCGCTGGATCATGGTCCGTACGGCGACGGCGCTGATGAGACCCGCGGTCAGCTCCCGGGCGCCGGCGTCAAGCGCGTCGTGGTCCCAGTGATCGGTGGTGTCCGGGTCGTATGCCGCCCACACCGCGGTGGTCAGCGTCGACAGAGCGCCGGCCCGGCGGCTGTAGAGGTTGAGCGCCGCGATGGTCGTGCCGGAGCCGGCGAACAGCGGGATCGACAGGGACGTCGTGAGGCCGAACCGGGCGGCGGTGTCGCGGAAGCCCGGCCAGGTCACTGTGGCGGCGATGTCCGGTACGGCAGCCGGGTAGTGCGCCTCGAGGGCTTCGAGGCAGGGGCCGGCCTTGTCCTCGTACTGTGCCTGGTCGACGGCGACCGCGAGGTCGTCGCTGGCGGCGACGGTGGCGTAGGCGCCCGCGTCGCGGCTGGTCACCGAGCAGCAGTCGACCGCGGTGATCAGCTTCGCGGCCAGTTGAGCGACCACGATGAGGTCGGTCCCGATGCGGAAGCTGTGGTCGGGTGTGCCGGCCAACGCCAGCAACCGGTCCTGGAGCAGGCCGGTCGGCTGCGCATGCCCAAGCGGCGAGGCCACAAAAGTTCTCCTTGTCGGAGCGGAGGAAGCGCGCTGCTGGACCGCGCAGCCGGCGCGTCGTCCTCGTGCACCGTCGCCGGCCGTGCATACCACGACGATCACCACGTAAACGCCCGTCGACGACGGGCCCGCGGCGGGTGATGGCGCGGGCGATCAGCCGGCGTCTGATCGAGGAGAAGGGGCTCCTCCGGCTCAGCAGTTGTCCGTTTCCGCCGAACGTGCACAGGGAGGCGCCGTCTGACGGCTGCTGTCGAGGACTCGGGAGAGCCGTATGAGCGCATCAGCGAAGACACCGCGGGCAGGCAGCCGCCTCAACGACCTGGGCGTGGGTGCCAAGGTCATCCTGGCGGTGGCCGTGGTCGCCCTCGTCGCTGTGGTGACGGCCGGCGTCGCCTGGGCCCGGCTCGGATCGCTCGACGATCGGATCCAGAACCTGCGGACCACCAACATCGCGCGGCTGGACGCGCTGGTCACGTTGCAGGACGGCATGTCGGACATGTACCGGGGGCTCTTCCTCTACCAGGGCGCCCAGACAGCCGCCGAGCGGACCACCCACAAGGACTCCGTCAAGGCCGGGCAGGCGGCCGTGGATGCCGCCGGTGACCAGTACGTCTCCGCCCCCGACCCGTCGACCACGTGGAAGACGCAGACGCAGGCGTTCGGGGGCGCCTGGGCCAAGTACAAAGCGCTGGTGAACCTGCTGCTGTTCAAGGAGGCCCCGCCGCCGGGGGTCGAACTTCCCACCGCGCAGGCCGAGCAGTATGCCCTGTGGGGCGATGCTGAGAAGACGATGAACACCGCCGTCGACCAACTCATGACCCTGGAGCGATCGCAGGCGGCGCAGAACAGCACCGCAGCCCATGACGAGGCTGACGGCGCCGGGCGCACCATCCTGATCCTCGTGCTCGTCGGCGTCGCGCTCTCCGTCGCGATGGCGATGATGATCGGCCGGAACATCTCCCGCCGCCTGGCCGGCGTTCGTGACGTGCTCGATGCCGTCGCCGACGGCGATCTGACCAGGAACGCGACCACCGCCGGGCGCGACGAGGTCGGGATGATGGCGGGGGCGGTGAACCGAGCCACGACCTCGATCCGGCAGACCGTCGCGGCGCTCGCGGACTCCTCACGCCTGCTGGCCGAGTCGTCGCACCAGTTGTCGGCGTCCGCGGAGGCGATCGCCGGCAACGCTCACGAGACCTCTACCCAGACCGGCCTGCTCGCCACCGCCTCCGAGGGCGTCTCACGCAGCGTGCAGACAGTGGCGGCCGGCACCGAGGAGATGGGTTCGGCGATCCGGGAGATCTCTCAATCGGCCAACGACGCGGCCGGTGTCGCGTCGCAGGCGGTCACCGAGGCTGCCGCCACCAACGCGACCGTCGCCAAACTCGGCGAGTCCTCGGCCGAGATCGGCAACGTGGTCCGGGTGATCACCGCGATCGCCGAGCAGACCAATCTGCTCGCGCTCAACGCGACCATCGAGTCGGCCCGGGCGGGCGAGGCCGGCAAGGGCTTCGCCGTGGTGGCCAACGAGGTCAAGGACCTGGCCCAGGAGACGGCGAAGGCCACCGGCGACATCTCGCAACGGGTGGAGGCGATTCAGGCCGACACGGACGGCGCGGTCGCCGCGATCGGGCGGATCTCGTCGATCATCGCGCAGATCAACGACTATCAGACGACCATCGCTTCCGCCGTGGAGGAGCAGACCGCCACCACCAACGAGATGAGCCGGTCCATCGGCGAGGCCTCGACCGGGTCGAGCAGCATCGCGGACAACATCGCCGGTGTCGCCGCTGCCGCCCGGACGACAACCGCCGCGGTCGCCGAAACCCAGCGATCGGCTCAGGATCTGGCCCGGATGTCGAGCGAGCTCGAGTCCGTCGTGGCCCGGTTCCGGGTATAGAGAACGCGGCCGCGAGGTCCGCGAGCCGTCAGACCACGGCACCCCGGGGCGCGACCTCGATCGCAGCGACGCCCCGGCCGTAGAGCACGACGAGCCGCTCGCCGTGCTTCGCGCGCAATGCTCCGGAATCCTCGGCCAGGGTCGAGATCACGTGTTCCACCAGCTCGTCCTCGCCGGAGATGCCGGGTTCGTTGCACGTTATGTCCATCCGGTCGCCGCCGACCAGCCGTACGCGTAGCACCGTAGTCGCCATGTCCTGACGCTACTCGTCTCGCGCCGCCGGCCTGCCGGCGCGGAGCACGCGCCACCACCGAGGTCAGCATCGACAGCGCCGAGGACGGCGCCGTTGTGGCCCGCAGCTGGTACACACAATCGCCGCCGCGTGGGGGCTGTGCCCACGCGCAGCGGCAAGGTGGTGTGGGCCACCCTGGCGCAACTGTTCATCGCGGCTTTCATCCTTTGGTGAGCGGCGGTCGCCAAACCCTTGAGATAGCGTTGGCGTGGTGGGAAGTTCCTTCCCGGTCCAGCTGCCCCGGTCCCCGGTAGCGCCAAATACGGCAACAAGGCCTGGGAGCAGCTATGGGCGTCGGCAACTGTCCTCGAAACGACCATCTATGATGCGGCCGGGTGGCCGCGCCGCGCGAGTCGCCCTCACTCTGTGACCGCCGCGGGTGGCGGAATGCAGAAGCACCCGATCACTTCCCCGTATTTGCTCACCGCCGTCGCTGAGGGGCACAGCCCGCGAGTATCCGTGACGGGTGACGCCGGCATGGCGGTGGTCGAGATGGCGGTGCACGGTCGGTGGTCGCCGCACCTGGGTCAACAGGTTTCCGCCGCGCTGCGTATGTGCCTGGCCGGTCCGCCGACCCCTATCGTCGTCGCTTTGCACGACTTGGACGATCCCGCCGGGGCGAGTCTTTCGTTCTGGCTGGCGTTGTGGCGACAGGCCCGGCTCGACACCGTGCCGGTGCACGTGGCGTTCAGTGTCGCGAGCACGACCGTGCTGAGCCGGCGCCTGCGCTATCTGCGAGGACCGCAGCCACGCGTCTACTCCACCGTGGCCGAGGCGCGCGCGGCATTCGCCGCGCGGAGGTACCGCACCGATCGTCTGCAGGCCTGGCTGGAGCCCCGACCGGCGTCGGTCGAGGCCGCCCGCACCCTCGTCACGCGGGCCTGCGACGACTGGGACCGGCCGAAGCTGCTGCAGGACGCCTGCCTGATCGCCTCCGAACTGGCCACCAACGCGGTCGAACACGCCCGCACCGATTTCATCGTCACCGTGGCGCGCAGCGATACCCGACTGCACCTGTCGATTCACGACTGTGTCAGCAGGTTTCCGGCCGCGAGCGAACTGAGGCTCGCCGACCAGCCGGCCGAGCTCGGTGAACGAGGCCGGGGCCTGCGGCTCGTACACGCGACAGCCGCCGTGTGGGGAGCGGTGCCGACACGGGACGGCAAGGTGGTCTGGGCCGCCGTGGCGTGAGCGCGTACTCGTCGCAGCTCGGGCGTGGCTGTCAGACCGGTTCGGGCTTGACCAGCTCGGACGGATCGAGGTGGAGCGTGGCCAGGAGACCCCCGTGCACAGTGGGGTCGATGTCGTCGGGTAGCTCGCGGTCGACGAAGTCGGCCCTGGCGTGCTGGCCACGCTCGCGGAGGACGGCGAGGACGGTTGCCTTCGAAATAGTCATCTGTCTGTTCCCCTGACGGATAGGGCCGCCGAGGTCCGGAGCGACAGTCACCACAGTACGCCCCGTACCGGGAAGGTAGCGGCGTAGCCCACGGCCGCGCGGGTATCTGGAATCCAGTGGCAGGTCAACGTCGGGTGTCAACGGTCGGCGGCTTCTGGTAGACGCTGCGTCACCGCGTCGGGTGGCTGGACCATCTTGTCCGGGCAGGCATCCGGTACGACCGGGCCGGCGGCGGCCGGCCGGCTGCCGCGGTGACGTACTACTCGTTCTTTGCCTCGTTCGTCTTGGGACTGCTGGCCGTCCGGGTACTCGTGGACCTTCTGGTGCTGGTCGGGCTGGGGCTGCTGGTGGCCCTCGGGGCTGGAACTGCTCAAGACGCTCGGTGGTCTCTACGTGCGGGGCTCACCGAGGCCAACCCGGCCTATCTGCTCGTCGCGGGTTCGGTGGGGCTGCTGGTCTTCCTGAATGCGATCAACCAGCTGTTCCTGTTCGCCGCCGCGCTGACAGCGACCAGCACCGCCGGCCACCCGTTCGACCTCGCAGTCGAGGACGAGGGCAACAGCGGGACCGCGGACGATTGTCGTGCCTCCGTGCAGGGGCGTCCGGTCGAATCCGGCCCAGGTGCCCAACGGCCGTAACGCAGACCGGCCGCCTCGCCCGCAGGGGCGGAGGCGGCCGCCGGTTCAACTGTTCGGCCGTCAGCGGCCCAGCACGCCGGAGAACTTGCGGGCCACGCCACCCCACATCTGGCCTGGACGCTGTTGTTCGCCCTGCTGTGCCCCCATCGCGATCATCGTGCCGGTCAACGCCGGGATGGCCCACTGCAGAAGGCGTTGCTGCTTCAGCGTCGCCGCGACGTCGTCCGGCGTGTTCTGAGCCGGCTCGGAGCCTCCCTCGGCCGGCACCCGGCCGGCCCGGGCGATCCGCGCGCCGAGCAGCCCGCTGTACGCGGTGGTGCCCACGGCCGCGACGGTCACCGCGGTCTTGATGACCGTGTTCGCGGTGACCCCGGACTGGCCGGCCGCCCGGCCCCGGTTGGCGATGAGCAGGCCCAGCCCGCCGGCCAGATGGGCGGCGATCGCGGCGGCCGACACGGGGGCCCACCGGGCCCAGCCGCTGGACGCGATCCGCGTACGGTCGCCCGCGTCGGCGACGTCCTGCGAGGCGCCGTTGAGGCCGACCGCGCCCATCAGCGAACCGCCCATCCAGACTGCGGCGCCGACGTCGTGCAGGGTTCGGATCGTGGTGTGACGGTTGTTCATCCGGTACTCCTTGATTGGTGTGTCATCGGCGGCAGCCGACCGGGCATGGTTGCGAGTGGCATCGGCCACGTGTGCGTATGCGGTGAGGACGCGAGGCGGAAGAGGATCAGCACCCGCGCTGAGTCGTTGCCGGCTGCCGCTCGATGACCGCGTACTTTCGCAGCGGTGCGGAGCCAGGCGTTCCGGACCTGAAGTCTGGGGGCCGCCTCGAGCTGCCCGCACCACCCTGGGTGCCCTCGCCGGACCGGTGCAAACGTCGGTGGCGCCGGTGCTATCGCGGCGACTTCCGCGCGGCGACGGCTTCGCGGATCTCGTCCGCTTCGCGGCGGGCCGCACCGGCGTCGTGGGCCAGGTCGGGGTCGGTATCCGGTTGCGGCACGCAGAGCAGGAGCGCTTTCGGCCGTACGGTGACCAGCAGTTCCCGGCCGGGGTCGATGAGGTCGCCGTCGAGCTGGCGGGGCTGGATCCGGTTGCTGCGGATCTGCACGCGGGTGGCGGTGAAGGTCTCCATCCGGGCGACGGTTTTCCGGCGGCGCAGGAGACCCCAGCCGAGCGACACCCAGTGCCGCAGTGTCCGGGGGCTCAGGACGGCGACGTCGAGCAGCCCGTCGTCGGGGCGGGCATCGTTGAGCAGTCGCATGCCACCCTGCAGACGACCGACATTGCCGACGATCACGGTGCGGGGGCGGCGGGTGAACGAAGGCTGGTCGTCGAGGGTGATGCGGGTCCGCATGGGACGGTCGCGCAGGTGCTTGGCCGCTCCCGCCGCGTAGGCGAGCCAGCCGACGTGTTTCTTCGCCGTGCTGTTGGTCCCGTCGAGCATGTGGGCGTCGAAGCCCATGCCGGCCATCACGGCGAAGCTCTGCTCGCCGACGACGCCGACGTCGATGCGGCGCCGTCCGCCCTGCAGGACGACCTCGACGGCGGTCGCGACGTCGCCGGTGAGGCCCAGGTTGGTGGCCAGCAGGTTGCCGGTGCCGGCGGGCAGGACGGCCAGGGCGACGTCGGTCCCGGCGAGGGCGGTCACGCAGGCCATCACCGTGCCGTCGCCGCCGCAGGCGAAGACGAGCTGGGCGCCGTCCCGGGCGGCCTGAACGGATTGCCCGGCGCCGGGGTCCTCGGCCGTGGTCTCCAGCCAGATCGGCTCGGGCCATCCGGCGGCGCCCAGGGCGCCGGTGATGGTGTCGCGCAGTTCGTCGAGGTCGGGCACTTTGGTCGGGTTGACGACGACGGCTGTCCGCAGAACGCCGGATTGCAGCGGCCGGGACGAGGTCGGTGCACGCATGGCGGTGTGTCCTCGCGGTCGGTGGAACTGGCGGGAAACAGCGAGCGCCGCCGCCCCGGAAATCGGGGCAGCGGCGCCGGCCGGTGCGATCAGGAGTTGTCGGCGGCGCGGGTTCCGGCCTTGGCCAGACCGCGGCTCACCATGTAGCCGATGGTCAGCATGGTGATGTAGAGCCAGGCCCGGTCGGCGCGGAAGTAGTCGCCGCTGCTGCCGTTGTCGCCGTTGCCGTTGCCGTCGGCCACCAGCGAGGCGATCAGAATCGCCACCGTGATGACCGCGTACGCGATGAACTCGGTGGTCTTGAAAGCGGCCTTGGTCTCGGCCGGCCGGCGACGCTTCTCCCCGTTGACCGAGGTGACGTCGTTCCGGGAAGTTTCCAGATTGGGACTGGTCAAGAGAATCTCCAAAGGCCAGGACCGCGGACCAGAACGTCGTTGAGCGACGGGATGCGGCTGGCGGAAGTAGTGGGCCGGTTGGACCGGCCGGTCAACGACGGTAATTCGTCGCTGTCGATGAGGGGATACCCGGGCGGGCCGGGTTCAAACGGTCATCCAGCTGCGCGCCGGCGCCACGGTCGGTTCAGGGCAACCGAGGCGGCCGATCGGGGTGATTCGACGCTGACGGTCAGGTCGCGCTCCAGGGGAGTTGCTCCTCGTCGTGGACGACGAGGCTGTCGGTGCCGGTAGCGATCATGACGAGCCGGGTCTGCGGCGAGGCGTGCTGCATGAGGATCGGCGCGCCGGGAAGGTTGCGGTGTATCTGCTCCAGAAAATGGCAGAGCGCGGCGCCCGCGAACGTGACCCCGGCGAAGTCCAGGATCACGGCGCCCGGAGCCAGCCTGCTCAGCTGAGTGGTGGTAGCGGCCAGGGCCGGTCTGGCGTCGATGTCGAGCGCGCCGATGAGACGCACCCAGACGGCACGGTTGCCGCGCGCAACGACGGTGACGACGCACGCGCTGTTCTGTGGCGCCACGATCACACCTCGGTGAGAATTGATCGATTCCTGCGGCCGGCACAGCCGTTGCCCGGGTCGATCGCGTGCCGTAGCTGTCGCAGCGAGCGAGCGATCAGCCGTGAGACGTGCATCTGGGAGATCCCGACCTGGCCGGCGATCTCGGCCTGGGTCTGATTGCCGTAGAAGTGCAGGATCAGAATCGTCCGATCCCGCCGGTCGAGGAGGGACATCGCGAGCTCGAGCGCGGCCCGGGCCTCGACCAGCTCGTACTCGTGGTCGTCGCCACCCAGGGTGTCGCCGAGTTCGAGGCGGTCGTCTCGGCCGACCGGTTCGGACAACGACACCGCGTTGTAGGCGAGGCCGCCTTCGAGACCTTCCAGCACCTGCTCCTCGGTGGTGCCCAGGTGCGTGGCGATATCGGCCACGGTCGGGGACCGGCCCAATTTCTGCGTCAGCTCGTTCTGAGTCGCGCTGATCCGGAGTCGCATCTCTTGGAGGCGGCGTGGCACCCGCACGGCCCAGGCCCGGTCGCGGAAGTAGCGTCTGATTTCGCCGAGGATGGTCGGGATCGCGAAGCCGGCGAAGACGACCCCGCGGTTCGGATCGAACCTGTCCACCGCTTTGATCAGACCCACGGTGGCGGTCTGGACCAGGTCGTCGATGGGCTGCCCGTAGTGGCGGTAACGGGAGGCGAGCCGTACGGCCATGGGCAGCCAGGCCTCGATGGCCTGGCCACGCAACGCCGGCCGCGAGGGATGCTCGAGCGGAAGAAGGGATAGCGCCGTCAGTAGATCGGACGGCGAACAGTCAGGCGGGCGGGTGACGCCCGAGGCGTAGCCGCCGTAAGCACCAGGCATGAGGTTCCCTCGTTGAGGAGAGTCGTCGATGCCGAAGTCTGGGGCAGCCGCCCCCTTACGGAGGCTCGCGTGCCTCAGTGTAGACCCGTTTGCGCGCTTCAGCCCCCGGAGCAGGATGCCGGTGTCCGGGCTCCCACGGTCCGGGGGAGACGCGGACGATCCCTCGGGGCGGTCAGCCTGTGTGCTCGACCCCGGCCAGCAGTTCGGGCGTGTGCCGGTTGTCGGCCGGGTCGGCCGCGGCGCTCAGCGCGGTGTCGGCCGACACCTGGCTCGCATCCGGCGGAACGACCAGCAGATCGAAACGGTCGTTCCCGAAGTCACTCATGACGGTGATCAGGCCGGACGGCTGAGAGGTGAACCAGCCGAGCCGCACCGCCCGGCCATCCACCGGGACCCGGCGCGGATGCGGCTCGTCCCACTCGGCGGTGTTCAGCAGCACGTGCGTGACCTCACCGCGCAGGCCGGCCAGGGCCTTGACCAGAGCGGGAAGCTCCGCGACCGCGTCGGTCGACCGGGGCCACCAGGCGCCGTCGAGGACGGTGGTCCGGGAGGGTTCGGGGTCCATGCGCAGGCGTACTGCGTCGTCCGGTGCTCGTGGGGTGCGGGTCATGGTGGCTCTGGTCATCGGGGTGCCCTCCTGTTGGCGACATCCGCGCCATCAAAGGGCGGGCGCGTTGCGCTCGTCGGAGGAGACGTCGAGAAGCCGGTGTGTCTCCACAGTACGCGCCCGGTTCCCGGCAACGCGTACCGTGGAAGTTGACCGGTGCGCAATCATCGGTGCCGGCTCCGGCCGGCGCGCGCGGCCGAAGGCCGTGTGCCTCACGGCCTCAGTGAGCCTCGTCCTCGCCTGTTCCGCGGGTCGGACCCGCGCCTGCGGTGGTCCCGGACGACGGGATAGACAGTGACACCTCTGGAACATCGGCCCGATTCGGCGCCCGGTCCTCGAACGGGGCTCGAGCCGGTCGGCGACCACGACCTGCTGCTCGACCGCAGCTCGTGGCCCGGTCCGGGCGACCTCGGCGCGCAGTTGCGGGTTCTGCTGCCCGCTCTCGACCAGATCCGCGGCCCGGTGGGGCGTCTGCTGCTCGGCGCCGCGGGCTGGACGGCCCGTCCGCATCAGGTGGTGCTGGCCGATCGCACGGTCAGCCTCGGCTATCTTGCTGATCAGCCGTCGTCGATGATCACCGTTCGCTGCCTCGACGGCGGCACCTTCACCATGCGGGTCGCGCCGTCCGGCCCGGTAACCCGGTTTATCGCCCCGCTGGGCGGGTAGTTTCTTCGTATTGCACCTACCGCCTTCGGCGGAGATGTATCCGGCCGTCCAGACTCCGCGGCCTCATCGTCAGTTTCATGCTTGCCGGCTTCTCGACGTCGTCGTGCCGGTGAGCAGGTTCTTAGGAGTCGCGCGATGAGCGCATCAGTGATTCAGCGGCCGAAGACGGCCGGTAGTGATTTTTCCGTTCTGAACCGGCAGATCGTCGAGGCCGGGTTGCTCGAACGGCGCCCTGCCTACTACGCCGTACGAGCGTGTGTCGTGTCCGCGCTGTTCGCGGGCGCCTGGGTGTTGTTCTTCCTGCTCGGCTCGTCGTGGTGGAACATCGCGGTGGCCGGGCTGCTGGGACTGGTCTTCTCGCAGGCGGCCCTGCTGGCCCACGACGTGGCCCACAGGCAGGTGTTCCGCACGAAACGGCCCAGTGAGATCGCGGGCAGAATCGTGGCCAACGTCGCGGTCGGGATGAGTTACGGCTGGTGGATGGACAAGCACACCCGCCATCACAACAACCCGAACCACGACGAGCTGGACCCGGACGTACAACCCGAGGTGCTCATCTGGGCCACCGAGTCGGCGTGGGGCCGGCGCGGGGTGAAGGGCTTCGTCACCCGGCACCAGGCCGGGCTGTTTTTCCCCCTGCTGACGCTGCTCAGCATCGACCTGCGCATCTCCAGCATCAAGGCGCTGCGACGGCCGGGCATGAAGCGCCGCGGGCTGGAAGCAAGTTTGATGGCGCTGCACCTGGTCGCCTACGTGGCCGCGCTGCTGCTGGTGCTGTCCCCGCTGCAGGCGCTGGTGTTCTTCCTGGTGCACCACGCGGTGTTCGGGGTGTACCTGGGGATGACCTTCGCACCGAATCACAAAGGCATGCCCCACCCGGACGGCAACGAGGACTACCTGCGCAAGCAGGTGCTGACCTCGCGCAACGTCAAAGGTGGCCGGCTGACCGACGTGGCCCTCGGCGGGTTGAACTATCAGATCGAGCATCACCTGTTCCCGGCGATGCCCACCCCGAATCTGCCCAAGGCGCAGCCGATCGTCCGGGCGTACTGCGAACGGGCCGGGGTCTCGTACGAGGAGACCAGCCTGATCATGTCGTATCGGCAGGCCCTGCGTCATCTGCACGCCGTTGGAGCCCCGCTGCGAGCGACGCGCCGTGAACGGCGAGTTGACGTCGACAGTTACACGCCGGCGTCCCGCTGACGTCGGCTCGTGAACTTTGCTCGGTAGCTGGTCGGTCCTGCGGGCCACCGTCCGAGGGGGACCGGTCGGCCCGCAGGACCACCGCCAGCGCTGTGCGGCTTGATGCATCCGTCCCCGGACGGGGGATTCGGGTGGTTTCGCCGAACGCGTGGACGCGGCCCTGGCGGGCCCCGGACCCAGTTTCAGCGAATTGGAGATCGCGTCCCTGCTCCGGCGGACCATCGGCAACCTGTCGCAGGCGTGAGCCGGCACCGCAACGTGGGAAAGAGGCTGCTATCACTGATATCCGACTCAGGGACATGCGCGCTAGGCGGCCGGGGCGCCTCGGCGTTCCGGACCGTCGCGCGGCCCTGGCCGCACCCGGCGAAGCGGACGGCTTCGTCAGCCGGCTGGAACATGCCGGCGGCCGGCAGTTGCACCTACGCCGTCGGCTCGGCGACCCGGCCGCGACGCCCTGGGTGATGCTGCATGGCCTCGCGGTGTCGCACCGCTACCTGATGCCCACCGCACGCCGTCTGGGACCGGGCTCGGTGTCCGTGCCGGACCTGGCCGGCTTCGGGCTTTCCGGCAAGCCGGCGACCGTGCTGAACGTCGGTGAGCACGCCGAGGCGGTTGCCGGACTGATGGACACGCTCGGCATCGACCGGGCCGCGGTTCTCGGCAATTCCTTCGGCTGCCAGGTCGCCGCCGAGCTGGCCGTGCGCCGCCCGGACCTCGTCGGCGCGCTCATCCTGGTCGGACCCACCACCGACCCGGCGGCAGCCACCGTCTGGGGGCAGACCAGGCGGCTGTTACGCGATCTGATCCACGAGGACGTGCGGCAGGCGCCCATTCTCGCCCGGGACATCCGAGAGGCGGGGGCTCGGCGCATCCTCACCACGCTCGGCTACGCGGTCGCCGACGACATCTACGGCAAGCTGCCGGCGATCCAGGCGCCGGCCCTGCTCCTGCGCGGCAGCCGGGATCCGATCGCACCGCAGTCATGGCTCGAACGCATGGCCGAACGCCTGGCCCGGGTGTCGGTGGTGACCATCGACGGCGCCGCCCACAACGTCGTCACGACGGCCGGCGCCGAGACGGCCGCCGCGGTCCGCGGTTTCGTCGAATCCCATGGCGGCGGCGCGACGTCGGCGCCGAAGCCGCCCGCCTGAACGGTCAGCGACCGCTCAGGTCCGGGAGGCCCGGCAGGTCGGTCACGATGGTCTCGGCGACCTCGCTGAGGCGGCGGTTGTTCCGGCGTGCGAAGTCACGGATCAGGGTGAACCCGTCGTCCGGGCTCACGCCGCGCGCCTGGGCGACGATGCCTTTCGCCTGCTCGATGACGATGCGGCTGTTGAGAGCGCCTTGCAACTGGCCGGTGAGCACCTCGCCGCGGTGAATAGCGCGTTCCTGCAGGAGGCCGATGACGGCGACGTCGGCCAGGGACTGCACGATGTGGGCGTCCGCCTCGTCCAGTTCCGTGGAGCGGCCGAACACGCCCATCGCACCGATCACCTCCTTGCGCAGGCGCAGCGGGAAGGCATGCACCGACTCGAAGCCGGCCTGGGTGGCACGTGGTGCGAACTCGGGCCACATCTGCGTCGCCTCGGCCAGGTTCACATTGGTCACCGGCCGGGCTGTGCGGAAGGCGTCGAGGCACGGACCGTCGCCGTACTGCAGCTGGAACAACTCCATGAGCCGGGCGCTCTCGTCGGAGGCGGCCATGAAGGTCAACCGATTGCGATGGTCCGCGAGCATCAACCCGGCCTCACCGGTGTCGAACAGGCCGGCCACCCGTCGAGTGAGCATCTGCAGAAACTCCACGACGTCGAACTCGTCGACGAGCGTGTCGGCGACATCGACGAACAGCGTCGCGAGCCGCTCGGCGGAAACGGTGGTCACAGCGGTCTACCGCCTTTCTCCGAATACCGGACCGACGGCGGTCACGACTGGCCGCTATCGAACGAAACCCTACGCGCCACGACGTCGCGCGCCACCTCTCCCAATGCCCTGTCCTCGGCATACGCATACGCGCGGAGCCGGGCCAAAGCATCGGCCAGGGAGACGCCCAACTGCACGGCCACCATCCCCTGTGCCTGGAACAACTCGGCCCGCTGCCCCACCACCTCGTCGTCCAGCCCGTCAGCGGCCGCACCGGGCGCCGCCCGGGCCTGACCGTCGAGCAGCGTCGTCACCGCTATGTCGGCGAAGGTCAACGCGTTCCGGAACTCATCGGCCGTCAGAGAGCCCACCTCATCCCGGAAGACGTCGAGGGCGCCCAGACGCGCCGCGCCGATCTGCAGCGGAAACGCGAACACGGCCCGCACCCCTCTGTCGTGCAGCGCCGGCGCGTACCCCGGCCATCGGCCCATCGCCCCGTCCGAGAGATCGGGCACGAGCACGGGCTGACGGCTGGCGAACGCGTCCAGACACGGACCCTCGCCCAGCGAGAACTGCAACTCCTCGAGTGGTTCGTAGGCCGGAGCGGAAACCGCAGCCACGCCCCGCATCCCGCCGGCGGCCAGCACGCTGACCCCGGCGCCGTTGGCGGACAGAGCCCGTTCGGCGGCGCTGCACAACCGGCGCAGCATTCCCGCGACGCCATGGCCGTCGCCCGGCCGAGCCGGCTCGTCTGCTACCAGGCGAGTCACCCGGACGATGAACTCATCCACGACGGCCATCAAGGGTTCGGCCGCGCTTGAGCAGCACGGCTCCCGAATGTGAGCGCCCTGTCATGGCTGCACCTCTTCCTGGCTCGGGAACCGCCGAGGACCAGGGCAGCAGCATGTCCGATAGTACGACTGTGTGTCTTACACTACGCTGAAACGGTGTCCACGTCGCGGCGTGGTTACACGGGCCCGCTCAGGCGGGCCGGTCGCCCGTGCCGCCGACCGTGGGACTCGCGGTGAGCTGGGAGCCACCGGGACGCACCGGACCGGCGGTGTCCCGGACGCTGTCGCGCGCGGCTGCGGCGACGGCATCCGGGGTGATGCCGAACTCCTGGTAGAGCCGCTGGTAGCCGGCGGAGGCGCCGAAGTGTTCCAGGCTGACGATGCGCCCGGCGTCGCCGACGATCTCGCGCCAGCCCTGGCCGATGCCGGCCTCGACGCTGACCCGGGCCCGCAAGGCGGGCGGCAGGACCTCGTCGCGGTAGGCGGCCGGTTGCTGGGCGAACCACTCCCGGCACGGCATCGAGACCACCCGGGCGGTGACACCGTCGCCGGCGAGCAGCTCGCGGGCGTCGAGGGCGATCTGCACTTCCGAGCCGGTGCCGATCAGCAGCACGTCCGCGTCGGTGTCGGCGCCGGCCACGACGTAGCCACCTCGGGCGGCGCCGTCGGCCGGGGCGTACGCCTGCGGGCCGCGCTCGAGGACGGGCACATTCTGCCGGGTGAGGACCAGGCCGGCGGGCCGGTCGGTGTGCTCGAGGATCGTTCGCCAGCAGACCGCGGTCTCGTTGGCGTCGCCCGGCCGGACGACGTCGAGGCCGGGGATGGCGCGGAGCGCAGCCAGGTGTTCGACGGGCTGGTGGGTGGGGCCGTCCTCGCCGAGGCCGATGGAGTCGTGCGTCCAGACGTAGGTGGCGGGCAGCTGCATCAGCGCGGCCAGCCGGACGGCCGGTCGCATGTAGTCGCTGAAGACCAGGAACGTGCCGCCGTAGGGCCGGGTCAGGCTCTGCAGGGCAATGCCGTTGAGGACGGCGCCCATGGCGTGCTCCCGGATGCCGAAGTGCAGCGTCCGGCCGTACGGGCCGCCGGACCAGTTCCGGGTCTGCCGGTCGGCCGGGATGAACGACGGTTCACCGGTCATGGTGGTGTTGTTGCTCTCGGCGAGGTCCGCCGAGCCGCCCCACAGCTCCGGCAGCACCGGCGCGAGCGCGGACAGGACCTCCCCGGAGGCCTTACGGGTCGCCATCCCCTTGGCGTCGGGGGCAAAGGTGGGTAGCGCCGCGGTCCAGCCGTCGGGCAGCTGCCGCTTGAGCAGCCGATCCAGCAGGGCGGCCCGGTCCGGATGAGCGGTCCGCCAGGCCTCGAATCCGGGCAGCCAGTCCCGGTGTACGCGTGACCCGCGCGCGACGACCGCACGAGTGTGCTCCAGCAGGTCGTCCTCGACGGTGAACGTGGCCTCCGGATCGAAGCCGAGCAGCCGCTTGGTCGCGGCGATCTCGTCGGCGCCGAGGGCGGATCCGTGCGCTTTGCCGCTGTTCTGCAGCGTCGGGGCGGGCCAGCCGATGATGGTGCGCAGTTTGATCAGCGACGGCCGGCCGGTCTCCGCCTTGGCGGCCTCGACAGCTGCGTGCAAGGCGTCGATGTCCTCGACGTACTCGCCGGTGCGGGTCCAGTCGACGGTCTGCACGTGCCAGCCGTACGCGGCGTAGCGGGCCGGGACGTCCTCACTGAAGGAGATGTCGGTGTCGTCCTCGATGGAGATGTGGTTGTCGTCGTAGAACATTACGAGGTTCCCGAGTTGCTGGTGACCGGCCAGCGAGCTCGCCTCGGCGGTGACGCCTTCCATGAGGTCGCCGTCGGAGGCGATCACGTACACGTGATGGTCGAACGGGCTGGTGCCGGGCGCGGCGTCCGGGTCGAGCAGTCCGCGCTCGCGGCGGGCGGCCATGGCCATGCCGACGGCGCTGGCCAGGCCCTGACCGAGCGGCCCGGTAGTGATCTCCACGCCGCGGGTGTGGCGGTATTCGGGGTGTCCCGGTGTGGCGGAATCCCACGTGCGCAGGGCACGCAGATCCTCGAGTTCCAAGCCGTACCCGCTGAGGTAAAGCTGGGTGTAGAGGGTGAGGCTGGTGTGCCCGGCGGACAGCACGAAGCGGTCCCGGCCGAGCCACTGGTCGTCGTTCGGGTCGTGCCGCATGACGTCGTGGAACAGCAGATAGGCCAGTGGCGCCAGGCTCATCGCCGTACCGGGGTGACCGTTGCCGGTCTTCTGCACGGCGTCAGCGGCCAGGAGCCGCACGGTGTCCACGGCCCGGACGTCTAGGCCGGTCCAGCCTGTGACGTCGGCGATCGGCGCCGTCACCTGCCGGGGAAGCGGGGGCGTGGACGGGCTGAGCTGGGTCATGCCGATCTCCTCAAGTGCTGCGGTGATGCCCGCGGGCAGGATGGAGACGTGCGCGGACCGACGACGCCTGTCAGCAGCGTGCCCGCTGCGCGGGCCGGTAAACCCGCGATCTCCTCGACACCGCCCGGCGCCTGACCAGGAGGCGACGCGCTCATACCCCGGATGAGAGACTCGACGGGTGAAACCACCAGGACATCCGGTCACCGAGTGCGTCCGCGCATAGTGTGGCCGCTCGGCCGCCGGTCCTACCGCCGGGGCGAGCCGGCGCAACAGCCGGCCCCGTCCACCGGCGTGTTTCCGGCTCTGCTCGAGGACGATCTTGGCGACCTCTACGACGAAGCGCCCTGCGGCTTCATCTCCACGCAGCCGGACGGCACGATCGCGAAGGTCAACACCACCCTGCTCACTTGGACGGGCTGGGCCCGCGCGGACCTGATCGGCCGCCGCCGCTTCGCCGACCTGCTCGCACCCGGCAGCCGTCTGCTCTACGAGGCCCGGTACGCGCCGCTTCTGTACCTGCAGGGCGAGGCCAAAGGCGCCGCGCTCGAGTTGCGTACCGGTGGTGACCACCCCCTGCCGGTCCTGATCACCTCCACCGTCAAGGTCGGACGCAGCGGCGCTCCGTTGCTGATCCGGACGACTGTCTTCGACGCGCGCGAGCGGCGTGCGTACGAGAACCAGCTGCTGGAAGCCCGGCAGGCGGCCGACCGCGAACGGGACCGGCTCCGCCTGCTGGTCAGCGGCCTTCAGCGCAGCCTGCTTCCGGCCTCGTTGGCGGCTCCGCCCGGCATGACGACGGCGTCCCACTACCACATGGCCTCCGACGACGAGGTCGGCGGCGACTTCTACGACATCTTCCCCCTGTCCGGCGACCGGTGGGGTTTCTTCCTCGGTGACGTCCGCGGAAAGGGGGTGGCCGCGGCAGCGGTGACCGCCGCCGCCCGCTACACGTTGCGCGCGGCCGCCGTTTACGATTCCGAGCCGGTCGCCGTGCTCCGGAACCTCAATACCGTCCTCTACCAGGAGTACGCCGCGCCGGGGCACAGGCACTGCACCGTCATCTTCGGCGTCCTCGAACGGCGGGGCAGCGGCTACACCGCCACGGTGGCCTCCGGCGGCCACCCGCCGGCCCTCGTGGTGCGCGCCGACGGTTCCGCCGCGTACCACTCGACCGACGGTGGCGCGCTGGTCGGCATCCTGGCCGAGCCGCGTCTGGTCGCCCGGACGATCTCGCTGGGGGCGGGCGACACCCTGATCCTGTACAGCGACGGGCTGACCGAGGCGCGCACCGGGCCAGGTGAGCGGTACGGCGAAGAGGCGTTGCTCGAGTTCGCGAAGGGACAGGGTCCGACCAGCGCCCCGGCCGTCGTCGAGGCGCTCGCCGGCCTGCTCACCACGTTCACCGAGGTCGACGACGACGTCGCGATGATCGCGCTTACCGTGAACGGCTCGGCCCGGCCGTCGGCGTGAACCCGGTCGCTGGGTGTCGTGCGGCAACGCCCCCACGGGCCTACGTCCGAATCGCGCCGGGACGTAGGCCCGTGCTAGATTGGTCCGGTTGCAGTATTGATTTCCTTGGACGTTTCCCGACGCCTGATGGGTCTCAACCCGTCAGGCGTTTTTTGTTTCGTCGGTACACGGTGATCAGCGCGGCGACGCGGGGCGGCGCACAGTGCGCCTCTCACGAGTCGACAGGAGAAAAACATGGCCACCGGTACCGTCAAGTGGTTCAACGGCGACAAGGGATTCGGCTTCATCGCTCAGGACGGTGGCGGCGCTGACGTGTTCGCGCACTTCTCGGCCATCGCCTCATCCGGCTTCCGCAGCCTCGAAGAGAACCAGCGGGTCGAGTTCGACGTCGAGCAGGGCGCCAAGGGCCTGCAGGCGGCGAACATCCGCCCGCTGTAACAAGACGGCCCGGCGCTCCTCGAAGAGCCGCCGGGCTTGGTGGCGGCCGGTTGCCCACGGTTGTAGATCCGCGTTCGCTCGCGTGATCTCCCCTGGTCAGCCGGCCGTCTCCGTTCGACCGCCGGCGGCAGCGGTCACCGGGTCGCACACGATGTTGTGCTCCCGGCGGCGGCGTTGCTCTCCGAGGTGAGGGTCACCGTTGCCCGGCGGGTGTTCTTCGTCCAGACTTCCACCGGTGCCGTCCGGCCGGCGGGAATGCCGACCACGGTGCGGGGGAGTGTGGCTCCCGGGGCCGTGACGCGGAAGACGTCGGCGGCTCGGCCGGTGTTGCGTACGCGAAGGGTGCAGCGCGCCCAACCGGTGTGGTCGGGGCGGGCCGTGGCCGGGTACGCCTTGACGCCCCGGGCGGACGGGCCGGCTCCGTCGAGGGAGCGGACAGCCACGTCGTACGACAGCACGCCCTTGTTGTTCCGTTGGCGGTCGAGAACGTAGAAGTGCAGGCGGTTCGGCGTGTCGACGTACTCGAACCGGCTGCCCGAGCCGGTGCCGGCGTGGAAGAGGGCGTCGGAGAGCTGGCGGTAGTCACCGATCGTCATCTTCTGCGGCGTGCCGTCCGGCAACACGAAGTCGACCTTGTCGATGTCCTGCGGATTGGCGTCGACGGTCCAGATGAACGGGGCGGCGTCCGCGTCCTTGGTCTTGGCCAGCAGCACGCCGGAGTCGGGCGTGAACGAGTCGAAGCCCATCCGGTCGACCACCTCGAGCGTGTAGTTGCCGTAGCCGCCGCCGTCGCAGAACGGATCGGTCGCGGCGTCGCAGGCGGGCGAGCGGTCGCCGCCGTCGAGCGTCACGTTGATGCCCGCGAGCCCCTGATCGACTGCTCGTGCCGTCACACGGGTCACGACCACGCCCGAGGCGGCCAGCGCTTCGCGGGAAAGGCGCAGCACCGCATCGGAGGAGACGATGCCGAGCTTCATCTTGTTCCGCAGCATGTGCTGGGCGCCCATCGACGAACCGGCCGTGCCCGGGATCAGCCAGCGGCTGTGCGGGCCGCCGGGACCGTTGAACGTGCCCCGGCTGAGCATTTCCCACGGTCCGCTGTAGTCGCGGCGGGCCGGGATTCCGTACGGGTTGTTGTAGTTGTCGCCGACCCCGAGGATGTGGCTGAACTCGTGGGCATACGTCGACATGCCCGAGCTCTCGGCCTGCAGCGAGCTGCCCTGGGTCGCGTTGGGCCAGATGTTGGCCGACGCCTGCCACGAGGTCCAATCGACGTAGCGGGTGGCGTTCCAGTTCGGCAGCGCGTCGTCCGGCGGCCCGAAGTCCTCGGACACGTCCTCTCTGGTGGTGAACTTCATCGGCCCGAACTCCTGCCAGGTGGCCGATTCGTCCTGCCCGGCCGACAGGAAGAAGACGAAGTCGTAGCGGGCTGCCTCGTCCTCGCCCACCGCGGCGATCCAGGCGGCGCGAGCGTCGGTACGCAGATTGCGGCCGCAGGTGTCACCGGCCGGGCAGCCCTGCCCGCGCTGCATCTGGGCCTCGACGCCGTACTCGTGGCTCTCGTTCGGCATCTGGTAGACGCCGAACGCGCTCAGCTCGATGCCGAACCGCCCGTTGGAGTCCTCCATCCAGTACTCGTGGATGGTGTGGCCGCGGTTGAGCCCGCCGGGCCGGTTGAGGAAGTCGCGGTAGAACTGTGGCACGTCGGCACGGGCGAGATTCTGGACGCCGGACGGGTTGCCGTAGATGGTGGAGTTCGCCGGCTGCGTGACGACGAACGGCTGGTTCGGATAGTCGACGAGCACGAGAGCGCCGTTGAAGTTGCGTTCCGACCCGCGTACGGCCGGATTCGCCCAGTCGGTGCCGGGCACCGGCCGGTAGTCCGACCACGTCATCGTGTCGGGGAGCTCGTAGCGCTGCGGATCGATCGGCTGCGGCCCGCCACCGCCGGGACGGCTCAGCGTGGCGGCCTCGTCGACCTGCCACGGCTGGGTCTGCGGCCAGTGCCGCATGCGCCAGGGCGTGTCCGGGTCGCCTTTCTCCGCGGCCGTGGCCGGGTCGACGTCGGCCTTCACCGCGGCCGTGGCCGGCGAGGCGGCGAGGGCGCCGGCCGCGGCCAGCACCACGACGGACATTGCCGAGACCAGGCGTCGCGCGCTCGTCATCACGCCATCCTGGCAGGGGGATCGACAAACATCAATGAGGTCGGTTGCGTCCCGGCGGCTCGTGGTGATTGCATAGCCGCGGCTGCCCCTCCGGCGCCTGTCAGGAGGGCGTCATGCTGGCTGGGCTAGGTCGTGCGATGTATGTGCGGCGCCTCGCTGTCATCGCCGTGTGGCTGGCCATCGCGGTAGCCGGCGCGGTGTTCGGTGGCTCTGTCTACGATCGCACGCAGTCTGTCGAAACTCTGCCCGCCGGCGCCCCGGCCGCCGTCGCGCAGGACCGTCTCGATGCGGTGGCGCCCGAGGGCGAGCGGGTCGTCGCGGTGATCTCCGGGCGCGACGTCGGCGCCATCGGCCTGATCGACAGCGTCACCCGGACCGCGTTCGAGATCCGGGCCATCCCCGGGGTGGCCGAGGTCGAGGATTCGTACACCACCGGTACGCGGAAGATCTCCACCGACAACCGCAGCTCCCTGGTCTCGGTGGAGTTGAAACCGGGCCTGAGCGACGACGAGGCGTTGCGGGTGGCCGACCAGGTGAGCGCCGCCCTGCGCCGCATCGACGCGTCCGAGATTCTCGTCGGCGGCGAGTTGCTGGCCGAGCGGGAGTTCGGCGACCAGGCCGTCCGGGACGCCGCCGTCGGTGAATCCGTGGCTCTGGTCTGCGTGGCGCTTCTGCTGATCGTGCTGCTGGGTGGTCTGGGGGCCGGCCTGCTGCCATTGGCGGCTGCCCTGGGCGCGGTCGCCGCCACGCTGCTGACGCTGACCGGGCTGGCCCGCCTGCTGCCGGTCAGCGAGTACGCGGTCAACGTGGTCACCCTGCTCGGCATCGGGCTGGCGGTCGACTACAGCCTGCTGATGATCGCCCGGTTCCAGCAGGAGCGGTCCGCCGATCCCGGCGCGTCGCCGGCCGATCTCATCGAACGTACGGTGGCCACCGCCGGCCGGGCCGTGCTGGTTTCCGGCGCGGCGGTCGCCGCCGCGCTGGTGGGGTTGTTCGCCTTCGGTGATCCGTTGCTGTCCGCGATGGCCATGGGCGGAGCACTGGTCGTCGTCCTGGCCACGGCGGCCGGGCTGACACTGGTGCCGGCGTTGATCGCCACCGCCCACCGGCGCATCCCCGCGCGCAGCCGATGGCGCCGGCGGGGCCCCGGCCTGCTGGCCCGACTGGCCGGGTTCGCTCAACGCCGGCCGCGTGCGGTGGCGCTGACGACGGCGGCCGGCCTGCTGGCGCTGAGCGCTCCGCTGTTCTTCGTGGAGTTCGCCAACTCCGACGTCCGCGTGCTGCCGAGAAGCAGCGAGGCACGCCAGGCGTACGAGGCGACGCAGCAGAAGTTCGCCGACCCGCCGAAGCAGCCGCTGACCGTCGTCGTCGAGGCGGGGCCGGAGCAGCCCGGCATCCCCGAGCTGTTCGCCGCCATGGAGGGGCTGCCGGGCGTATCCGACGTGTACGTGCGGTCGGAGCTGCCACCCGGGGTGAGCGTGGCCGACGTGGTGCCGAGCGGGGCCGCCGACAGCCGGGAGGCTCAGCAGCTGGTGACCGCCCTGCGGGCCCTCGACGCGCCCGCTCCCGTGCTGGTGGCCGGGCCCGCGGCGGAGCTGACCGACGCCAGACGATCGGTGGCCGAGCGCCTGCCCGTCGCCCTGACGATCATCGTCCTGGCCACCGGTGCGCTGCTGTTCGCCCTCACCCGCTCGGTGGTCGTGCCGGTCAAAGCCATCGCGATGAACCTGCTGACCCTGCTGGCGACCATGGGGGTGCTGGTCGCGGTCTTCCAGTGGGGCTGGGGCGCGAGCGTGCTGAACTTCGAACCGTGGGGTGCGCTCGACCTGACGACTCCGCTGCTGCTGTTCGTGTTCGCCTTCGGGCTGTCCATGGACTACGAGGTGTTCCTGCTGGCTCGCATCAAGGAGGAATGGGACCGCCGGACGGCCACCGACGCCGCGGCCAACGACCGCGCCGTCCTGGCCGGGATCACCGCCGCCGGTCCGGTCGTCACCACGGCCGCCCTGGCGATCGGGATCGTCTTCCTCGGCTTCGTCCTCGGCGGCCTGGTCGCGGTGAAGGAGATCGGCGTCGGCATGGCCGTGGCGGTCCTGCTGGACGTCACCGTCGTACGCGGCCTGCTCCTCCCGGCGACGATGTCGCTGCTGGGCCGGTGGAACTGGTGGCGGCCGGGCCTGACCACCCCGGCGCCGGCCCCGCGGATCCCCGTCGGCTGACCGTGAGGTCCTGGTCCGGGACTCGTTCGGCGGGCGCGTTCGGTCACCTGGGGCGATCTCGCGCAGAATCAGTTCGTGGTCGAGCGGTGACGCGAAACGGCGGCCCGCTGTGAAGCGGACCGCCGTTCGTGGAGCGCGTAAATCAGAGCGGGCGGATGTTCTCCGCCTGCGGGCCCTTCTGGCCCTGAGTGATGTCGAACTCGACCTTCTGGTTCTCGTCGAGGCTGCGGTAGCCACTCGTCGCGATCGCAGAGAAGTGGGCGAAGACGTCAGCGCCACCGTCGTCGGGGGTGATGAAGCCGAAGCCCTTGTCGGCGTTGAACCACTTCACGGTACCAGTCGTCATGTCTGCTCCCTTGCAGGCTGTTCGAGGCCGCACTGTGCGGACCCGTACGCGCCGCCGCGTTGATCACCCGCGCCGAACCGACACGACAAACGAAAGGCGCCGAGCGGGTTTGGACAACCCATTCAGGCGCCAGAAACGTCATGGAAATCAAAACTGCAACGGGAAAGACACTAGCATGACCGCTGTCACTCGTCGAGTGTCACTCGTCGAGTCGCAGATCGGGGTGTCGTCCGGCGACCGTGCGCAGGCGCCAGCGGTGGGGGAACAGAGCGAGCAGGGCGTCATCGCGTACGCGGGTCATGACCTCGACGTTCGACTCGGTGCGCAGGATCTCGCGGCCGGCCGCGTCGGTGCGGGCCGCCACCTCGTACGGCAGGTGGTCGAGCTTGACCTGGACGCCGAACTCGGCCTCGAGACGGTAGGTGGCCACCTCGAACTGCATCGGTCCCACGGCAGCCAGCACCGGGGCCTGGTCGCCCCGCTGCTCGGACCGCAGCACCTGGACCACGCCCTCGCCGTCGAGTTGCTCGATGCCGCGCCGGAACCGCTTGAAGGCCGAGGTGTCCGAGGTGCGCACGACGGCGAAGTGCTCCGGCGGGAACGACGGGAGCGGCGGGTACTGCACCGGGGTCTCGGTGTAGAGGGTGTCGCCGATGCCCAGCGCGGTCGCGTTGACCAGGCCGACCACGTCGCCCGGGAAGGCTTCGTCGATCGTGTCGCGGCCCTGCCCGAAGATCTGCTGGGCGTACTTGGTGGTGAAGGGGCGGCCGGTGACGCCGTGCTTGACGATCATGCCGCGCTCGAAACGGCCGGAACAGATCCGCATGAACGCCACCTGGTCGCGGTGGGCCCGGTTCATGTTCGCCTGGATCTTGAAGACGAACCCGGAGAACGGGCCGTCGACCGGCTGGTCCGTGCCGGCGACCGTGGGGCGGGCCGCGGCCGGCGGCGGCGCCAGCTCGACCAGCAAATTCAGCAGCTGCCGGACGCCGAGGTTGGCCACCGCCGCGCCGAAGAGCACCGGCGTGCTGGTCGCGGCCAGGAAGGTCTTCTGGTCGTGGTCGGCGCCGGTCATGGCCAGCAGGTCGAGCTCCTCGGCGGCGGTGTCCCAGTCCGCGCCGTAGCGCCGCGCCGCCTCGTCCGCGTCCATCTCTTCCTCGATGGCCAGGTCGGAGCCGCCGGGGGAGCGTTCCATGCGGATGAACCGGCCGGTGCGGCGGTCGACCACGCCGCGGAAGTGCCCGGCGACACCCACCGGCCACGTCAACGGGGTCGGTCGCAGCCCGATCCGCTGTTCGATCTCGTCGAGCAGCGCGAGGGCGTCGTGGCCGGGCCTGTCCCACTTGTTGATGAAGGTCATCACCGGGATCTGCCGCTGGCGGCAGACCTCGAACAGCTTGAGCGTCTGCGGTTCCAGCCCCTTGGCCGCGTCCAGCAGCATGACCGCGCTGTCGACCGCAGTCAGCACCCGGTAGGTGTCCTCGGAGAAGTCGGCGTGCCCGGGCGTGTCCAGCAGGTTGATCACGGTGTCGCGGTAGGAGAACTGCAACGCGGCCGAGGTGACCGAGATGCCACGCTGCTGCTCCATCGCCATCCAGTCGGACACCACGCCCTTGCGGTCGCCCTTGCCGTGCACCGCGCCGGCCTGCCCGATCACGCGCGCGTGCAGGGCGAGCGCCTCGGTCATGGTCGACTTGCCGGCGTCGGGATGGGAGATCACCGCGAACGTACGCCTCCGGCCCGCCTGAGCGGCCACACCCGCCGCCGACGCCAGCACGTTCTGACTCACGTTGCGCTCCCCATCCTTGACTCTGCCCAGGCCTCCATCGTGCCTCCGGTGGACGGCCTTCAGCACGGTATCTCCTCGACCCCGGCCCACGTTCGGTGACGTCGGCGACACAACGTAGCGGTACGCTCGCGTCTTTCCGCGTTCGGACAGGAGCGAGCATGCGCGACGCGTTCGGCGGCACGCTGGTCACCATGGCCATGGCCGCGCGGGAGGCGATGCGGCAGGCCAGCGCGGCCCTGCTCACCTCCGACAGCACGCTGGCCCAGCAGGTGACCGTCCGCGACGCCGAGATCGACGTGCTCTCCCGCGTCCTCGAGGACAGGATCTTCGACCTGGTCGTCCGTGAGCAACCGGACAGCGAGGACACGCGGGCCCTCCTGAGCGCGATGCAGGTGGCCGCTCACCTCGAGCGGATGGGTGACCTGGCCGTGCATGTCGCCCGGGCGACCTTGCGGCGGCACCCGGTGCCCGCGGCGGCGCCCGAGCTGGCCGAGATCCTGGGTCTGATGGGCGGCGTGGCCGACGGCCTGGCCGGGACGGTCGTGTCCGCCCTGGCCGACGGCGACGTGGTGCTGGCCGGCCGCCTCGACCGCGACGACGACGTGATGGACGAGCTGCACCGCCGGCTGTTCACCGTCATGCTCAGCAGCGACTGGCCGCTGGGCGTCGAGGCGGCCATCGACGGCGCCCTGCTGGGCCGGTTCTACGAGCGCTACGCCGACAACGCCGTCGACGTCGGGCGTCACATGGTCCGGCTGCTGGGCGACCCCCGGGGTCTCTAGGCTGGGGGGATGAAGGTTCTGTCCATCCAGTCGGCGGTCGCCTACGGCCATGTCGGCAACTCCGCGGCCGTGTTCCCGCTGCAACGCCTCGGCGTCGAGGTCGTCCCGGTTCCCACGGTGAACTTCTCGAACCACACCGGCTACGGCGCGTGGCGGGGGCCCCTCATCCCACCGCCGGATGTCGCCGAGATCCTGCTCGGGGTCGAGGAGCGGGGCGTGTTCCCGCGGATCGACGCCGTCCTGTCCGGATACCAGGGCTCGGTGGGCATCGGGGACGTCATCGTCGACGCGGTGCGCCGGGTGAAGGCGGCCAACCCGTCGGCGGTCTACGCGTGCGACCCGGTCATGGGCAACGCCAAGTCGGGGTGCTTCGTCGCGCCCGAGATCCCCGAGCTGCTGCGCGACAGGGTGGTGCCGGTGGCCGACATCATCACCCCCAACCAGTTCGAGCTGGGCTTCCTGACCGGCACCGAGCCCGCGAGCATCGAGTCGACGCTGGCCTCGGCCGACCTCGCCCGGGCCCTGGGCCCCTCGACCGTGCTGGTCACCAGCGTGGAGCGGCCCGACCGCCAGGAAGGCACGATCGAGATGCTCGCCGTCGACGACGCCGGCGCCTGGCTCGTGACCACCCCGCACCTGCCGTTCAAGGCCAACGGCTCCGGCGACGTGACGGCGGCCCTGTTCACCGCCCACTACGTCGCCGCCAAGGACGCGGTGGTGGCGCTGGAACGCACGGCCTCGAGCGTCTTCGACCTGATCGAGACCACCTACCGCTCCGGCGAGCGTGAGCTCCAGCTGATCGAGGCTCAGGAGTTCTACGCCACCCCGCGCATGCAGTTCAGCGCACGGCAGGTGCGCTGAACCGCAGCGGGTCCGGTTTAGGGTCTGTTTCGTAGTTGAGGCGGGGCTGCGGCGAGGCCCAGATCCCGCCTGGCGGCGTCCCGCGAAAACCCGGTTCCAACACCGGGAGCCGGGCTTCCACGGGCCACCACCAGACGAAATCTGGACCGCGCCTCGCTCCCACCCCAACTACGAAACAGACCCTAGGCGTACGGAGTGAAAGGGATGCCGGCCGGTTTGGCCGCGTTCAGCAGGTACTCGAACGAGCCGTCCTTGATCTTGATCGAGGCCGAGCCGAAGTCGGCCGTCATCAGCTGGCCGCGCAGCTCGAGGCTGGGCCAGCCGTTCCAGTCGACCAGGGGCGGGTAGCGCCAGTTGTGGTAGTGGTTCTCGGGCGGCTCGTCGTTGCTGTTGGCGAGCCGGAAGAAGTGGGTCGACGCGCCGTCCTTGTGGTAGACGGCCTTCGGGTGGCTGCCCTCGAAGCGCACCTGTGACCGGGGATAGGTCACCTGCGAGCCGTGCTGGGTGGTGCTGACGTACTCGACCTGGTTGGTGGCCTGGCTCACCCACGAGACGACGTGTTCCCAGTCGTGCCGGTGACCGCCGAGGCCGCTGCCGGCGACGGCCTGGTCCTTCTCGAAATAGCTGGCGTAGACGATCGCGCACCAGCCGTTGTTGCACTTGGACCGGGCGTAGGTCTGGGCGCTGTCGAGATCCCACTGGTCGCGGCAGCTGCCGTTGACCGCGCCGGTGGTCTTGAGCCCGGTGGCGATCGTGCCGTCGGGCCCGATGGCGGCCGTGGCGTAGCAGCCGTCGGTGTCGTAGTCGTAGGCGGGGGAGAACGTCTGCTCGTAGCCGCCCGCGTTCTGCGGGAGGTTGGGTGGGGGGTCGGCGTAGGCAGGGGCGGCCCACACCGCAACGAGGAGCGTGGTGAGGACGGAGGCGGCCCCGATCCGGGCCAGGGGACGGTTACGACGCATGAGTCGTCGCCCTTCGTTTCGGCCTGCCATGGGGCTGGCGGGTCGTAACGATCATCAGCGGCCGGATAGAGATCGGTCAATAGGCCCGCATTGTCCGGGCGAGATGCGCATCGGCACGGTCAGTTATCAAACTGTTACACGCCGATCTCTTGCTTGAAACGAAGCGCAGGGCCGAAGTTTGTACAACTGATAAACAAATTTCGATGCGTGTGCGCTACGGGGAGGCCATCGGCGGGCCGGCCCGGCTATCAACTGTCTACAAAGGACAAGGAGCACCCGTGCCCCGTCGACGTTCCCGCCACCCTGGGCGGAATCTACTGACCGCTGCCCTGATGTCGTGTGCCCTGCTGGCCGGCAGCCTGATCGGTCCGCCGGCCGCGCTCGCCGCGCCGGCTCCGGCGGCCGCCGCCGAAGAGCCCTACTCCGTCCTCGTCTTCTCCAAGACCGCCGGGTTCCGGCACGACGCGATCCCGGCCGGGATCGCCGCCATCCGGCAACTGGGCGCCGACAACGGGTTCAGCGTCGACGCCACCGAGGACGGGGCGGCCTTCACCGACGACAACCTCGCCAAGTATCGGGCGGTCATCTGGCTGTCCACGACCGGTGACGTGCTCGACCCGGGGCAGCAGAGCGCCTTCGAGCGTTACATCAAGGCCGGTGGCGGATACGTGGGCGTCCACGCCGCCTCCGACACGGAGTACAGCTGGCCCTGGTACGGCGAGCTGGTGGGCGCGTACTTCTCCGCCCACCCGGCCAACCAGCAGGCCACCGTCAAGGTCGAGGACCCCGCCCACCCGTCCACGGACGGGCTGCCGGAACGCTGGTCGCGCTTCGACGAGTGGTACAACTTCCGGTCCAACCCGCGCGGCGACGTCCACGTGCTCGCCAGCCTCGACGAGACCAGCTACACCCCGGGCGCCGGGGCGATGGGCTCCGACCACCCGACCGCCTGGTGCCAGGACTACGACGGCGGGCGGGCCTGGTACACCGGTGGCGGGCACACCCAGGAGTCGTACGCCGATCCGCAGTTCCTCGCCCACCTGCTGGGCGGCATCCGGAGCGCGGCCGGGGCGGTGGACGCCGACTGCGGCGCCTCGCTGACCGAGAGCTTCGAGAAGGTCACCCTGGACGCCAACACCAGCAACCCGATGGAGCTGGACATCGCCGACGACGGCCGGGTGTTCTATGTGGAGCGTGACGGCCGCGTCCAGATCGTCAAGCCGGACACCGGTCGTACGGTGACCGCCGTGGACCTCGACGTCTTCACCGGCAACGAGGACGGGCTGATCGGGATCCGGCTCGACCCGGACTTCGACGAGAACGGCTGGGTCTACCTCTACTACGCCCGCAACGACGGGGTCGCGCGCAACCTGTTGTCGCGTTTCACCGTGGCCGGCGACAGCATCGACCCGGCTACCGAGAAGGTCGTGCTGCAGGTCGACACGCAGCGCAACACCTGCTGCCACGCCGGCGGCAGCATGACCTTCGACGGCAACGGCAACCTCTACCTGGCCACGGGCGACAACACGAACCCGTTCGAGTCGGACGCGTTCACGCCGATCGACGAGCGGCCGGGGCGGCAGGACTACGACGCCCAGCGGACCGCGGGCAACACCAACGACCTGCGCGGCAAGGTGCTGCGGATCCACCCCGAGGACGACGGGACGTACACCGTTCCGGCCGGCAACCTCTTCGCGCCGGGCACCGCGCAGACGCGGCCCGAGATCTACGCGATGGGCCTGCGCAACCCGTTCCGGATCGGCACCGACCCGGCCACCAACACCCTGTACGTCGCTGACTACGGGCCGGACGCCAGTGCGGCCAACCCGAACCGCGGGCCCGAGGGCACGGTGGAGTGGAACATCGTCGGCGCCGCGGGCAACTTCGGCTGGCCGTACTGCGCCGGTGCGAACTACGCGTACAACGACTACCAGTTCCCGTCCGGGCCGAGCGGGGCCAAGTTCGACTGTGCGGCGCCGGTCAACAACTCGCCCAACAACACCGGTCTGACCACCCTGCCGCCGGTCGTCAGCGCGACGGTCGACTACGACTACAGCGGCAACCCGCGCTTCCCCGAGATCGGCGGGGGCGGCGCCCCGATGGGCGGGCCCGTCTACCGGTTCGACGCCGGGGTGCAGTCCGAGCGCCAGTGGCCGGCCTACTACGACGGCAAGGCCATGTTCGGCGAGTGGAACCAGTCGAAGATGTACACGATGCAGGTGACCGCCGACGGCAAGTCCCTGGTCGACATCAACCAGTTGCTGACCGGCATGACCTTCGTACGCCCGATGGACTTCGAGTTCGGCCCGGACGGCGCGCTGTACCTGATCGAGTGGGGCAGCGGCTTCGGCGGGAACAACGACAACTCCGGGATCTACCGGATCGACTACATCGCCGGTGAGCGCGCGCCGATCGCGGCCGCCAGCGCCACCCCGACATCGGGGCCGGTGCCGCTGACCGCCAAGTTCTCGAGCGCGGGCTCCCGCGACCCCGACGGCGGCACGCTGACCTACGCCTGGACCTTCGGCGACGGCGGAACCTCGACCGAGGCCAACCCCACGCACACCTACACCGAGGCCGGCGACTACACCGCGCAGCTCACCGTCACCAACCCCAAGGGGCGTACGGCGGTGGCCAACGTGCCGGTGACCGTCGGCAACACCATGCCGGCCGTGTCCATCGAGTTCCCGCCCGACGGCGGCTTCTTCGAGTGGGGCGACCAGGTGAAGTACACGATCAAGGTGACCGACCCCGAGGACGGCACGATCGACTGCGACCGCGTACGCCTGCAGGTGCTGCTCGGCCACGACGAGCACGCCCACCCGCTGGAGCAGCACACCGGCTGCACCGGCACCGTGCAGACCGCCCTGGCCGCCGGGCACGGCGCCGAGGCCAACGTCTTCGCCGTGTTCGAGGCGACCTACACCGACGACGGCGGCAGTGGCGGGGCCGGTCCGCTCACCGGCCGCGCGATCGAGCAGTTGCAGCCCAAGCGCAAGCAGGCCGAGTACTTCACCGCCACGGGCCGCGTGCCCGGCGGTGTCGGCGGCGGCGACGCGGGTGTGCAGAAAGAGACCACCAACGACCCGGCCGGCGGCGGCCAGAACATCGGCTTCGTCGAGGACGGCGACTGGTGGTCGATCGACCCGGCCAGCCTGACCGGCGTCGACTCCATCCGCTTCCGGGTCTCGTCGGGCACGGCCGGCGGACGGCTCGAGGTCCGCTCCGGCGCGCCCGACGGCCCGCTGGTCGCCACGGCCGACGTGGCGGGCACCGGCGGGTGGGGGAACTGGGCCGACGTCACGGCTCCGGTCACCGCCACCGACACCGAGTCGCTGTTCTTCGTCGCCCGCGACCCGGCCGGCGGGACGGGCTTCCTGTTCAACGTGAACTGGATGGACTTCCTGGGCCGGGGCGTCACCGAGAACGCGCCGCCCACGGTGAGCGCGGTCGCGACACCGGCCGCCGGCACCGCTCCGGTCACCGTCGCGTTCGACGGCACGGCCACCGACGAGGAAGGCGACACCCCGCTGACGTACGCCTGGGATTTCGGCGACGGGGGCACGGCCGACACTCTGGACGCCAGTCACACGTACCGGACGCCCGGGAATTTCACCGCCACGCTGACGGTGACCGACAAGCGGGGCGCCAAGGCCTACACCAACGTGCCCGTAAAGGTGGAGGCGCCGAACACCGACTGTCTCGGGGCGCGCTCGGACGACTTCACCGGTGATTCGCTGGCCCGCGACCGCTGGACGGTGGTCCGCGAGAACCAGACCTTCTCGGTCTCGGGCGGATCGCTGCGCCTGCCGACCGGCGTGGGTGACCTCTACGGCACCCGCAACGACGCCACCAACCTGGTGGTGCAACCGGCGCCCGCCGGCGCCTGGCAGGCCACCACGAAGATCACGCTGCCGGTCACCGCCAATTACCAGCAGGCCGGCCTGATCGTCTACGGCGACGACGACAACTACGCCAAGCTCGACCTCATCTACAACGGCGCCCGTACGGTGGAATTCATCCGCGAGACCGCCGGGACCCCACGGAACGAGAACGGTGACAGCACCGCGGCGCCCGCCGGTGAGGTCGTCTATCTGCGAATCAGCAGCGACGGGACGAACCTGACCGCGGAGGCCTCGGCCGACGGCCAGTCGTTCACCCCGGCCGGCCGCCCGGCTGCCCTGGCCGGCATCGTCAACCCGCGCGTCGGGGTCTTCGCCCTCAACGGCGGCACCACGGCGCCGGTGGTGGACGCGGCCTTCGACTGGTTCCGGCTCACGCCCGACGAGCCGGCCGGACCGGTCGATCCGTCGGACGAGTTCACCGCGGCCACGCTGGACAAGTGCCGGTGGGACGCGATCGTCCGCGAGGACGCGGCGGCCTACCGGGTCACCGACGGGTCGCTGCGGATCGACGTGTCCAACGGTGACATCTACACCGCGAGCAACACCGGGCCGACGAACTTCATGCTGCAGAACGCGCCGACGGGCGACTGGACCGTGCAGACGAAGGTCGACGGCAGCCTGCTCGACGAGCAGTACCAGCAGGCCGGTCTCATCGTGTACGGCGACGACGACAACTACATCAAGTTCGACTACGTCCTCGACAACACGGCCGGGCAACCGCTCAGCCGCAGGCTCGAGTTCCGCAGCGAGATCGGTGCGGCCGTGCAGGATCCGCAGCCACAGCTCGGCAGCCTGACCTCGGCCGTGTGGCACCTGCGGCTGGCCAAGGCGGGCACCACCTACACCGCGTCCTACTCGGCCGACGGCACCGACTGGACCACGTTCCCGGCGCTGACCAACGCGGCTGTCGGGGCCACGCCCAAGATGGGTCTCTTCACCCTCGGGGCGAACCAGACCGCCTCGAAGACCGCGGCGTTCGACTACTTCCGGGTCAGCACCGCGGCGAGCGACACCGAGGCGCCGGTCACCACGGCTGAGGTCTCCGGGACGCCGGTCGACGGGTGGCACACCGCGGCGGCCACGGTCACTCTGACCGCGGCCGACGAGGGCGGCGTGGCCGGCACCGAGTATCAGCTCGACGGCGCCACAGCCTGGACCGCCTACACCGCTCCGGTGTTGGTCAGCGGCGACGGCGCCCACGAGGTGCGTTTCCGGTCGACCGACGAGGCCGGCAACGTGGAGACGGCCAAGTCGGTCGCTGTCAAGATCGACAGCACGGCCCCGCTCACCACGGCGCAGTTCGCTCCGGCCAACGACAACGGCTGGCACGCGGGGGTCATCCCGGTCACGCTGACCGCGGCCGACGCCGGATCGGGAGTCGGCCGGCTGGAGTGGTCGCTCGACGGCGGCGCCTGGACGCCGTACACCGCACCGATCGACGTGACCGGGGACGGGCAGCACGAGCTGCTCTACCGGGCCACCGACAAGGCCGGCAACGCGGAGACGCTGAAGTCGGCGGTCCTCCGCATCGACGGCAGCAAGCCGACCCTGCTCGTCGCGGGGCTGGCCCACGGTCAGCTCTACGGCGACAGCCAGGACGTCCGGGTCTCCTGGCAGGCGGTCGACCCGAGCTCCGGAATCCAGAGCACCGCGGCCACCCTGGACGGGCAGGCGTACACCAACGGCGCCCTGCTGGCCCTGTACGAGCTGCCGCTCGGCCTGCACGACCTGACCGCGACCGCGATCGACAAGGCCGGCAACCGCACGACGACCACGGTGCAATTCTTCGTGGCCACCTCGTTCCGGGACATGCAGAACCTGCTGGACCGATTCAAGGCGACCAGCCGGCTCTCCAGCAAGGGGCACAAGGATCTGTCGAAGAAGCTTGACGCGGTACGCAAGGCGGAGGCGGGCGGCAAGGACGACAAGGCGATCAAGGAGCTGAAAGCCTTCAAGAAGCTTGCCGCCGACACCAAGCTGGTCACCGACACCGACGTCCGCGACACCCTGCTCCGCGACGCCGACGCGATGATCGTGCGGCTCGGCGGCACAGCCGGGTCGTTCGCCGGGAAGGCCGGCAACGGCTGGCTCAAGGGCGACCCGACCCGGAAGCCTCCGTCGAACCGTTCACGCTGACGCACCAGGGGGTCCGTCCCGCTCCGGGGCGGGCCCCTTGTGCCCGAAGAAAGGAAGTACTCGATGCGCCGTACGGGTGCCGCTGTGCTGACCGGACTGGTGCTGGCGTTCGTGCCGGTGGCCGGCCCCGCGTGGGCCCACGAGGGAAAGCTCAAACTCGAGGTGGCCGGCGACGGCGCCACCGGCGTCACCGTGCAGGCGAAGCACGCCGACGGCCACCGACTCGAGGCAGTGGTGCGACTGGTCGTCAGCGCCACCGCCGCGGACGGGCAGGCCGTCGGCCCGGTCCAGCTCGAACCGGCGGGGGAGGGGCAGGGTTTCTATGCCAGCGGCCCGATTCTGACCCCGGGGGACTGGCGGGTGACGGTTCGCGCGCCCGCCCCGTACACCAGCGAGGCGACCGTCGCGGTGCGGGCGAAAGCCGCCCAGACAGCCCCGGCTCCGGCGGTTCGCGGCGCTGCGCAGGCCTCGGCGGACACCTGGTGGAGCTGGTGGCCGTGGGCGCTCGGAATCCTCGCCGCCGTCATCGGCGCGGCCACGCTGTCGGCCCGGGCTCTGCGTCGCCGGCAGCCGTGAAGTCCGTCGCCGGCCCACCTCAATCTCGTCGGTATACACCCGTGGCGTGACGGCAATGGACGAACCGCGCGTGCGTTGCACACCTTGGTGCCCGCGCGCCGCCGTGCGCGGGCCCGGGCGAGACTCGTACTCGCGACTTCCGGCAGAGGGGCGTTGAGTCCGCCCACTTCGGTTGGTGTCCGTCGGCGCCTCCGCTGGATCCGGGCCGAGACGGATCGACGTGCATGATTGCGCTTGTGTGACCGGAACCGTACGATCGTGTTACCGACCGTGATGAAACGTTTCATGAATCAGCGATAGTCTTCGGGGCGCTTGGGCGTGCCGCGATGGCACGCGCCCGGTCGGTGGCCACTCCGTCACACGATCGATCGGGAGGGTGCGACTTGAAACGAACAATGGGACTTCGGCGGGCGGGCATCCGTCTGCTGGCTGCCGTCATGTGTGTCGCGGGCACGCTCACGGCTGTCACCGCGTCTCCAGCGGGAGCTGCGGGAGCTGCTGCGGCGGCGCCGGCCGTTACCGGGCTTACCGTCGAGGGCGTCTCGGGCGCGCTCGGCATCGACACGCCGAATCCGCGGCTGGGGTGGCTGATCGGCTCCTCGCGGCGCGGGGTCACGCAATCGGCGTACCAGGTACGGGTTGCCTCGACGGCGGCCAAGCTGGCGGCGGGCGCCGCCGATGTCTGGGACAGCGGGCGGAAGACGAGCGCGGAGTCGACCCAGATCCCGTACGGGGGAAGGACTTTGACTTCGGCGACCCGCTATCACTGGCAGGTGCGCGTCTGGGACGACGAGGGCCGAGGCTCGGCCTGGAGCGCGCCGTCGTGGTGGGAAACCGGGCTGCTGAAGGCTTCGGACTGGCACGCCAAGTGGATCGGGCGGGAACGGGGTGGCGCCACCTGGACTGACTACACAGTGGACGTACGTTTGACGGTCACCAGGGACGCGGCTGGGGTCTTCTTCCGGGCCCGGAACGTGAACGACGCGTACATGTGGCAGCTGGCCAACTTCAACGACGTTCCGGTGCTGCGGCCGCACGTTCGGGTCGGCGGCAGCTGGCAGCTTCTCAAGGAGGTGCCTCTCGCCATCGCGCCGGCGGACTTCAACCAGCCGCACGATCTGCGGATCGAGGCGACCGGCACGACCATCAGGACGTTCGTCGACGGCAACCTGGTCGACACCACCGTGGATGACAAGCGGGCGGGCGGAACCGTCGGGCTGCGGACGGCGGGCGCCGAGGCCGCCGTCGTCCACTCGGTCAAGGTCGTGGTCGGCGGCAGGACCGAGGTCGACGCCGACCTGACCGGTGGCGCCAACCCGTTCACCGCGGGCACGCCGACGCCGCGAGGGCTCGAGGTGTCCGGCTCGACCGAGACGTTGCTGGCCGAGACCGCCGGGAAACCGTTGCTGCGCCGCGAATTCCGTGTCGACCACAAGGTCAGCCGGGCCCGGATCTACTCGACCGCGCTCGGCGCCTACGAGCTCTCGCTCAACGGCGCCCGGGTCGGCGACCACCAGCACGCGCCGGGCTGGACCGACTACAACAAGCGGATCCAGTACCAGACCTTCGACGTCACCGACCGGCTGGTCGCGGGCGAGAACACCATCGGCGCGATGCTGGGTGACGGCTGGTACTCCGGTTCCATCGGCTGGTCCGGCGACAAGCAGTACGGCGACCGGCCCCAACTGCTCACGGAGCTGCGCGTCGACTACACCGACGGCACGTCGCAGACCGTCGTCAGCGACGGCAGCTGGCGCGCCGCCGATGGCCCGGTGCTGCGGGGCGACAACATCCACGGCGAGACGTACGACGCCCGCCTCGACCCACCGGGCTGGCGGGTCTCCGCCTTCGACGACGCCGGCTGGTCCGCGGCCACCGTGGGCAGCGACGCGCCGACACAACGCCTGGTGGCTCAGATCGACCCGCCGGTCAAGGTGACCCAGGAGCTGAGCGCGAAGACCCTCACCCAGCCCCGGCCCGGCGTGTGGGTGTTCGACCTCGGCCAGAACATGGTCGGCGCGACCCGGCTGCGGGTCACCGGCGCGGCCGGGCAGACAGTGCGGCTGCGGCACGCCGAGGTGCTCAACCCGGACGGCACCGTGTACACGGCCAACCTGCGGACAGCGCAGGCCACCGACTACTACACCTTGGCCGGTGGGGGCGCCGAGGTGTACGAGCCCCGCTTCACGTTCCACGGCTTCCGGTACGTGGAGCTGACCGGCTTCCCCGGCACGCCGACCCTGGCCACCGTGACCGGCCGGGTGATGGGCACGGCAGCGCCCTTCACCGGCGAGCTGACCACCTCCGACCCGATGGTCAACCAGTTGCAGAGCAACATCGTGTGGGGGCAGCGGGGCAACTTCCTGTCCATCCCGACCGACACCCCAGCCCGCGACGAGCGGCTCGGCTGGACCGGCGACATCAACGTCTTCGCCGAGACGGCCACGTTCAACATGGACTCGCTCAGCTTCCTCACCAAGTGGCTGGCCGACCTGCGGGACGCCCAGTCGGCCAACGGGGCCTACCCGGACGTCGCTCCGCGCAATTGCTGCGGCGACGGGGCTTCCGGCTGGGCCGACGCCGGGATCACCGTGCCGTACACGCTGTGGAAGCGTTACGGCGACACGAAGGTGCTGGCCGACCACTACGACTCGATGCGCCGATACGTCGACTACGTGCAGGCCACCAGCAGCGGCCTGCTGCGGCCGGCAGCCGGGCCGTACCTGGACTGGCTGAACCTGGACGACCCGACGCCGGCCGGCGTCATCGGCACCGCCTACGCGGCGTACAGCACCCGGCTCTTCGCCGAGATGGCGGCCGCGCTGGGTCGTACGGTCGACGCCGAGAAGTACGGCGCCCGGGCCACCGCGGTCACCGGCGCGTTCGCCGAGGCGTACGTCTCGGCCGACGGGCGGGTGCAGGGCGACAGCCAGACCGCGTACGTGCTGGCTCTCAGCATGGGTCTGGTGCCGGCCGACCGGCGCGAGGCCGCGGGGCAGCGGCTCGCGGACCGGATCGCCTCGCGTGGCTACCACCTGTCGACGGGCTTCCTCGGCACTCCCGATCTGCTGCCGGCGTTGTCCGACACCGGGCACCTCGACATCGCCTACCGGCTGCTGACGAACAAGGACTTCCCCTCGTGGGGCTACGAGATCGCCCGCGGGGCCACCACGATCTGGGAGCGCTGGGACTCCATCAAGCCCGACGGCAGCTTCGGCGACGTCGGGATGAACTCCTTCAACCATTACGCGTACGGCGCGGTCGGCGACTGGATGTACCGGACCGTCGGCGGTATCCGGCCCGACGACGCGGCGCCCGGGTTCCGGCACGTCACCATCGGACCCAAGCCGGGCGGCGGCCTCACCTCCGCCCGGGCCACCTACCGTTCCCGGTACGGCCAGTTCGTGAGCAGCTGGAAGCTCGACGCGGCCGGGCAGATGGCGCTCGACGTCACCGTTCCGGGCAACACCACAGCCACCGTGGAGATCCCGGCGGCCAGCCGCTGGGCGGTCACCGAAGGCGGGAAGCCGGCGTCCGAGGGCGTCACGTTCGTCAGGATGGCCGGCGGCAACGCGGTGTTCACCGTGGGCTCGGGCACCTACAGGTTCGCGGTCGACGCCGTCCGCGGCGACCTCGGCGAGGCCCGGGTCGCGGCGGCGTCGATCAGGAGACAGGCGCCCGTTCTGGCGGTCACGACGGCGGCCGCCGACCTCAGCTACGGCAAGGTTTCCCCGGCCGCGACCGCTACCGCCGTGCACCTCGCGCTGGCTGCGGCGGCCGACGTCGACCGGCGCACGGGCAACACCGGGTTGCGCGCGAAGGTGGCCGAGATCCGTACGCGTCTGTCGCGGGTCTCAGCCGCGCTGGTCGGCGCGGTCGCCTCGCTGACCGTGCCGCCCGGGGACCTCGTTCCCGGCGACGTCGTGCGCGTCGAGGCGGGGCTGCAGAACAAGGGCAGCACCGCGCTCACCGACGTCCGCATCGACCTGCCGGTCCCGGCCGGCTGGACGTCGACCAGGGTCGGGCCGGCCCCGGCGACCTCGGTGCGGCCCGGCGGCACGGTGACGGCAACTTATGACGTACGCGTCGGAGCGGGCCAGGCGCCGGGGCCGGCCGACCTGGCCGGCGCCGTGAGCTATCGGCGGCATACCGGCGCCGCCACGCTGCCGATCGGGGCTGCCCTCACGATTGCGCCGGCGGTCGAGATCACCGCGGGCTCGGCCGAAGTGGCGCCCGGCAGCATGACCGATCTCAGTGTGGTGGTGCGCAACCGCTCGACGATCCGGGCGCAGGGCAGCCTCACCGTGACCGGGCCGGCGGGATGGCCGACCGGACCGGCGCAGTCCTACGACGTCGCGGCCGGTCAGGAGAGCACGGTGGTGGTACCGGTGACCGCGCCGATCACCGTCACCGAGGGCCTGACGACGCTGACGGCCGCCGCCGGTGGCGCCAAGGCCTCCGCCGGCGTACGGGTCGTCCTCGCCGTCCCGCCGCCCGGCGCGACCGACCACGCCGATCTCGGGGACAGCGCCTCGGAACAGGCCCACAACCTGAAGGCCTCGGCCGAGTCGGGTGCCAGCACCGAGGCCGGGCTGACCCGGCGGTACACCTATCAGGGGGTTGCGGGCGGCTACTTCGAGTTCGACCTCGCGGTCGCGCCCGACGCGCCGTTCGTTCTGCGCGCGGTCGAGACCTATGACCGGGCGCAACTGAAGGACTACGACATCCTGGTCGACGGGGTCGTCGTCCACTCCCGGTCGTATCAGCGCGCCGAGGGCGGGGTGGGCGCGCTCAGCTACCAGGTCCTGGTCGACCGGGCCGACCTGACCGCCGACGGCAAGGTGCGGGTCCGGTTCCAGGAGGACGCCGAGGGACGCAACTACGACCCGTCGATCGCCGACGTGTGGTCGCTGCCGGTGACCACCGGCTGAGCCACCGGCCGTGGGCGGCAGTTCACACTGCCGCCCACGGCCCGGCTGAGGGCTGCGGAGAGCGCATGCGCCGTCGAGCAGCAGCACCGGCAGGTCGTAGTCGGTGCGCCGGCTCGTCTGCCGCCAGTACGTGAAGAAGCGCTGCAGCTCACCGGTCACCGTGGCCCGGGGAGCCTCGCGGCAGCACCGCGAAGCCGTCCTCGGCCGCCTTGACGGCCGGGTCGATGAGCGACGGCCGGCCCCAGCGCGGCAGCCGGGCGCCGATCTCGGCGTCGAGCCGCGCCGACAGCTCGGCGATCGGGCCGACGAGCGATGCACGTGTGGTCAGGTATCCGCAGGGACGCGCGGCGAAACGGACACATTCCACCCGGGCAGCCGCAGGTAGCGGCATAGCACTGCCGAGCCCGGCGCCCGCGGCCGGACCGGTGCTCGTGCCCGTCCGTTGGGGTGTCAGCTTCGGTGGGCCGAACGTTGCGCCATGCGAACCGCCTTGTGGTGAGCGGCGATCCGATGCCGCGCGTTCGAGGACCCCGCACCTGAAAGGACCTGCCGGCGCCCGAGCCGCGCGTTCCCGTTGTCAGGTCGCTCGCGCAAGTCAGCGAGTGAGGAAATCGATGATCGCGGAGCGGAAGTCCGGATTGCTGCCGACGACATCGTGCCCGCCGTCGACCAGGCACAAGCGAGCGCCGGTGATGGCCCCGGCCAGAACGTGTGGGCGCTCAGCCAGAGGATCGGTATCGCCGGCGATGACGAGTGTCTCGGCGGTGACGGCGGCGAGGTCGATGCCGGCGCGATGCACGGCGCGGGCCTGCGCGGCCAGCGACGGCAAGTCGCCACCGAGCATCTCGGCGTGCGTCCGCAGGCCGGCGATCTCAGGCGACAGGTCGTCCGGGTCTTCGGCCAGGAAGGCATGGGCCAGTCGGTCGCTCGGTAGCGCACGCGTGTCCACGCCGCCGACTTCGACAATGCCCGCGCCTACTCCACCGACGACGAGCCGGCGGATGGTGGGTCGCTCGGCCGCGGCGAGCAGGGCGACGACCGCTCCCATCGAGTAGCCGACGAGATCTATGGCGGGCGCATCGAGCAGCGCTACGACGTCGAGAAGGTCGTCGGCCATCCGCCGCTCGCCGTAGCGCGCGGCGTCAGGCGACTTACCGGACCGGCCGTGGCCGCGGGCGTCGACCCCCACAACACGACGTCCGGCGGCGGTGAGACCGGCGACCGTGCCCGGGATCAGCCAGTCAACCATCGTGTCAGCGGTGAAACCGTGCTGCAGCACGACTGGTACCGGGTGAGCTATGACGACGGCATCCGGCTCCCAGCAGTGATAGGCGATCGTGGTGCCATCGTCGACGACCACGGTGGCGGTACGCGGCAGGACAGAGGCGGCCGGCACGGACTCGATGGGAACGTTCGCCGAGATCAGGTCGTCAGTCACAGCGCCTCCGGGGAAAGCCGATGCGATGAAGAATCACAGCCCTCCGACAGTGCCGGACCTTCCAGAAGTCAGCAAGGAAACCGCGCTGCAAACGTGGAGGAGAATTGCCGCCCTCCGACCCCTGACACCCAAGCCGATCACCAGGACCGCCGGCTGCCGGCGGCGCGGAACCGGCATCAGTAGAGGATGGCCGGGAATTGCCTGTCGCCGCCTTGCGCTAGCGTTGCTATCAACGCCGACGACGAGGAGATGCGCCATGGCAGCCCTCAGCATCCGGGACTTGGACGACTCGGTCAAAGAGAAACTGCGTCTCCGAGCTGCCCGGCACGGCCGGTCCATGGAGGCTGAGATCCGCCTGATCCTCACCGCGGCCGCCGCCGAAGACGAACGCCCGAGAACCGATCTCTTCAGCGCGCTGACCGAGCGGTTCGGGCGGCTGGGCGGGGTCGACCTCGACGTTCCGGCCCGGACCACTCCACCCCGAGCGGCGGACTTCGGCGAGTGATGATCGTCCTCGACACCAACGTCGTCTCCGAACTCATGCGGGCCACACCAACTCCAGCGGTGCTCGCCTGGCTACAGCAGACGTCCAGCACCGGCCTCTACACCACGTCGGTCACGGTCGCCGAGATCCGCTACGGCATCGCGCGGTTGTCGGACGGCCGCCGCAAACACGACCTGCACCAGGCGGCCAACGAGATCTTCGCCGCCTTCCCCCGCCAAGTCCTACCCTTCGACCTCGCCGCAGCTACGGCCTACGCCGACGTGGTCGCCGGCCGCGAAGCCGACGGCAACCCGATCAGCGGATCCGGCGGCCAGATCGCCGCCATCTGCCGATCACAGGTCGCGACCCTCGCCACCCGCAACACCAAGGACTTCGTCGACACCGGGATCCCGCTCATCGACCCCTGGCAGCAGACAGCCGCCTGACGTCCCCAGCTCGAGTCTCGTGAACGCATCACGAACCCGGCTACCGGCCCAGCGCGGTTCGCGCAACGCCTCAATCGAGCTGACCGTCCGCACAGGTAACATGCGAACCACGCTACGGCCGTTTCCGGTAAACCGATGACGGGCCTTTACCCAGGTCACAGGAACGTCGCGGTGCGCGCCGAGCGCCGTCGTAATCGGCGTTACAGTTCGCTGCGGTCTTAAGCGGCCTCGAAACCCACTCTGAGCCGTACGTCCAATGCCGTCGCTAGCCGTTCCAGCACCGACAAGGTAGGAACCGTTCCGCCCGCCTCGAACCGGGCGACCGCGGACTGCGTCATTCCCGACGCCTTCGCCAGCTGCGTCTGGCTCCAGCCCCGGCGCTCGCGAAGTTCTCGAACAGAACGGCCGAGTTCAAAGGCCAAACGCGCAGCGTCGTAGGCCTCGACGGCGCCCGGCTCCGCCATTCGCCGCTCCCGCATCGCGGCCCAACCGCCACTTTCACTCATGACCCAGCCTCCTCGTCCACAACCTCGTGCGCCTCGTCGATGCACCGCGCCAACGCCCGGCGTGCCCGGTCGATCTCCCGCTCGTCCCGCATGCGCGTCTTGTGGAAGACCGTCAACAGAATGATCCTCCGGTCGGTCGCGATCCAGTACGTGATTCGGACCGAGCGCCGCTCCAGGTGGAACCGCAGCTCGCGCAGCTTCCGTTCAAGCTGCTTCGTGTACGGCTCACCCAGCAGCGGACCTTGCTCAGCAAGCAAGTCGACGTAGAACGCGGCGTGGGCGAACTGAGCGGTCGGCAGACTCTCCAGCCACTTCTCCACCTCCGGCTCAAGCTCGACAACACCCCAACGCATAGCAGCGATGCTATACCAGGGCGTGTCGTGATAGCCGGTTCGCGCAATGCCAAAGGCGCGGTCGAGCTGACCGCAGGTCAGAGCGTTGGTGGGCCGAACGTTGCACCATGCAAACCACGTGACCGTTGTGGCCGGAGGTTTACAAGGCGACCAATTGATCAGTTCACGCCATGGTCAAGCGGCTCCATTTATGCGCGGAGGTTGAACAAGCGACCGGCTGGGTCAACCGATGCGGCGGCGGCGCAGCAGAGACGCGACTTCAAGCCGGAACGGAAATGGCTCCTCGGAAGCCAGCACCTGGCCGGGACTGGCGACGTCACCCGAGACGTAGTGGTCGCCGTCCAGTCGTTGAAGGTGCAGCTCCACCGAGTCCTGGGGCTGCTCCACACGCAGATACCAGCCGATCCGCGCCGCCGCGTACAACTGAGGCTTGAGCAACCGATCCGTTCCAGCGTTGCTCGGTGAGACCACTTCAACGACCAGCTTGGTTTCGACGGCCTCCACTGTCGTACCGACGTCGTCGGTATCGGCCACGAGCAGGTCCGGCTGCAGGATGCGCCCGCCGGCCAGCCGCAGGTTGACGTCCTGCAACACGAGGAGCCCGGCTTGCTCGGCTGCGCCGTAGAGACCCATCGCCAGCAGGAAAGCAATGTGCTGGTGACGCTTGCTCGATGCGGGACTTACCCACAGGCTCCCATCGACCAGCTCGACCCGGTTCGAGGTCTCGCCGAGTGCGAAGAACTCGTCCTCGCTCCACGGCTCCGGATGCTCCAGCACTGCCACGCTCATCGGATCGCCTAACCGGTCGGCGGATGCTGTCCCCAGCGTCCCATGCCAAGCGCTACCCATGCGACTGCGCGGCCGCATCTGCGGTCTGACCTGCCGCCGCGACAAGCTCATCGGCCGCCGCGGTCGGTCACCTGTCAACTTGTCATGAGACCAGATATGCCGTCAAGGTCGGCCGTCGACGGCGTCCGAAACGGTAACTCAGCTGCCCAAGGATTCCGCAGTGGCGCGGCCCGCAGAGCCGCATGCGGAGTACTTACGAACTGAGCATCTCTACAACGAACCTCGACGCCAGCAGGCGGATGGTGTTGACGGTGAAGAGGCCGGCCGTAGGACGCAAGCCCGACGAAAGCGCGACCGACACGTCGACCGCGCCCACCGCACCGTGGGGTCTGGGGGTCGCCCCCCAGGGAAATACAGTGGACCTGCGGTATCAGATTGCGAAATCCGTGTTGATGGTCGCTGGTGAACCGCTGCCGGTACGAACTGCCCGGTCGCAAGCGTCGAACGAATGAGCCGGGCGGCATCCGTCTCGGCGAAGACCCGTAGGGAAAGGCTGGTTCATGCCACGTTGAGTTGGATGTTCCCGATCCGGGCGACGATGTCGAGGTGGCCGCCGAGGCCGACGACGTAGGCGCGCAGCGTGTCGAGCCCGACGGCGTCGCCGTTCTCGATCTGGCTGATCCGGGCCTGGGACAGCCCGGTCGCCTCGGCCAGTTGGACCTGGGTCAGCCCAAGTTGCTGGCGGATCTCGGCCAGTTGGGCGCCGCTGACGGCGGCGAGCATCTGTTCGCGCATCTGCTGACGCCGGACCACGCGCTCGGCGCTGTCCCAGGTCGGGTCGGCCGTGCGGGCCTTGGCCTTGACGTCGCGCCAGTTCGCGGGCTCGGTCATGACTGCTCCTCTGCTTTCAGGACGGCCAGGTGCTCGGCGAAACGGGCGTCGGCAAGCGAGATCGCCGACTGGTACCAGGTCTGCCATCGTCCCGACTTGTCGCCGGCGACCAGGAACACCGCCTCCCTCGCCGGGTCGAACGCGAAGATCATTCTAACTTCGGTCGAGCCCGCGGAGCCGGGTCGTAGCTCCTTCATATTGTGGTAGGTGCTGCCCTTCAACCGGTCCACCAGCGGGCGGCCGAGGGCCGGCCCCTGTTCGACGAGGACGTCGATCGCCTCTGCCACCAGGTCCGCGGTGGTCGCATCGGTTTGGCAGAGGTCAAGGAACCATGCCTCGACCTCCGGATGAAGCCGCACTTCCCACATCACCGCAGTATAAGTCAGGCTTATATTGGCTGGAAGTCAACTGCCTGATAAAGCGATCGACTTCCGGAGCCTTCGGCAGTCGCCGGGAAAGCAGAGGCCATCCTCACAACCGGGACAACCCTCCGCCTGGTTCGCAAAGATCGACGACGAACCCCGTCCACCTGGGTATCCGCTTCAGGGTCCTCATGGGTGTCCGTTTCGCTGGGTGGGCCGTCGGGGACTCGAACCCCGAACCCTCCGATCCCGAAAGTGAAGGAAGCGCCGCCATGACCGCGCGAGGCGGGGAGCGGACACGCTACTCAGCCGGATGCTCTGGCCAGTCGAGCTAGCGACCCGGAAAAATGTCACACGGGCCGGCCGGGCGGCGCGAACGGGTTTCGCCTGAGGGGGCGGCCAGGCCCGTGCGGTAGGCGACGACCACGGCTTGGACCCTGTCCCGCAGGCCCAGCTTGGCCAGGATGCGGGCCACGTGGGTTTTCACCGTGGCCTCGGACAGGTGCAGGCGGGCGGCCAGTTCGGCGTTGCTCAGGCCGTGGGCGAGCAGGCCCAGCACCTCGAGCTCGCGGGGCGTCAGGGCAGCCAGGTCGCGGTGCAGGGGCGGGGCTTCGGCGTCGTGGTGGGCGAAATGCTGCACCAGGCGGCGCGTGATGGCCGGGGCGAGCAGGGCGTCGCCGGTGCGGACCAGGCGGACGGCGCCGACCAACTGTTCGGGGGTGACGTCCTTGAGCAGGAAGCCGCTGGCGCCGGCGGTCAGGGCGGCGTACACGTAATGGTCGAGGTCGAAGGTCGTGAGCATGATGACGCGGGGGGCCTCCGCGGCGCCGGACAGGATCTGGCGGGTGGCGGTCAGGCCGTCCATGCCCGGCATGCGGATGTCCATCAGCACCACGTCGGGGCGGTGCTGCCGGACGGCGTCGACGGCCTCCGTGCCGTTCGTCGCCTCGGCCACCACCTCGATGCCGTCGGCGGTCAGGATCATCCGGAAGCCGGCCCGGACCAGCGCCTGGTCGTCGGCGACCACCACCCGCAGCGCCGCGCTCATGTCGTCTCCAAGGGGATCCGGGCCTTCACCCGGTAGCCGCCGGTCAGGCGGGGACCGGCCTCGAGCGTCCCACCGTAGACCGCGAGCCGCTCCCGCAGGCCGATCAGCCCCCGCCCGCCGCCGGCGGTGTTGGCGGTCGCGCCGGAGCGGCCGCCGGTGTCGGTGACCTCGACCAGCAGGTGGTCCCCGGCGTAGTCGACGAGCACGCGGACGGACGCCCCGGCCGCGTGTCTGACGGTGTTCGTCAGCGCCTCCTGCACCAACCGGTAGACGGTCAGCTCGACGCCGGACGGCAGCTCCCCTCGCCGGCCGTGCTCGACGAGCTCGACCTCGACGCCCGAGTCGCGCATCCGCTGAATCAGCGCGTCCAGGCCGTCCAGTCCGGGTTGCGGCGCCAGGTCCGAGGCGAGGATGTCGCCGTCCATGGTGAGCAGGCCCATCACGTGGCGCAGCTCGGTCATCGCGGCCCGGCCGCCCGCCTCGACCGCCAGCAAGGCCGCCCGGGCGTCGTCGGGGGTGGAGTCCATGACCTTGCGGGCCGCACCGGCCTGGATCACCATCACGCTGACGTTGTGGGTCACCACGTCGTGCAGTTCGCGGGCTATCCGGGCCCGTTCGAACTCGGTCGCCCGGCGCAGCGCCTCGATCTGCTCGTGCTCCATGGCCGCCATCCGGGCCCGGCCGTCGTCGGCGTGCTGCTTCCACCGCCGCAGTCCCTCGGCGGCGACCGCGATCGGCAGCAGGATCATGAACGGCACGGCGCTGTCGGAGACCGAACTGGCGTCCGACTGCAGCCCCGCGTGCAGCAGCGCGGCCACCGGCAGACTGGCCAGGGCCGGGATTTTGTACGGGCTGAAGACGGCCGCGCTGTAGCCGGCGATCACACAGGCGAAGAAGGACAGTCGCAGCGCGGCCGGGTTCTCGCTGACCATCACTCCCAACACCAGCACCACCCACAGCACCGTCAGCGGATACCGGCGCCGGAACAGCAGTGGCAGCGCGACCAGCATCAGCAGGACCACCGTGTCGCCGTTCCCCTCGTCCTCGACCGGCAGGAACGGCGGCCACACCGGGTCGGGCGGCAGCGGGGGCGGCCCGATGCGGGGATCGAACTCGATCTGGCGCGGGGCCGGCTGGTCGTTCTCGGCGCCGGCCTGGACCGCGACGAGGAAGAGCCCGAGCGCGACGAGCGCGTCGAACAGCTGCCCCCGGCGCGACAACGGCGGCAGCGGGCCGACCGGACGGGCCAGCGATCGCAACCCGGCCCGCAGCCTGGTGAGCATCATCGGTCGATTCTCGCCGCCGCGGCGCGCCGATGGCATCCGCCCGTACGACTACATCGCGAGGATGACGCCCGGCCGAAGATGCTTCCCGCTGCCGATGTGTCCGATCCGGACTCCTTCATAGCGTCAGCCTCGCCAGTTCACCACCGCGTGAGGAGACGGGGACATGACCGCAGCACTGATCGAACTGCATGAGGTGACACGCCGCTACGACGAGGGACGGCCGGCGCTGAACGAGGTGTCGCTGAGCATCGCGGCCGGCGAGGCGGTGGCGATCCTGGGCCCGTCCGGCAGCGGCAAGTCGACGATGCTCAACCTGGTGGCCGGGCTGGACCGGCCCAGCGCGGGCACGGTCACCGTCGACGGGGTCCGGGTCGACCGGCTCGGCGAGGCGGCCTCGGCCCGGTACCGGCGGGCCCGGATCGGCCTGGTGTTCCAGTTCTTCAACCTGCTCGACGACCTGACCGTGGCCGACAACGTCATGCTGCCGGCCCAGCTGGCCGGGATGGGCCGCGGCGCCGCCGAGCGGCGGGCGGCCGAACTGCTGGGCCGGCTCGGCGTCGACCGGCACGCCGCCGCCTATCCGGGGCGGCTCTCCGGCGGGGAACGGCAGCGGGTCGCCGTGGCTCGCGCGCTGATGAACAAGCCGGCGCTGCTGCTGGCCGACGAGCCGACCGGGGCGCTCGACACCGCCTCCGGTGAGGACGTCATGCGGCTGCTGACCGAGCTGCACGCCGACGGCCAGACCGTCGTCCTGGTCACCCACGACCTGGTGCTGGCCGAGAGGTGCGCGACCCGGACCGTCCAGCTCCGCGACGGCCGGGTCGCCACCGACACCGCGATGGAGCTGCTCCGATGAGCGCGCTGACGCGGGTGGTCCGCTCGGGAGTGGGCCGCAAGCGCGTCCAGACCGTCGTGATCGGGCTGGTCGTGGCGATCGCGGTGACCTCGGCCGTCCTCGGCGGCTCGCTGATGGCGGCCTCCCAGGGGCCGTTCGACCGGGCGTTCGGCCAGCAGCGGGGCGCGCACCTCACCGCCCAGTTCGACGCCGGCGCGGTCACCGAGGCCCAGCTGACCGCGTCGGCCGGCGCCGCCGGGGTGGCCGCGTCGGCCGGGCCCTTCACCAGCGCGCAGGTCGAGCTGACCGACGAGATCGGCCACCCGGTGCCGCCGGTCACCGTCGTCGGGCGGGCCGACGCGGGCGGAGCGGTCGACCGGGTTGTCATGGTCGACGGCCGGTGGGCCACCGGCCCGGGGGAGATCGTGCTGGCCTCGGGCGACCGCCTGCGGTTCGGGCCGGGGGTGGTCGGCCGGCAGTGGAAGGTCAACGGCGCGCCGGTGACCGTCGTCGGGATCGCCCGATCGGCCGGCGACACCGCCGGCGCCTGGACCACCCCGGCCCAGCTCGCCTCGTGGGCCGGCGACGGTCCCCGTACGTACCAGATGCTCTACCGCTTCTCGGCGGCCGGATCGGCTGAGGAGGTCGGCGCCGGCAAGACCGCCGTCGAGGCGACCGTCCCGGCCGGCTCGCTCACCGGCGCCGTGTCGTGGCTGGACGTCCGCCGGGAGGCGATCAGCGACACCATCCTGCTGGTGCCGTTCCTCATCGCGTTCGGCCTGCTGGGCGTGGTGATGGCGGTATTGATCATCGGTAACGTGATCGCCGGGGCGGTCTCGACCTCGACCCGACGGATCGGCATCCTCAAGGCGCTCGGCTTCACGCCGGCCCAGGTCACCCGGGCGTACGTGGCGCAGGCGCTCCTCCCGGCCACGGTCGGCGCGGTGCTCGGGGTGGTCGCCGGCAACCTGCTGACCATCCCGATCCTCGCCCAGACCAACCAGCTTTACGGTACGAGTGACAACGGTGTCTCGCTCGGGGTCGACGCGCTCGTGTTCGGCGGCGCCCTGGCCGTCGTGGCGCTGACCGCGCTGGCCGCCGCCGCTCGGGCCGGCCGGTTGCGCAGCGTCGACGCGCTGGCCGTCGGGCGCACCCCGCGGCCGGGCCGCGGTCGCTGGGCGACCCGGTTGACCAGCCGGCTGCCGCTCCCGCGGCCGGTGACGCTCGGCCTGGCCCACCCCTTCGCCCGGCCGGTCCGCGCGGTCAGCATCATCGCCGCCATCGCGTTCGGCGCCGCCGCGGTCACGTTCGCGATCGGGCTCGGCACGTCGCTGAACCGGGTGCAGGAGGTCGAGGACATCGCCGACGTCCAGGTCAACGCGCTGCGCGAGAGGGGACCGGGCGAGCCGGGACCGGGCGGGCCGGGGCCGGGCGGCCCGCGCGAGCCGGAGCCGTTCGACGACCCGGCCGCGATCGAGAAGGTGATCGCCGCCCAGGCCGGCACGGCCGGGTACATGGGCGTGGCCCGCGGCGAGATCACGGCGGCCGGGATCACCGGCGAGCTCGAGTCGGTCGCGGTCACCGGGCCCGATTCGGCGCGGTACTACCGGATGGTCTCGGGCCAGTGGCTGACCGGCCCGGGGCAGGTCATCGTGTCGACCCCCTTCCTGACCGCGGCCGGCAAGCAGGTCGGCGACAGCATCGCGCTGACGAGCAACGGCGTCAGGCTCACGGCCACGATCGTCGGCGAGGTGTTCAACACCGACAACGACGGCCTGCAGGTGGTCACCGACATGGCGACGCTACGCGCGGCCGAGCCAGAGCTGGCGCCGTCGATGTACTACGTCTCCGTCCGATCCGGCACCGACGTCGAGGGGTACACCCAGGCCTTGAAGACGGCCCTGGAACCGGCCGGCGCGGCCGCCGACAGCCTCAGCCGCGAACCCGACGAGATGGTCGTCGTCGTCAACGTGCTGACCGGTCTGCTCAGCCTAATGCTGATCGTCGTCGCCGGCCTGGGCGTGATGAACACGGTCGTGCTCGAGACCCGCGAACGCGTCCACGACCTGGGCGTGCACAAGGCGCTCGGGATGACCCCGCGGCAGACCACGGCCATGGTGATCGCCTCGGTCGTGGTCACCGGCCTGATCGGCGGCGCGGCCGGCACGGCGTTCGGGGTGCTGCTGCAACGCACGGTCATCACGGAGATGGCGGGCAGCGTGGGCTTCCGCCTGCCCAGTTCGGTCCTCGACGTGTACGGCTCGGGGGAACTGGTGTTGCTCGGCCTGGCCGGGTTGGTCATCGCGGTGGCGGGCGCGCTGCTGCCGGCGGGCTGGGCGGCCAGGACGCGGGTCGCCGTGGCGTTGCGGACGGAATAGCGGCCGACCACGTTGCGGTACGCCGGCGGATGAGGGCGGCGAGCGGGGCGGGGGCCGGGGCCCCGGCCGGCCGGGGGTCAGCGGGTCGCGCCGAGGGCGTTGATGCGGGTCAGTTGGCGGTGCTCGTGGGCCTCGATCTCGGCTGCCTGGGGTTCGGTGAGGATGTCGCAGATCCAGTGCCAGTGCAGGGCGACCAGGGTGCCGGGGGTGGGACTCGGCAGGAGGGACTGACCGTTGGCCGACCAGGTTGCCTGTTCGGTGGTGGCGGGGCCGGGGCTCAGGGAAGCGCCGTCCCAGCGCAGCGGGTGGCAGGTCACCTGCGCGGACTCACCGGAGACCTCGGTCACGGTGCCGGTGCGGATTCGGCAGCGGTCCAGGACTGAGGCGGCGCTGGGGTTTCCGGTGCGGCGTAGCAGGGCCGCCCAGGGGTAGACCTCGAAGACGTGGAAGCTGTGGTGGGCCACCGCCCGGTCGGCGGCCTGCTGCCAGGTGCCGCCGGCCTGGCCGGCGAAGCGTGCACGGAGGAACTCGTGCAGGTCGGCCGGGTCGGGCCGGCCGACCAGGGCGTTGCCTATCCAGTAGGCCTCGACCACCCGCTCGTCCAAGGGGTCGTCGACACCGGCTCGGGAGGCCAGGAACTCCAGGTAGGGCCAGGCGCCCTCGAACGCCTGGGCCCGGCGGGCGATCTCGTCGGCGGGGGAGGAGATCAGGGTGTCGCCGCTGGGTGGGCCGCAGTAGCCGAGCAGGTTCGGGGGATAGGCGTAGCGGGCGAACAACCGCGCCCCGGCGTCGCTCACGTCAGCAGATCCTCGGGAGTTGCTCGCCGATCGGCATGGTCACCACGCGGGTTCCGCCGAGAGCGGTGCGGGCCACGACCGTGCCGGGGTGGTCGGCCGTGCAGGCGCCGATGCGGCGAGCCCCGCGGCCGTACGGATGGTCCCGCATCGCGGCCAGCACGGCGTCGGCGCCGGCCTCGGGAACGAAGGCCAGCAGTTTGCCCTCGTTGGCCACTTGCAACGGGTCGAGGCCGAGCAGGCTGCACGCGTCGGCCACCGCGGCCGGGACGGGTAGGTCGCGCTCCACGAGGGAGATGCCGACCTGCGCGGCGCGGGCGATCTCGTTGAGCGAGGCGGCGACGCCGCCGCGGGTCGGGTCGCGCAGCACGTGCACCGGGACGTCGGTGGCCAGGATGTCGGCGACCAGGCCGTGCAGGGGTGCGGTGTCCGAGGTGACGCCGGTGTCGAACTCGAGGCCGGCGCGGACACTCATGACGGCCACGCCGTGCACCCCGATGTCGCCGCTGATCAGCACGGCGTCACCGGGGGCGGCCCGCGTCGGACGGATGTCCACCCCCGGCGCGACCACGCCCACCCCGGTCGTGTTGACGAAGACGCCGTCGCCACTGCCGTTGTCGACGACCTTGGTGTCACCGGTGACGAGCTGAACCCCGGCCGCCCGGGCCGCGGCGCCGATGGCCGAGGCTATCCGGCCCAGGTCAGCCAGCAACGTCCCCTCCTGGACGATGAAGGCGGTGGACAGATAGAGCGGCTGGGAGCCCGACATCGCCAGGTCGTTGACCGTGCCGTTGACGGCCAGGTCGCCGATCGAGCCCCCGGGGAAGAACATCGGCTTCACGACGTACGAGTCGGTGGAGAGGGCCAGCCGCCCGCCCGGGAACGGCAGCACGGCGCTGTCCGTCAGCTCGGACGGCGACGACCCGTAGGCGGGCAGGAAGAGGTGCTCCACCAGTTCCCCCGACATGGCCCCGCCGCCGCCGTGCCCCATCACGACGGCCGGGGTATCGCGCAGCGGAACCGGGCAGGTCCAGTTCTCGAAGTCGAGCATCAGAGCCGTACCAGGTCGAGCCGCCGGTAGGCGTAGTAGGCGGCGCAGGCCCCTTCACTCGACACCATCGTCGCCCCGAGCGGATTGCGCGGCGTGCACTGCTTTCCGAAGGCCTCGCACTCGTGCGGTTTCAGCAGGCCCTGCAACACCTCGCCGGACCGGCACAGCGGCGATTCCGAGGTGCGGACGTCGGTCACCGCGAACCGTTCCTCGGCGTCGTACTCCCGATAGCGCGACGACAATCGCCAGCCGCTGCCCGGAATCATGCCGATGCCGCGCCAGGTGCGGTCGGTCACCTCGAACACGTCCTGCAGCATGGCCAGGGCGGCCGGATTACCCTCGGCCCGCACCGCCCTCGGGTAGGCGTTGCTCAGCTCGTGCCGGCCGGCCTCGAGTTGCACGATCGTCTGCCTGATCCCCTCCAGGATGTCGAGCGGCTCGAAGCCGGTGACCACGATCGGCACGCCGTACCGCGAAGCCAGTGGAGGGTATTCGGACGTGCCCATCACGCTGCACACGTGACCGGCGGCCAGGAAAGCCTGCACGCGGCATCGGGGCGATTCCATGATGGCCGCGATCGCCGGCGGCACCAGAACGTGCGACACCAGCAACGAGAAGTTCGTGACGCCCAGGCGGCGGGCCTGATAGACCGTCATCGCATTGGCCGGGGCCGTGGTCTCGAACCCGATGCCGAAGAACACCACCGGCCGGTCCGGATTCTCCCGGGCCAGGGTCAGCGCGTCCATGGGCGAGTAGACCACGCGCACGTCGGCGCCCGCGCTCTTGACCGCGAACAGGTCGCGGCCGCTGCCCGGCACCCGCAGCATGTCGCCGAACGAGCAGAAGATGACGCCGGGCTGTTCGGCGATGGCGAGCGCCTTGTCGATGGTTTCCAACGGCGTCACACACACCGGGCACCCCGGCCCGTGAATCATTTCGACGCCCGGCGGCAGCAGTTGGTCGATGCCGTGCCGGATGATGGAATGCGTCTGCCCGCCACAGACCTCCATCATCGCCCACGGGCGGGTGGTGACCGCATGGATCTGGCCGACCAGGTGCCGCGCGAGATCAGGGTTGCTGAACTCCTCCAGGTATCTCATGACTGGCCGAACTCCTCCTCGAGATAGCCCATCCGCTCGAACTCGGCCAGTGTCTGCCGGGCCGATTCCTCGTCGAGTCGCTGAATCGCGAACCCGACGTGCACCACCACGTATTCACCGACCACGGCGTCCGGAATGTATTGCAGGCAGACGTTCTTGCGGACGCCGCCGAAATCGACCTCGGCCATCGGCACCCCGTCGGCCTCGGCGACGCTCAGCACGCGTCCCGGAACGGCAAGACACATGAGCCGGCCTCCTCACATCGATCCGATCACGATCTGTCCCAGCGCGATGCCACCGTCATTGGGCGGCAGCAGCCGGGGTGTCAGCACGGTGAAGTCCCGGTCGCGAAGCAACCGCGTGGCCGACGACACCAGCAGCGTGTTCTGGAAGACGCCGCCGCCGAGCACGACCACGTCGAGCCCGGTCCGGTCGCGACTCCGCACTGCCATCTCGGTGATCAGCGCGGCCACGGCCGCGTGGAAGCGCGCTCCCACCACCGCCGCGGGCACACCGGCGAGGACATCGGCCGCTATCCGGCGGATCATCGGGCTGGGATCGGCCCGGAACGGCCCGTCGTGATCCGGCTTCATCCCGAAGACGTACGACCCGTCGGGCCCCACCGGGGCCGTGCGGGCCACTCCTTCCAGCACGAGGGCCGCCTCCGCCTCGTACTCGGCGACCTGCCGCACGCCGGCCAGGGCGGCCACCGCGTCGAACAGCCGCCCCATGCTCGACGTCGGCACACACCCCACCCCGGTCTTGAGCTGCCGGTCGAGCACGTCCCGCTCGGCGGCCGGGCACGCCGCGACCGGCGGCAGGCCACGGTGCCACGGCACCCCGGCCGAGCGCAGGTGGGCCAGCGCCATCCGATAGGGCCGCCGGACGCCGGCGTCACCGCCGGCCAGCGGCACGTAGGCGAGGTGCCCGACCCGCGTGAACGACTTGTAGTCGCAGGTCAGGACCTCGCCGCCCCACACCGCGCCGTCCGTGCCGTAGCCGGTGCCGTCGAACGCCACGCCGATGACCTGTTCGCCCGGCTCGAGCCCGTGCTCGGCCATCACCGAGGCGATGTGCGCGTGGTGGTGCTGCACCAGCCGGACCGGCCGCTCGCCCGCGTGCCGTCGCGCCCATTCCCCGGAGCGGTAGCCCGGGTGCCGGTCGGCCACCAGCGCCGACGGCCGCACACCGGTCAGCTCGGTCAGGTGGGCCGAGGTGGCGGCCAGCGTGTCGATCGTGGCCAGGTTGTCCATGTCGCCGATGTGCTGGCTGACCCACGCGTACCGGCCGCTCGCCACCGCACACGTGTTCTTCAGATCGGCCCCCACGGCCAGCACCGGCGCCACCTCGAACGGCAGGACGATCGGCAGCGGCGCGTAGCCCCGGGACCGGCGGATCGGCAGCTCGGCCCCGGCCACGTGCCGGCTCACCGAGTCGTCGCAGGGCACCCGGATCGGCCGGTCGTGCCCGAGCCAGGCGTCGACCAGGGGGGCCAGTCGTTCCCGGGCCTCGTCGTCATCGGTCACGATCGGCTCGCCCGACAAGTTGCCCGAGGTCATCACGAGCACGTCCGGCCCGGGTGGGTCGTCCGGCAGCCCGAACAGCAGCACGTGCAGCGGCGTGTAGGGCAGCATCACGCCCAGATCCGGGGTGTCCGGCGCGACCTCAGCGGCCAACCCGGCGCCGGCCAGGCGGGGCAGCAGCACGATGGGGCGGCGGATGCCGGTCAGCAAACGCTCCTCGTCCGCGGTCAGGGTGACCAACCTGCGTGCGGCGTCGAGATCGGAAACCATGACGGCGAACGGCTTCCCGCCGCGCTGCTTGCGGCGGCGCAACTCGGCCACGGCGGACGGGTTCCGTGCGTCGCACGCCAGGTGGTAACCACCGAGCCCCTTGACCGCCACGATCCGCCCAGCCGCCAGCAGTTCGCGCGTGGCCCGCACCGGATCGGCCGAGGCGAGCGGACCGGCCGCGTCGACCGGCGAGAGCTGCGAATCGGGGGCGTCGGCCGGCGAGTGGCGCGGACCGGACGCGAGGCTCAGCGTGAGGCGGGGGCCGCACGCCGGGCAGGCGATCGGCTGGGCGTGGAAGCGGCGGTCGGCCGGATCCTCGTACTCCGCCCGGCATGCGTCGCACATCGGAAAGCCGGCCATGGTGGTTCTCGACCGGTCGTACGGAAGGGAAGTGATGATCGTGAAGCGCGGCCCGCAGTTGGTGCAGGTGAGGAACGGGTGCCGATACCGCCGGTCAGCCGGGTCGCGCAGTTCGCGCAGGCAGTCCTCGCACGTCGCCACGTCGGGCGAGGCGAGGGTGCGGGCCGGTCCACCGCGCGAGTCCTCGATGGTGAACCCGGTGCCGCCGCGGGCCGGCACCTCTTCCTCGGCCACCGCCAGCACCATCGCCAGCGGGGGAGCGTCGTGCCGCAGGCGCCGGCCGTACTCGTCGACCGCGTCGGGATCACCCTCGGCCTCGATGACGACCCCGTCGGCGGTGTTGGCCACCGAACCCGACAGCGCCAGTTCGGCCGCGGCCGCGTACGCGAAGGGCCGGAAGCCGACCCCCTGCACCAGGCCCGAGACGGTGAACCGGCGGCGCAGCCGGCGGGCTCGCCCCAGCAGTTCGAGCCCGGCCATCGCCTTCTCCGCCCCCGCGGCGTCGATGATCTCGACGGCGAAGCCGAGGTGGATCAGGACCCACGCCCCGGGCTCGGGCGGGGTGTCCAGCATGCCGATGTTGACGCTACGGCTCGCGCCGGCCACCTCGACAACCGCGACCTGACCGGCGTAGCCGTCGAGGACCCGGACCACCTGTCCGGGAATGCCCAGGCACATCTCACGCTCTCCCTTTCGAGACCAGCGAGCGGACCGCGTCGACGGCGGCCGGGATCGCGGCCTCGACCGGCGGCGTCAGGCCGATGCCGCCGGACACCGAAACGGCCCGGCACCCCACGACGTAGGTCGGGGGAAGCGTGCCGCCGAGCCGGCCCACCTGAGCGAGGACGGTGGCCGGATCCATGCCGTGCGCGTCGAAAGTTCCCGCGCCCAGGTCGTCGGCCGAGATCTCGAGGACGACGATCTCGGCCGGCGGCCCGCCCCGGCCCGGCAGCGCGTCGACCAGCACCAGGCGGTCGTAACCGGCCAGCAGGTCGTAGGCCAGGTGCATGCCGCGGATGCCGTAGTCGGCCACCCGCACACCCGGCGGCTGCTCCGACGCCGCGAGACGCCGGACGACCGCCGGGCCGAAGCCGTCGTCGCCCAGGAACAGGTTGCCGACGCCGGCCACCAGCACGTTCACATCGAGCGGATCTTGAGATAGCGGCGGATGTCGGGCACCGACGCGAGCAGGACGCTCGCCAGGTGGACCAGGATCAGCCCGGTGGCGACCAGCGTCAGGAAGCCGATCAATTTCAGCATGTATCCCCCTTGTGGGATGGCGTGATCATTCGGGCGGCGCCAGCGGTTCGAGCTCGTCGGGCGCGAAGTACAGGTAACGGCCGTACCAGTCGTGCAGGTCCGCCGCAGGGTCGTCGACCAGGACAAGGGCCACGTGGGTGTGACCGTCCACGTCCGAGACGACCGCGGTGACCCGGGCGACCTGGCCATCGAAGAACAGGTCCTGAGCGTCGGCCCGGCGGGTCGGGCGTACCCGGACGAGGCTGCCCTCGGCCACGCGGACGCCGTTGATCACGACGGACGGATCTTCCGGGGCGGCCAGCCAGGCGCCGTGCAGTTGTTCCAGCTCCGACGGGCCGAGCGATTCGCAGCGGTCCACGATCGCGCGGGCCCGCTCGTCGGTGGCCCGCGCCTCGGCCTTCTCGGCGTCGGTCATCGTCAGCACCCGCAGCGTCAGGATCTCGTCGATCTCGGTCAGGTCGAACAGCTCGCCCGGGCTCTGCGCAGCCACCTCCGGGTGGTCGTAGAGGATGATCGGCGCGCCCAGCAGCAGGTCGTCGTCCGGCCCGGCCAGCACCGGCCAGCACCGGTCCTGGTGGCAGCGGGCGGCGGCCCCGGCCGCGGCGGCGGGCGGGTCGATCAGCGAGACGAAGGTGGCGTCCTGGGCGGCCAGCAGCAGGTGGGCGCCGATCAGCGAGTGGCGGGTCGCCTCCTGTCCGGTGGCCACCGGATGCGGGTGTTCGTTGGTCACCGACACGGTCAGCCGCAGCAGGTCGCCGTCGGCCTCCACCGTCGTCCGCACGCGGGCGGTGAGTGGCCACCGCCGCCGCTGCCCGTCGACGCCGCCCGGCACGGCGACGGGGAACTCCGCGACGCCGGCCAGGGGGAGGCCGGGCAGGGTGATCTCGTGGTCGACCGCCTCGTCCCAGCCGGCCAGCGGCGGCTCACCGGCGACGGCCGAGGAGACCGGCGACTCCCGGGCCTGGATCTGCAGGAACCTGAGGTAGATGGTGACGTGTCCCCGGCGTACGCCCGGACGCAGCAGGCATTGCAGCGAGAGCGAGGGCGGCTCGGCCGACACCGCCGCCGGCGGGCCGAGAACACCGAACTGCCAGCGGGCGCGGTTCTTGATCGCGCTCGCCCGGTAGGGATAGAGCAGGTATCCCTCGTAGAGCACGGCGTCGGCCACCGCCCGGGCCGCGATGAGGGCGCTCACGGCTCGCCCCGTAGCAGGCGCCGGAGGGTCTCGTCCCAGCTGATCAGGTCGTGCCGGGTGCGGTACGCCGTGAGCTCGCCGAGCACGTCCGAGCTCACCCGCAGCCAGCCGCTGTTCGGGAAGTAGGACGCCATCATGTCGTGCCACACCGACACAGGCAGGGCGTACTGGGCCTCGCACACCCACGGAACCTGCTCGACCTCGAAACCGGAGTCGCCCCGCAGGAACACCGTGCCCGAGAACAGGAAGTCGAGCGGGATGTCCCCGGCCCCGACCGCGTGCAGATATCGCGTGCCGATCACATCGAGGTCGTACGTGCAGGGCAGCGGCAGATCCACCTCGGTCGCGCCGGTGAAGCCCTGGACGGTGGTGTTCGTCTGCATCCACTGGAACGGCTTGAGGGTGTCGCCCCAGCGGGCCGGCTCGCCGAACAGACCGCGCAGAGCGAGTTGCTCGGTGTCGTCGTAGCGGCGGCGCTGCGGTTCGACCCGGATCTGGCAGCGCAGGGCGATCGCGTGGATCCGCCGCCCGGCCGGTTCGGTGATGCGAAGGCGGGCAGTCAACTGGGGGACGACGGCGTAGGGCTCGGCGGCCACGTCGAGCACCTCGAAGGCGTACGCGCTCATGACGCGCGCTCCGCCAGTCCCACGAAGAACTCCTCGATCGCCGCGTGGGCCTCCTGCCCGCCGTCGAAACCCCGCCACAGCGTGCGCAGCCGGCCGGTCAGCTCGTAGCAGGCGTCGATCGGCACCAGGAACGCGTCCTGGCCGCGCCGGGCCAGCACTGCTTCGACGTCCGGCCGCAGCGTCCTCAGTTCGGGGTGTCCGGCCGCCAGCCGTTCCCAGGCCGGCAGCGGCAGTTCGGACTCGGTGGCGCCGGCGGGGCCCGGATAGAACGCGACCATCCGGTCCAGCTCGGAGTGGCGGAACAGGAAGGCGAGCCCGACCGGGATCTGCAGCTCGTCCCAGGCCCGCTCGTCGAGGACGGGATTCGGGAACGAGACGTAGCGCTCCGGGACGGCCCGGTAGCGCAGGTGCGCGTCGTCGTCGGTGAAGAGCAGGTAGCAGGGCCGGCAGGCGCACATCAGCTGCCGGGAACTCACATCGACGACGTGGGAGTGACCGGCGGTCACCGGGGCCGCGCACATGTCGCAGCGTTCCGCCGGCGGCGCGGCCCGGCTGCGGGCGATGCGGCGGAGGGTGCGGAACGGGGCATCGGTCATCAGCTCGGAGCCACTCGGGAGAAGAGGGCGGACACCGGGATGACCGGCGCCGGCTGGTCGAACACGATCCGCGTGACCTCGGGCGCCACCGCCTCGACGGCCTGCTCCAGACCGTGCGGGCGGTGCCCCGGCGGGATGCGCAGCCGGCACACCCCGTCCGGGGTCACCTCGACCAGTTCGGCCGTGGTGCCGGCCAGGGCGGCCTCGATCCGGGTGGCCGCGTCGTACGGATGCAGCCCGTGCACCAGCAGCAGCCCGGTCACCAGGTCGTCGCCGGCGAACGCGGCGGCCACCTCGTCGGTGAACACGCCCCGCTCATGCAGCAGGTCGAGCATGCGTTCCAGGCCGGCCCCGTAGAGGTCGGCCACCACGCGCACGAGTTCCTCAGCCTGCTCGCCCACGGCCAGCTTGTCGATCCGGGCGGCGGCCGACCGCCAGTCGTACTCGGTCACAGGTCACTCGATCCCGGCGGTTTGGGTGGGGGTGTGCAGCCGGTCGAGCTTCTTGCCGCCGCCGAGGTACATGTGCACGCCGCACGGCAGGCAGGGGTCGAAGCTGCGGACCGTCCGCATGATGTCGATGCCCTTGAAGTGCTCCCGGTCGTTCTCCTCGAAGATCGGCTGGCCCTGCACCGCGTCCTCGTAGGGACCCGGGGTGCCGAAGCTGTCCCGCGGGCTGGCGTTCCACGGCGTCGGCGGGTACGGGTGGTAGTTCGCGATCTTGCCGTCGCGGATCACCATGTGGTGCGACAGGACGCCGCGCACGGCCTCGGTGAAGCCGCAGCCGATGCCCTCGTCGGGCACCTCGAACGGTTCCCACGTCTTGGTGCGGCCGGCCCGGATCTCGGCCAGGGCCTTCTCGGCGAAATGCAGCGCGCAGGCCGCCGCGTACGCCTGGAAGTAGGTTCGGGCCCGGTTACGCTCGATGGTGTTGCTCCAGCGCGGGATCTTCCACTCCATCTCGACCGGGCCCTTGAGCGCCGTCTTGGGCAGATTGATCTGCACGCTCGAGCCGGTCGCCTTGACGTAGCCGATGTCGACCAGGCCGGCCAGCGCCGTCGACCAGAGCCGGGCGAGCGGACCGCCGCCGGTGTCGAGGGCGAGGTAGTTCTGGCCGTCGAACCAGCGCGGTGACATCACCCAGCTGTAGTTGCCGTCGAGGTCGCGCTTCTGCGGCTTCGGGTTGGTGTGCTGGTTCCACGGGTGTCGCCGGTCGACCGGGTTGCCCAGTGGGTCCCGGGTCACGAACATCTCCTGGTCGGACCAGTCGCCGTAGTAGGACGAGCCGAGCAGGATGCGGATGCCGAGGTTGATCTCGACGAGGTCGGTGGTGACCAGCTTGCCGTCGACCACGATGCCGGGGGTCACGTACATCCGGCGACCCCAGTCGGTCATGTCCTCGTACTTGAAGTTGCAGGCCTCCGGATCCTGGAACGAGCCCCAGCAACCGAGCAGGACACGCCGGTTCCCGACCTCCTCGTAACCGGGCAGAGCCTCGTAGAAGAAGTCGAACAGGTCGTCGTGCATCGGCACGACCTTCTTCATGAACTCGACGTAGCGCATGAGCCGGGTCAGGTAGTCGGTCATCAGCTGGATGGTCGCGACCGTGCCGACCCCGCCCGGATAGAGCGTGGACGGGTGCACGTGCCGGCCCTCCATGAGGCAGAACATCTCGCGGGTCATGCGACTGACCTGCAGCGCCTCGCGGTAGAACTCGCCGGTGAAGGGGTTGAGCGAGCGCATGATGTCGCCGATGGTGTGGTAGCCGTGGGCCGCCCCGCGCGGGCACTCGGTGCGGTTGGCCCGCTCGAGCACCCCGGGGTTGGTCTCGCTGACCATTTTCTCGCAGTAGTCGACCCCGACCAGGTTCTCCTGGAAGATGTTGTGATCGAACATGTACTCCGCGGCCTCGCCCAGATTGACGATCCACTCGCCGAGGTGCGGGGGCTTCACGCCGTAGGCCATGTTCTGCGCGTAACACGAGCAGGTGGCGTGGTTGTCGCCGCAGATGCCACAGATCCGGCTCGTGATGAAGTGCGCGTCCCGGGGGTCCTTGCCCTTCATGAAGATCGAGTAGCCCCGGAAGATCGAGCTGGTGCTCTTGCACTCGGCGACCACGCGGTTGGCGAAGTCGATCTTGGTGTAGATGCCGAGGCTACCGACGATCCGGGTGATCGGGTCCCAGGCCATGTCGACGAGTTCGGTGGTCATGGTCGTCCTCCCGTCACCAGGCGCGGGTAGCGCCGGTGGTCAGTTTCCGGCCGGGGCGCCGCCATTTCGGCTCGCGGTCGAGAGTCTGCGTGGTGAGGCCGCGCAGGCGTTTCACGGTGGTGCCGTACCAGCTGACGGCCAGGGTGGAGAACTTGCCGCCGGGTGGCTCGTCCATGAACGGCATGAACTTGTCGGGGAAGCCGGGCATCGTGCAGCCGATGCAGATGCCGCCCACGTTGGGGCAGCCGCCCACCCCGTTGATCCAGCCCCGCTTGGGCACGTTGCACATGACCACCGGGCCCCAGCAGCCGAGCTTGACGATGCACAGGGGCGAGCCGTACTCGTCGGCGAAGTCGGCCTGCTCGTAGTAGCCGGCCCGGTCGCAGCCCTCGTGCACCGTGCGCCCGAACAGCCATTGCGGACGCAGTTGGTCGTCGAGCGGGATCATCGGGGCCTGCCCGGACGCCTGGTACAGCAGGTAGGTCAGCGTCTCGGACAGGTTGTCGGGCTGGATCGGGCAACCGGGCACGCACACGATCGGGATGCCCGCCTCCGACTTCCACTGCCAGCCCAGATAGTCGGGCACGCCCATCGCCCCGGTCGGGTTCCCGGCCATCGCGTGGATTCCCCCGTACGTGGCGCAGGTGCCGACGGCCACGACCGCGAGGGCCTTGCGCGCGAGCCGGTCGAGCCAGTCGCTGGTCGTCCTCGGCTGCCCGGTCAGCGGGTCGTTGCCGAACCCGCTCCAGTAGCCCTCGGTGTGCAGCAGCTCGTTGGGGATCGACCCCTCGACGATCAGCACGAACGGCTCGAGTTCGCCCCGCTCGGCCTTGAAGAACCATTCCAGGAAGTCGTCGGCGCCGCCGGTCGGGCCGCACTCGAAGTCGATCAGTGGCCAGTGCACGGCGATCCGGGGAAGGCCGGGCAGCGCGCCCAGAGCGATCTCTTCGATGCTGGGCTGGGTGGCCGCGGTGAGCGCGACCGAGTCCCCGTCGCAGCTCAAGCCGGCGTTCATCCAGAGCACATGGATGACGGGATCAGGCATGACAGACCGCTTTCCGGGGTCGCCACCGACCCCTGCGACAGTCAGGGTCAAGGCTCGGCCCGGAGGTGTGAGACAGGTAACAGATTGGACCCCGTAGTGTAATGATGTCAATCCGTTCCGTGTCTTCGTACCCACCTGTGTCTTATGGGGACAGCCGATGCATGAGCTGGCAATCGCCCAGAGTGTCGTGGAGACCGTCTGTTCCCGGGCCGGCGGTCGCCGGGTCCACCGTGTGACCCTGCGGATCGGGGCCCTGACCGCCGTTGTCCCCGAGGCGATGTCGTTCAGCTTCGACCTCGCCACCGAGGGGACAGTTGCGTCCGGGGCGCGGCTCGAGATGCTGGCGGTGCCGGCCGCCGGACAGTGCCGGGCGTGCGGCGCCGCGGGCCCGATCGACGGCCTGCTCTGCCCCTGCGGGAGCGCCGACGTCGAGGTGACGGCGGGACGGGAACTGCAGATCGTGTCGATGGAGGTGGGTTGATCCGATGTGTGCCACCTGCGGGTGCGGCCACCCGCACACCGAGATCACGCTCGAGGAGCGGGTGCTGGCCAAGAACGACCATCTCGCCGCGCACAACCGGGAATGGCTGGCCGCGCGCGGCATCCGGGCGATCAATCTGATGAGCTCGCCCGGGTCGGGCAAGACGACGCTGCTGGAGCGGACCCTGCGAGCCCTCGGCGACCGGCCGGTGGCGGTGATCGAGGGCGATCAGGAGACGGCCCTGGACGCCGACCGGATCAGGGCCACCGGCTGTCCCGTCGTGCAGGTCAACACCGGCGCCGGCTGTCACCTCGACGCCGCGATGGTGCGCGACGCGGCCGAGCGGCTCGACCCGGCGCCCGGCGCCCTGCTGTTCATCGAGAACGTCGGCAACCTGGTCTGCCCGGCTCTGTTCGACCTGGGCGAGGACGCGCGGGTGGTGGTCGTCTCGGTCACCGAGGGCACCGACAAGCCACTGAAGTATCCGGCCATGTTCGCGGTGGCCGACCTGGTTCTGGTGAACAAGCTCGACCTGTTGCCGTACGTCGAATTCGACCTCGGCCTGTGCCGGAAGTACCTGGGCTCGCGCGAGGTGGTGGCGCTCTCGGCGACCCGGGGTGACCAGTTCGAACTCTGGTTGGAGTGGCTCACGCGCTGACCTCGGCCGTCCGTAGCACCCGGTCGGCGCGCAGGTAGCTGGCGATCTCGGCGGTCACGTTGTTCAGGGCGCCCGGGGCGGTGATCACCACGGGCAGGCAGCCCAGGTCGAGCAATCGCTCCACCCGGGCGGCGTCGCGCAGCAGGCTGCCGTGCCGGTGCCGGACGAACAACGCCACGATGCCGTGCCGGGGCAGGCGGTGGCGCAGCTCGTGCAGGAGTGTGTGCTGCGCCGCCCGCCGGCTCGATCCGAGGACCACCAGCAGTTCGTCCACGGTGGCCAGGGCGGCCAGGCGGGCCAGGGCGAACTGGTCGCTTTCGCGAATCGCGGCCACGGTCGTCGCCGACTGCGACCGCTCGGCCCACCACTGGGCCTCGGGCTCGCGGACCACCAGGGAGGCGTGGCCCCCACGCGCACTGCCGCCGCCTTCGACCGGTGCTTCGGTCAGCGTTCTTCGCGTCCATACTTGTCGCCACATCAGGGAATCCACCTCGTCACATGTTCGCCGGTTGCCGGCTAACACGTTGCCCGTCGACGCCACGGGTGCGCCAGACCCACTCGTGTCCGCTCCCATCTGACCGCCCGCGGGTCGCGTCGTCGCTGGTCAGGGCGGTGGCCGGACAGATGTGTCCGACCGGATCGGGTGATGTCCCGCGTCAACCACCGGCCACGCGGAGCGTGAAACCGCGCAGGGTGCGGACCAGCGGCGCGTACTCCGGCTCCCCGGCGCCCGGTGCGGCGGGCGGTTCCATGAACGGCATGAACTTGTCCGGGAACCCGGGCATCGTGCAGGCGATGCAGATACCGCCGACGTTGGGGCAGCCGCCCACGCCGTTGATCCAGCCCCGCTTGGCCACGTTGCACCGGACCACCTGGCCCCAGCAGCCGACCTTCACGAGGCACTTCGTCGAGCCGTAGTCGTCCGCGAAGTCGCTCGAGTCGTAGAAGGAGGCCCGGTCGCAGCCCTCGTGCACGGTGCGGCCGAACAGCCATTCCGGGCGCAGCGACTCGTCCAGCGCGATCGCCGGCGCCTGACCGCCCACCTGGTAGAGCAACTGGAGGATCGTCTCGGCCAGGTTGTCGGGATGGGTCGGGCAGCCGGGCACGCAGACGATCGGCAGGCCGGCCTTCGAGCGCCAGTCCCACCCCAGGTGGTCGGGCACGCCCCGGGCGCCGGTCGGGTTGCCGGCCATGGCGTGCACTCCGCCGTAAGCGGCACAGGTGCCGACCGCCATGATCGCGGTAGCCCGCGGCGCGAGACGGTCGAGCCACTCGGTGGCGGTGATCGGCTGCCCCGTGCGGGGGTCGTTGCCGAAGCCGCTCCAATAGCCCTCGGCCTTGTTCGTCTCGTCCGGCACCGAGCCCTCGACGATCAGGATGAACGGGTCGAGCTCGCCCCGGTCGGCCCGGTGGAACCACTGGATGAACCCGTCCTCGGCGTGGTCGGGGCCGCTCGCGAAGTCGAAGTAGGGCCAGTGCAGGGCGACCGGGGGCAGACCGGGCAGGGCGCCGGCGACGATCTCCTCGATGCTGGGCTGGGTCGCGGCGGTCAGCGCCACGGACTCGCCGTCACAGCTCAGGCCGCCGTTCATCCAGAGGATGTGCAGCACGTCGGGCACGTCCACATCGGCCATCGGGCGATGGTAGCGCCGCCGGGTGGTGGTCGCGGGTCACCCGATCGTGTTCCGTAGGCTACCTACCGTGTCCGAGAACATCGAGATACTCCCGCTCGAGATCGTGACAAGAACCTTTCCGACCCGTCCGGCCGCGCTGCCCGACGTGCGGGACTTCGTGCGCCGTCACCTGACCGACCGGCAGATCACGGACGACGACGTGCGGGTGCTGGGTGAGCGGGTGGCCGGGGTCCTGCTGGCGGGCGCGGGCGCCGCCGGCGCGATCCAGGTGTCCCTGCGGATCTTCCCGGACTCGGCCGAGGTCGACGTCTTGTTCGTTCCGCTCGAACGGAAGAAGCCGCCGCCGACGGTGCCCGCTCCGGACCCGCCGCCGAGCCAGACCTTCGCGGCCTGGCTGACCGACCGGCTGCGGGCCGACGGCCTGACGATCGAGGCGGCGGCGCGGCGGCTCGACGTGTCGACCAAGACGATCAGCCGCTGGATGTCCGGCACGACCGAGCCGCGGCTGCGCGATCTCTACCGCATCCGCGACTCGTTCGGCGAGCCGCCGTTCCACTGAGCTCAGGCGCGCGGTTGGACCAGGCCGTCGTCGTACGCGAAAATGACGGCCTGGATGCGGTCGCGGGCGCCGATTTTGGCCAGGACACGGCCGACGTGTTTCTTGACGGTGGACTCGGTGAGGGTGAAGCGTTCGGCGATCTCGGTGTTGGTGGCGCCCTGGCCGATCGCCTCGAGGACCTCGCGCTCGCGTTCGCTCAGCGTGGCCAGCAACGGATCCACGTGTGCGGGCGGGGCGGAATCCTGCAGGTAGGCGTTCATCAGCTTGCGGGTCAGGCTGGGCGCCACCACCGAGTCCCCGCCGGCGACGGCCCGGATGCCGGCGATCAGCTCCTCCGGGCGGGCGTCCTTGAGCAGGAAGCCGCTGGCCCCGGCGCGCAGGCCGGCGTACACGTACTCGTCCAGATCGAAGGTGGTCAGGATCAGCACGTGGGTGCGTGAACCGGCCCCGGTGATCCGGCGGGTGGCCTCGATGCCGTCCATGCCGGGCATGCGCACGTCCATCAGCACCACGTCGGGGCGGGTCTGCTCGACCATCCGCACCGCCTCGGCGCCGGCCGAGGCCTCGCCGACCACGGTCATGCCGGGGGTGCCGTCGAGCAGCATCTTGAAACCCAGGCGCTGCAACGGCTGGTCGTCGGCGATCAGCACGGTGGTCATGAGGGCTCCTTGAGGACGACGTCGACCAGCCAGCCTCGCTCGGCCGGCCCGGCCGTGACCACACCGCCGTACATGGCGGCTCTTTCCCGCATGCCGACCAGGCCGTGGCTGGGGGCAGCGGGGGCGCCGCGGCCGTTGTCGTGGACGCGGACCCGTACCTCTCCGTCGGAGGCGGCGAGGGTGACCTGCGCGGTCGCGCCGGGCCCCGCGTGTTTGAGGGTGTTGGTGAGCGCTTCCTGGACGATGCGATAGACCGCGAGTTGCACGCCGCGGCCGAGGGTCTGCAGCTCGCCCGAGGTCGAGTAGCTGACCGGCAACCCGGCCGCCCGCACGCTCGGCAGCAACCGGTCGAGGTCGTCGATGCCGGGCTGCGGGCTCAGCTGCGGATCGGAATCCTGGTCGCGCAGCACACCCAGCACGCGCCGCAGCTCGGCCAGCGCCTGCCGGCCGGTGGTCCCGATCAGCTGCAGCGGTTCGGCGGTCTTCTCGGCCCGCGAGGTCGCCAGCGCGGCGGCGCCGTCGGCCAGGCCCACGATCACCGACACGTGGTGCCCGACGATGTCGTGCATCTCGCGGGCCACCCGGGCCCGCTCCTCGGCCACGGCCAGGCGGGCCCGCGTGTCCCGTTCGACTTCCAGGCGGTCGGCGCGGTCCTCCAGAGCGACCAGGTACGCCCGGCGCGTGCGCACCGCGACACCGGACGCGACCGCACCCATCGTCGTGCCGAGCAGCAGGAACAGCGTGACGGTGCGGTTCTGGGGGACCGGATTCAGCCAGTAGATCTCGCTGATCGACAACGCCACCGTGATTCCGGAGGCCCAGGCCATAGCGCGCCACGAACCGCGCGAGGCCACCCCGAACAGCATCACGAGCAGGATCACCCCGGCCCCGACGCCGACGTCCAGCGAGGCCTGGATCAGCTCGGTGGCCGCGGTGACCAGGAACGCCGGGAACGGGTGCCGCCGCCGCCAGTACAGCGGCGGCAGCAGCAGCAGGGTCGCGATGGTGGCCGACAGCGGCTTCTCGATCAGGTTGGGGATGCTGAAGAGCACGATCGGGACGGCCACCAGCGTGTCCAGGACCCACGGGTGGCGCCGGTCGAACGCGCGCAGCCGCGCCTGCCGGTCCACCAGCCATCCCTGCGCGCTCATCAGCCGATTCTCCTCGTACGAGCCTTCAGGCGTCGGTCTTCTTGAGCCGGTACGCCGCCGCGACCAGGGTGACGATGACATAGCCGGCGAAGACCGCGAGACCGGTCCACGGGGCCAGGGCGCCCTCGGACTGGGTCAGGGCCATCACGGCGCTGCCCGCGTTGCTCGGCAGGTAGGGGGTGATCGCCTCGGAGATCGCGTTCGGCAGCAGCGCGGCCAGGCCGGGCACGATCAGCAGCAGGCCGGCCAGGATCGCGATGGCCCCGGCGCTGGAGCGTACGAGCATGCCCAGCGCGACGCCGAGCACCGCGACCAGGCCCAGATAGATCCCGGCCCCGAACAGGGCCCGCAGCACGCCGTCGTCGCTCAGAGCCAGGCTGCCGACCTCGTCGTTGAGCACCGCCGAGCCCACCGCGAAGGCGGCGAAGGCGCCCGCGGTCATCACGACGACGGCGGCGAGACCGGCCACGAGGCTCTTCGACCACAGCACCGGCAGCCGGCGCGGCACCGCGGCCAGGGTGGCCCGGATCATCCCGGTGGTGTACTCGCTCGCCCCCAGCAGGGCCCCGAGCACACCGACCGCGAGGGCGGCCAGGGTGCTGCCGGACAGGGCCAGGTCGACGGCCGACAGGTTGTCGCCCGCGAAGGAGGCCGAGGCGATCGCGCCGAACGCGATCAGCAGCAGGACCGAGATGCCGGTGGTGACCCAGGTCGAGCGCAGGGAGGAGAACTTGGTCCATTCGGCGGCGACGACGCCACCAGCGGTGATCTTCATCGGGCGGCCTCGTATTCGACAGCGTCGTGGGTCAGGTTCATGAACGCCTCTTCCAGCGAGGCGTTCTGCGGGCTCAGTTCGAACAGCGGGATTCCCCGGGTGGCGGCGGCCAGCCCGATCTCGCGGGCGGTGATGCCGGTGACGAACAGCTCTTCGGCGCCGGTCGAGGTGACCGTGACGCCGGTGGCGGCGATCACCCCGCGCAGCGCGTCGGGGGCGGCGGTGACGACCCGTACGCCCTCCGAGGTCACGAAGTCGGCCACGGACGTGTCGGCCAGCAGCTTGCCCCGGCCGACGATGACCAGGTGGTCGGCGATGAGCGCGACCTCGGTCATCAGGTGCGAGGACAGCATCACGGTGCGGCCCTCGGCGGCCAGGCCGGCCAGCAGGTTGCGGACCCAGAGCACGCCCTCGGGGTCGAGGCCGTTGACCGGCTCGTCGAGCATCACCACGGCCGGGTCGCCGAGCAGGGCGGCGGCGATGCCGAGCCGCTGACCCATGCCGAGGGAGAAGGCGCCGACCCGCTTGTGGGCCACGGCGGAGAGCCCGGCCAGGCCGAGGACCTCGTCGACGCGGGAGCGCGGAATGCCATGCGTACGGGCCATGGCGAGCAGGTGGCTGACCGCGGTGCGGCCCGGATGCACGGCCTTGGCCTCGAGCAGCACGCCGATCTCCCGCAGCGGCGCGGGCGACGACGCGTACGGCTTCCCGTTGACCAGCACGTCGCCCGAGCTCGGCGCGTCGAGGCCGACGATCATCCGCATGGTCGTCGACTTGCCGGCGCCGTTGGGCCCGAGGAAGCCGGTGACCTGCCCGGGCTGCGCGGTGAACGACAGGTGGTCGACGACCGTCTTGGCGCCGTACCGCTTGGTTACCTCACGTACCTGAATCATGGTCACAACGCTAGGTTCGCGCGGAACCAAGATCGTGGTACCAGGGGCGGCACTTCCGGACCGCTGGTGGTACCCAGGTGCTATGTCAGGCCGGCCGGGCCGTAGACGTTGACGTCGTAGAGGGAGTAGCCCCACTGCGTGGCGCGCTGGGTGCCCAGCACGCGGACGAAGCGGCCGGTGGCGGTGACCGGGACGTCGTCGATGCCGCCGTTGCCGGTGGTGGTGGAGTAGACGGTGGTCCAGGTGCGGCCGGTGGGGGAGGTCTGGATCTGGTAGGCCCGGGCGTACGCGGCCTCCCAGGTCAGCTTGACCCGGTTGACGGTGCGGACCTGGCCCAGGTCGAGCCGGATCCACTGCGGGTCGCTGTGGGCGCTGCCCCAGCGGGTGCCCGCGTCGCCGTCGGTGGCGTTGGCTGCCAGGTGCAGGCTGCCGGGCTCCACACTGGACGCCACACCGCGTACGCCTCGGGCCAGATCGACGCCGGGCGGCTGGGACGGGCCGTCGGTCTTGATGCGGATGTTGCGGTAGCTGATGTCCAGGCCGGCGCCGTCGTTCTGGACGCCGATGTAGCCGTTGGCGATGTCGCGGTTGCTCAGGTAGTCGTTGACCTGCACGCCGTTCAGCCAGATCTCGACCCGTTGGCCGTGCACCGCGATCTCGTAGGTGTTCCAGGATCCCGGTGGATTCAGCGCGGCGTCGCGCACCGCCGGGTCGGGTGCGGCGAAGCTGTAGACGCTGCCCGTGGTGCGCGACGGGTCGCCGTCGGTGGCGTCGATCTGGATCTCGTGGCCCTGGTCGACCGGCTTCCACGGGTCGCCCTGCGGATCGGGGAAGCCGATGAAGACGCCGCCGTTGTCGTCGCCGGGCATCATCCAGTCGAGCTTCAGCGAGTAGTTCGCGAACGTGCGCACGGGATACCACAGCAGGCCCATGCCGCCCTGCGAGCTGATGGTGCCGTCGGTCAGCGTGAAGCCGCCCGGGCCGGCCTGCCGCCACTGGTCGAGGCTGGCCCGGGTGCCGTCGAACAGGGGGGTGTAGCCGCTCTCGGGCCGGCAGTCGGCCGGGCGGTGGCCCGCCGCGATCTGGATGCCCCCGAGGATCTGGCGCAGGAAGTTCTGTTCCGCGTACGACTCGTCGGTGTGCCCCAGCCCGGTGTACCAGGCCCGGCCCGCACCCACCGTCTTGCACCAGGTGATCGGATGATCGGCGCCCATGTTGCCGCCGGAGTAGGAGCTCTCGTCCAGGGTCGCCAGCACCTTGGCGCCGCCGTCACGCGGGTTGGTGCGGTAGTTGTACCACTCGTCGTAGCGCGACCAGGACTGCGGCAGATGCGCGGTGGAGGCGTTGCCGCGGTCCTCGACGTGGACGGTCGCGGTCTGGTTGGCCGGGTGCGAGTGGAAGTACGCGCCGACCAGATTCTCGTACCAGGGCCAGTCGTACTCGGTGTCGGCCGCGGCGTGGATGCCGGCAAAACCGCCGCCGTTGTTCATGTACGCCTCGAAAGCGGTCTGCTGGGCCGGATCGAGCACGTCCCCGGTGGTGGAGAGGAAGACCACCGCCTGGTAGCGGGCGAGGTTGGCCGGGGTGAACTGGGCGGCGTCCTCGGTCGCGGTGACGCTGAAGCCGTTCTGCGTGCCCAGTTGCTGGATGGCGGCGATGCCCCGGGGGATGGATCCGTGGCGGAAGCCGGCGGTCTTGGAGAACACGAGGACTTCGGTCAGCGGGCCCGCCGCGGCGGCGGGGGCGGCCGGTACGGCGAGCGTGGCGCCCGCGAGCAGGAGGGCGGCGGCGGCTCTCGACCAGTGCATGGGGATGCTCCAACCAGCTGCTCGGGGAAGGCGGCGGTGACCCCAGTAAACATGGGATGACTGTTGGGGTCAATCACGTCGATCAATGCCCGGACGAGGATGCCAGTGACTCCCAGAGGAGGAGCTGGCGGTGGTGGGTGAAGCCGTTGCGGACGTAGAAGTCGACGGCGCGGCGACCGGAGTGGACGGTCACGTGCTCCAGGGCTCGGGTGCGGGCCTCGGCCAGGATCGCAGCGATCAGGGCAGCGCCGATGCCTCGGTTGCGATGGGCCTCGCGCACCATGACCGACTGGATGTCGCCGAAGCGGCGGGTCGTCGCGTCGCTGCCGGGTACGCGTTCGGCGATCAGCAGCCAGGCCGAGCCGACCACGTGGCCGTCGACCTCGGCCACGAAGGGCACGTGGGACTCGGCGTGGGTGGCCATCCAGGCGGCGAACGGGCCGGGGTCGGTGATGTCGCGCAGTTCGGCCAGCGCGGCCACGTCGGCCGGGCCGGCCTTGCGCACGATCACGGGGCGGCCTGGTTGATCAGGGGTTGGAGCAGGGTGGACATGGTGGCCGCGGCCCGGTCGGGGTCGCGGTCGACGATGGCCGTCACCAAGTCGGCGTGCAGTTGGGCCAGGTCGTCGGTCTCGCCGGCCACGTCGTGCAGCTGGACCTCTTCGAAGACGCCGAGCAAACCCTCGTACACGTCCTCCAGCAACGGGTTGTGGGTGGCGCACACCACCGCGCGGTGCAGGGCGGAGTCGGCTCGTACCCGCTCGTGCAGGTCGTCGCTGGTCCAGGCGGCCTCCCGTTCGGCCAGCAGGGAGCGGAGGCGCTCGGCGTCGGCGGCGGTGCGGCGCTGGGCGGCTATGCGGGCCGAGGCGGCGTCGAGGGCCAGGCGCAGCTCGAGGCTGTCGCGGCGGGAGGTGGCCGCCACCCGGCGCGAGACCGACGAGCGCAGGTCGGACGCCGAGACCACGAACGTGCCGCGGCCCTGCTCGCGGCGCAGGATGCCCGCGGTGACCAGAGCGCCGATCGCCTCGCGGACCGTGTTGCGGCCGGCGCCGCTCCACTCGACCAGCTCGGGCTCGGTCGGGATCTTGCTGCCCACCGGCCAGCGGCCGTCGGTGACCTGGGAGCGGAAGAGTTCGGTCACGCGGGTGCCGAGTCCGGCGCGGTCGAGGGGCACGGGGTGCAGCCTAACCGGCGGCCGGCGCGACCGGGCGGCACGCGGCCCGGCCGGCGACCAGGGTGACGACCAGGGTGGCCGCGAGCAGCGCGTACGTCAGGTTCCAACCGTCGGCGGCCTGGTGGATCGCGCCCAGCGCCAGCGGCCCGACGCAGCCGATGCCGTAGCCGACGCCCTGGACCAGACCGGACAGCCGGGACGCGCTCTGCGAGTTCGCCGCGCGGGCGCCGATCAGGGTCAGGCACAGCGGGAAGGTGCTCACCCCCAGCCCGAAGGCAGTCGCCCAGACGAAGGCGCCGGCTGCCGGTGCGGCGAGCATGCCGGCGTAACCGACGCCCATCAGCGCCACACACACGACGACGATGGGGAACGGGTTGGCCAGGCGGGTGGTCAGCGGGGGCACGACGAAGGCCGCGATCAGTCCGAGGCCGGCGAACCAGGACAGCAGCAGCGCGCTCGCGGTAGCGCTCAGCCCGGCGTCGGAGAGCATGGCCGGGAACCACGTCACCAGCGTGTAGACGTGCAGCGTGGTCATGGCCATCAGGCCGATGAGGCCCAGAACCAGCGGCGTACGCCAGGAGACGCTCACCGGCGCCGGCGGGGCTGCCTCGGACCGGGCGCCCGGGCGTGGCATCGTGACGAACCACAGCACGGCCGCGGCCGCGGTCACCACGGCCCAGCCGCCGGCGGCCGTGCGCCAGCCGTACGCGCTGGCCAGCGGCAACGCGAGCAGCGGGGCCGCCAGCTGGCCGACCTGCAGCAGCACCATGTACATCGTGCTGACGGCGTGCAGCCGCTGCGGAAAGTGCTGCTTCACGATCGGGATCAGGATGACGTTGCACGCGCCGACCCCGGCGAACGCGATGATCGTCGCGACGATCATGACGGCGGGCGACCAGGCGGCGGCCCGCAGCAGGATGCCGGCGGTCGTGGCGGTCACCGCGAGCGCGGCGGTGCGTTCCAGGCCGAAGCGGCGGGCCAGCGGGGGAGCGGCGAACGCGGCCACCGCGAAGCAGGCCGTCACGATCGTGCCGATGGCGCCCGCGACCACCGGGCCGAAGTGCAGGTCGTCGCCGGCTTCGCCGGTCAGCACGCTGAATCCGGTCACCGCGGTGCGCAGGTTGAGGGCGGTCAGCGCGACGGCGAGCAGGATGCCGCGGTGCAACCTGGCCGGGGCGGGGGCGAGGGCAGTCGTGGACACCGCGACAGTCAATCATGGGATGATGGGATGAATCCAGGACGGCCTCGAATCGACAAGTTTCTCAGCGAGCACGACCGTCCGGCCGGACCACATATCGACTTTCACCCATGTACTGTCGCCTCCGGCGAGCCACCGGCCGCCGCCGTACGACAACAACGGGGACAAGTTGACTCACCTTCGGGGCCTGCGGCCCAAACCCATGCTTCTCATCGGCCTGACGGGGGCTGTGCTGGCCGGGCTCGCGTCCGCGACGCCGGCCGTCGCCGTCGGCGGCGAACCCGTCACGGACGCCGCCTACAACTTCGTCGCCAGTGTGCACACCGGCACGGGCGAGAACGACCTCGGCTGTACCGGCGCTCTGGTGGCGCCGCAGTGGGTCGTGACCGCCAAAGAGTGTTTCACCGGTGGAGCGCCGGTGGCTCTCGGCGCTCCGGCCCGCCCCACCACCGTGACCGTCGGGCGCACGGACCTGACGGCCACCGGCGGCCACACCGCGCCGGTCGTCCTGCTCGTGCCGCATCCCGGCCGCAACGTCGTGCTGGCCAAGCTGGCCACCCCGGCCGCCGGCACCACCCCGGTGCCGGTCTCCTCGGCCGCCCCGGTGGCCGGCGAGCGCCTGACCGCAGCCGGCTTCGGCCGCACCCGCACACAGTGGGTGCCCGACCGCCTGCACGGCGGCGCCTTCGACGTGACCGAGGTCGGCGCGTTGAGCCTGACCCTCACCGGCGCCACCGCCGACTCCGTGGTCTGCAAGGGCGACGCGGGCGGACCGACCGTGCGGACCACCGGCTCCGGCCCGGAACTGGTCGCGCTGCACGACCGTTCGTGGCAGGGCGGCTGCCTGGGTGAGACCGAGACCCGGCGCGAGGCCGTCGAGACCCGGCTGGACGACCTGGGCGGCTGGATCCGGCAGAGCGTGGCCGACGTCAACATCTTCGGCGCCACCGCCGACGGCAGGCTCACCTGGTCGGCCACCGACTCGGCGAGCGGCGACCGGGTCGGGGCCACCGTCACCTCGGCCCAGACGCTGGGCTTCACGCCCAAGGCGATGGCCACCCTCAACGTCAACACGGTGCTGGTCACCAACGGCTCCGGCGTGCTCTACCGGGTCGACATCACCGGCGCCACCCCGACACTCACCTTCGGTGCGCCGGTCGAGGTGGCCCGGGGTTATACACACGACCGGCTCACCTTCGACGGTGACGGCTCGCTGTACGGCATCGCGGGCGACACCCTGCGCCGGTACACCGTCACCACGGCCAAGCCGGGCCCGGGGAACATCATCAACAACACGCTGGTCGGCTCGGGCTTCTCGCTGCAGTCGCTGACCGCGACCGGCCCCGACTGGATCCTCGGCGCGACCAGTGCCGGTGTCCTGCGCTCGTACCGGATCGACGCGGCCGGCAAGTGGACCGGCGCCTCGCTCGCCACCAGCGGCTGGGCCGGCTACACCCACCTGGTGTCGCCCGGCAACGGCATCTACTACGGGCGCACATCGGCCGGCCGCCTGGCCCGCTTCGTCGACGCGGCGCCGTTCGACGGCAAGGGCACCGACATCGCGACGTTCCCCAACGACCCGGTGGACGCGAGCGGGTGGGACCAGGCGTTGCTGTCGGCCCTGCCGTTCCGCGCCTTCCCGCAGAGCCCGGCCGACGTGTCGGTCTTCGGCGCCGACGCCGCGGGTCACCTGACCTACGCCGCGATCGACTCGGCGTCCGGCGACCGGGTGGCCACCGTGACCTCGGCCGCCACCCTGGGCTTCGAGACCAAGGCGATGGCCACCCTCGACCACGACACGGTGCTGGTCACCTCGACCGCCGGCCGGCTCTACCGCGTCGACGTGCAGACCACGCTGCCGGCTCTGACGTTCTTGGCGCCGGTGAACCTGGCCGGCGGCTGGACCCACGACCGGCTCTCCTACGACGGGTACGGGTCGCTCTACGGCATCGCCGCGGGCGTGTTGCACCGGTACGAGATCGGGGCGGCCAAGCCGGTCGCGGCCGACATCACCGGTCACGTCACCGTCGGCACGGGCTTCGGCCTGACCACGCTGACCGCCACCGGCCCGGACTGGATCCTCGGCACCACCAGCGCCGGCGTCCTGATCGCGTACCACGTCGACGAGGCCGGCAAGTGGACCCGGTACGAACTGGCCGCGAGCGGCTGGACCGGGCTCACCCACCTCGTCTCGCCGGGCAACGGTTTCTACTACGCCCGCACCACCGCCGGTGGCCTGAACCGCTACGAGGACGCCTTGCCGTTCGACGGCAAGGGCACCGACATCCAGCGGTTCGACAACGACCCGGTGGACACGGCGGGCTGGACGCAGAAGCTGCTCTCCGCGCAGCCCTTCACCGCCTAGTCCCGAAACGACCGGAGCCGCACACCCCGACGGGGTGTGCGGCTCTTGTCTTCCCTCAGGATGCGAGCGGGTCAGCCCTTGATGCCGTGCACCGGGGGAACGGTCAGCGTCCGCGCCTCCGGGGTGCCGCCCAGGATGATCTGGCGCAGCGCCGAGTTGTTGGTGGTGTCCAGCTCGGCCAGCTTGTTCTCCGGGTTGGCCAGCGTCTGGATGTAGTAGGTGCCGTTGGGCAGGTCGGTCACCTCGAACGACTGACCCGGCCGGTACTGGCTGTAGGTGTCGCCGTTGCCGATGTCGAGCACCTCACGCACCGCGATCACGGTGTTGGCGCCGCACGAGGTGGACAGGTCGGTGTTCTCCGGCCGCCACTTCGCGCCCGGGATGGTGAAGTCGACCGCGTCCGTGTTGGCCAGGCAGAAGGCTTCCTTGCCGCTGCGCACCGAGAGCTTCTGGGTCGAGTCGAGCAGGTTGTACTGCGCGAAGTCGGTGAAGTGCCAGTGCAGGTGGCCCTCCCGGTTGTCCCACTCCATCGTGCCGGCCGGCCGGCTGCCGACCTGGTTGCCCTTGGCGTCGAAGAAGTACTGGTACGCGTCCATCAGCTCGGTGCCGGTGCGGCGGAACCCGTCGACCAGCAGCGGCGACGTGCCGGCGTTCCACACGGTGGCGCCGAAGTTCACGTACCACTTGCCGTCCTCCTGCTCCAGCGCGATCTCCCACGCGGGCAGCGAGCGCAGGTCGGGCCGGGGGCCGCCGGTCGGCGTGGCCTTGAGCGGGGTCGGCCGCTTGGCCGGCGCGCGCAGCTCCGGCACGAACGCGGAGACCTGACGCTTGGCGTCACCCTCGGCAGTGTGGATCGAGTGCTCGTCGGTCTTCTCGGTCCGGCCGGCGTCGGCGGCCTTGATCCGGGCCAGGCCGGCCCGGTCGGTGTCGCCGTCGACCACGGTCACGCCGACCTTCGCCGTGCCCTGCTCCGCGGGGATGCCGAAGAGCTGCTTGTAGACCGGGTTCACCGTCGCGGTGGCCGTGTACTGGCCGACCGGCAGGTCGAAGGGCTCAGCCTCGTCGTACTCGGGCTGGTCGTCGACCGTGGCGTCCCAACCGGCCTGCACACCCCAGACCGCGCCGAGCGTGAACGGGTTGTAGCCGCCGCAGCCCTGCGGGTACGGGTTGGCCGCGGGAGCGTCGGGCCGGGTCCGCCCCGACGAGTACGAGTTGCCGCAGAACGCCGTCTTGTACTCCTTGACCACCGTGCCCGCCGAGTCGGCGATCGAGATGGTGGTGAAGTCCTTGAGGCCGTTGAAGTCGGGGACCATCCCGGCCGGCAGCTCGACCTTCTTCTTCTTGCCGTTCTGCACCACGACCCGCTCGGCCTTGATCGGCTTGTCGTAGCCGGTGCGCTTGGCCCAGATCTCCAGCGGGTCCTTGCCCGCGATGACGTGCAGGCCCAGGTCCAGGGAGAGGTAGATCTCGCCGTCGTAGTCGTAGCGCTCGGCGGTCACCTGTCCGGTGGCGGCGACGAACGACAACGGGGGTGGGGTGGCGGCGGCCTGGGCCACCCCCACGCCGGCCGCGGTGAGGCCCAGCGCGGCGGCCACGGCGCCGTACGTCATCAGGCGTGAACGCCGGCGGCGCTTCTTCAGCGGATCGGTCATGGGGTCCTTCCGGTCGGGGCCGCCCCGGGGGAGCGGCCGCTGCCGGACCATCCAAAGGAGAGCGCTGTGAGGTTCCTGTGAAATCGACGCCCGTCGGCACGAATCCGTGAGGAATATCCATCTATCGACATGCATGAGATCGCTGCGCATCGGCCGAAAGTCGGATACGCGTTTCCGGCTTGTTTCTTGACAACGTTGTCAGCGCGGGCAAGGCTGTCGATCTCCGTTCCGGGCGCGCACGCCGCGCCCGCTCCCCCTGGAGTTACCCATGAAGTGGATCCTGGCCGCCGCCGGGGCTTTGCTCGTTCCGGTGGGACCTGTCGCCGCCGTGTCCCCGGCGCACGCCACAGTGAAGCCCGGCAGCTTCAGCTCGTCCTTCGAAACCGCCGACCAGCAGCCCGCGCCGAGCACAGTGGAGCTCGACGCCAAGGGCAAACCGGTGCAGGGCAACCTGACCGGCAACTTCCGCGTCGCGCTGCCGGGCAGCCTGCTGGAACGTGTCAGCGCGGTCACCGCCAGCGCCGAGAACCCGCCCGGTGAGACCGCGGTCAAGCTGACCGACGGCGACAGCTCGACCAAGTGGCTGGCCTTCAGCCGTACGGGCGCCGTCACCTACCAGCTGGCGAAGCCCGTGGCCGTCGTGAAGTACTCGCTCACCTCGGCCGACGACGCCCCCGGGCGCGATCCCCGGGACTTCACCGTCCAGGGCTCGGCCGACGGTTCGGAGTGGACCGACCTCGACCGGCGGACCGGCCAGAGCTTCGTCGGCCGGCTCGCGACCAACACCTACACCTTCACCAACCCCACCCCGTACGCGTTCTACCGGCTCAGCATCATTGCCAACTCCGGTGACTCGATCGTGCAGCTGGCCGAATGGGACATCAGCGACGGCTCCGACGTCCGGCCGCCGGCCACCCCGATGGTCAGCGAGGTCGGCTCCGGCCCGACGCGGGGCGCCAACATGCTGCCGCGGGCCGGTTTCACCGGAACTGCCTCGCTGCGGTACGCCGGTGGCGCCGTGGGCGACGGACGGGCGTACGGAACCAACAAGCTCTTCGACGTGAAGATCCCGGTCGGCCCGCGTACGCGGCTGAGCTACCGGATCTTCCCCGAGCTCACCGGCGGGAATCTGCAGTACCCGTCCACGTACGCGGCGGTCGACCTGCACTTCACCGACGGCACCTACCTCAGCCGGCGGTCCGCGATCGACCAGCACGGCTACGCGCTCACCGCGGCCGGGCAGGGTGCGTCCAAGGTGCTCCTCGCCGACGAGTGGAACGCGGTCCAGTCCGAGCTGGGCGCGGTCGCCAACGGCAAGACGATCGACCGCATCCTGCTCGCCTACGACAACCCGGCAGCCACCGCGGCGACCCGTTTCCAGGGGTGGATCGACGACCTGACAATCGTGGGCGCGGCCACGCCGATCGACGACTCGCGGCTCACCAACTTCGTCGACACCCGCCGCGGCACCAACTCGTCGGGCGGCTTCTCGCGCGGCAACAACCTGCCGATCACGGCGGTGCCCAACGGCTTCAACTTCCTGACGCCGGTCACCGACGCCGGCTCGGACTCGTGGGAGTACGTCTACCAGCGCGACAACAACCCGGCCAACCTGCCGCTGCTGGCCGGCCTGGCCATCTCGCACCAGCCCAGCCCGTGGATGGGCGACCGCAACCAGATGTCGGTCATGCCGGTGCCGGACGGCGGCGCCGCCGGGCCCCTGCCCTTCAGCCACAACGACGAGGTCGCCCGGCCCGATCTCTACAGCGTCAAGCTGCAGAACGGCCTGACCGCCCAGATGTCGCCGACCGACCACGGCGGCGTCATGCAGTTCGGCTTCGCCGGGCAGACCACCGGAACGCTGGCCTTCCGCAACGGCACCTTCGCCATCGGCACGGACGGCACGGTCACCGGCTGGGTCGACAACGGCAGCGGCCTGTCCGCCGGGCGAAGCCGCATGTTCTACGCGGGCACGTTCGACCGGGCGCCGGCCGGGACGTCGCCCACCTCGGCGACCTTCGACCTCGCGGCCGGCACGCAGCTGACGCTGCGCTTCGCCACGTCGTTCCTCTCGGTCGACCAGGCCCGGCGCAACCTCGGCCTCGAGGTGACCGGCCGCAGCTTCGAGCAGATCCGGGCCGCCGCCACCGCGGCCTGGAAGGACCGGCTGGGCCGGGTCGAGGTGCGCGGGGCGAGCGAGACGCAGCTGGTCACGCTCTACTCGAACCTGTACCGGCTCAACCTGTATCCGAACTCGCAGTCGGAGAACACCGGCACGGCCGCGAAACCACGCTGGCAGTACGCGAGCCCGGTGTCGCCCGCGGCCGGCGCGTCCACGCCGACGCAGACCGGCGCGAAGATCGTCGACGGTCAGATCTATGTGAACAACGGGTTCTGGGACACCTACCGCACGGTGTGGCCGGCCTATTCGCTGCTCTACCCGGACATCGCGGCCAAGATCGCCGACGGGTTCGTGCAGCAGTACCGCGACGGGGGCTGGATCGCCCGCTGGTCGTCACCCGGCTACGCCGACCTGATGACCGGCACCAGCGCGAACGTCGCGCTCGCCTCGGCGTACCTCAACGGGGTGAAGTTGCCCGACGCGCAGAGCGCCTACGACGCGTCGGTGAAGGACGCGACGGTGGCCTCGGGGCGGAGCGCCGTGGGCCGCAAGGGAATCGAGACGTCGCTGTTCCTGGGCTACACGCCGACCAGCACCGGTGAGTCGGTGTCGTGGGCCCTCGAAGGGTTCATCAACGACTACGGCATCGGCAACATGGCGGCCGAACTGGCCAAGGACCCGTCCACCCCGAAGGCCAAGCGCGACCGGCTGAAGGAGGAGTCGCAGTACTTCCTGCAGCGGGCCCGCAACTACGTCAACCTGTTCGACCCGAAGACCAAGTTCTTCCAGGGACGCGACGCCGCCGGCACGTTCCTCAACGGTGACCCGCTCGACTGGGGCGGCGTCTACACCGAGACGAACGGCTGGAACTTCGCCTTCACCGCCCAGCAGGACGGCCAGGGCCTGGCCAACCTGTACGGCGGGCGCGCCGCGCTGAAGAAGAAGCTCGACCAGTTCTTCGCCACCCCGGAGAAGGCCGACCGCCCCGGCGGCTACAACGGCATCATCCACGAGATGCTGGAGGCCCGGGCCGTGCGGCTGGGTCAGCTCGGCATGAGCAACCAGCCCTCCCACCACATCCCGTACATGTACAACTACGCCGGAGCGCCGGCCCGCACGCAGGCGATCGTCCGCGAGATCCTGCAACGGCTCTACGTGGGCAGCGAGATCGGCCAGGGCTACCTGGGGGACGAGGACAACGGCGAGATGTCGGCCTGGAACATCCTCAGCTCGCTCGGCCTCTACCCGCTGCAGGTCGGCTCGTCCGACTGGGCCATCGGCTCGCCGCAGTTCAGCCAGATGACCGTGCATCGCAAGAGCGGCGACATCATCGTCAAGGCGCCCGGCAACAGCACCAGGAACGTGTACGTGCAGGGCCTCAAGGTGAACGGCCGTAAGCAGCACAGCCTGTCGCTCGACTCGTCCGCGCTCGTCCGGGGCGGCACGCTCGAGTTCACGATGGGACCGAACCCGTCGTCGTGGGGCGCCGTTCCCGACTCGCTCACCCGGGGCAACGAGGTCCCCAAGCCGTTGCAGGACATCACCGGACCGGGTCTGGGCACCCCCACAGCGGCCGCGTTGTTCGACGACTCGTCGTCCACCCAGGCGACGTTCCCCGACGGCGCCCCGACCATCACCTGGGTCAACCGCGGGGGCAAGCAGGCGCCGACCTGGTACACCCTCACCTCGGGGGCGGCCGCGGGCGACCCGGCCGACTGGAAGCTGCAGGGCTCCCGCGACGGGATCGCCTGGAGCACGCTCGACTCCCGCCGGGGCGAGGCGTTCGCGTGGCGCAACCAGACCCGTCCGTTCAAGATCGACCGGCCCGGCCGCTTCACGCAGTTCCGGGTGGTCGTCAGCCGGACTGCCGGTTCGCCCCAGGCCAACCTGGCCGAGATCGAGCTGCTGGCCGGCGGGGACGTCCAGCTCGGGGGCGGCGCGGTCGCCGTGACCGCGTCCTCCGAGGTTCCGGCGCTCTCGGGGGTTGCCCTCTCGAGTCCGCTGGCCACTGTCACCGGAGGCACGGCGGCTACGTACAAGGCGACCATCGACTGGGGTGACGGCACGCCGGTCAGCGAGGGCACGACGACGCTGGGCTCGCGGGCGGTCTGGAACGTGAGCGGGTCGCACACCTACGCCCAGCCCGGCTACTACCAGGCCGCGGTGACGGTGACCGACGGGACCAGCCAGGACTCGGCCACGGTCGGCGTCGACGTGGCCTACGCGCCGGCCGGTGGCCTGCTCGCCGCGTTCGACAACACGTGCATCGGTGACGACGGGGTGCGCGCGGCCGACTGCGACGCCAAGTCGTGGGCGTACTCGCGCGCTGCGCTGGCCACGGCCGGCGTCTCGCCGGGCAAGCCGGTGCCGGTGCCGGGGACTGCGCTGCGGTTCACGCTGCCGGTGGTGCCGGCCGGGCAGCCGGACAACGCGACCGGCAACGGGCAGACGATCGCGCTCGACCTGCCTTCGGACGCCCGGAGCATCTCGTTCGTCGGCGCCGGCACACAGGGCAACCAGAGCACGACCGGCACGGCCCGATTCAGCGACGGCAGCACAGCCCCGCTCCCGATCCAACTGAGCGACTGGACCCTCGGGGGCAACCCCGACGGCACCCCGTCGTACGGGAACGTGATCGTCGCCAAGGCCCCGTACCGACTGCTGGGGACCAACCGCGACAACGCCCAGCCGTTCCTGTTCGCCACCGCGCCCTATCAGATCCCGGCGGGCAAGACGCTCGTCGCGGTGACCCTGCCGGCCCAGAGCGGCGACCCCGCCTCGGCCGGGCGGATCCACGTGTTCGCGGTCGCCGACGACGGCACGCCCCGGCCGCCGCTGGAGTTGACGGCCGGACCCGACCGGACCGGCACGGCCGGCCAGGAGCTGTCGGCCCAGTTGGGATCGGCGCCGGGCGCTTCCCATGCCCGCGTGCAGTGGGGTGACGGCACGGTCCCGCAGGATGCGACGGTCGACCCGGCCGGGCTGCTCTCCGGGAAGCACACGTACGCGCAGCCGGGCGTCTATCGGGTGCACGTCACCGCGTGGGACGGGGTTTCCAGCCGTACGGCGACCTTCAGCGTGACGATCGCTCCGGCCTCGGCCCCGGCGGCCGTGACGACCACCGTCGTCGCCGCCGAGCGTCCGGCCCAGCCGGTGTTCCACCCGCGGGTGAGCCTCTCGGTCACCTCGGGCCCCCGGGGAACCGCGATCACGGTGGACGGCGCCGGGTTCGCCCCGAACGAGACCGTCAGCGGCGTCCTGGGCGGCCTGGCCGTCCCCGACCTGCGAGCCAACGCCGACGGCGTCATCTCGGACGCGATCGTGAGCGTGCCGGGTCCGGTGTCGCCGGGAGCCACCGGCGTCACCCTGACCGGCGCCTCGTCGGCGGCCACGGCCGAGGCGCCGTTCACGGTCACCGACCACAACTGAGGTCAGGCCCCCGCCGGTCCGCCAGCCGGCGGGGGGCTGTCGTCTCCGGCCCCCGCCGGGCGAGCCACCCGCTCGCCCGGCGGGGGTCTTGTTGTGCAGCCGGCTCGGTCGGTGGGTCACCTGCCAACCGGGCGGGGCCGGCCGATGTCGGCGAGAATCCCGGTATGAGCCAGCGCCGACGTCTGCCCTTCCTGCTCGCCGTCGCCACCCTTGCCGGCGGGCTCACCGCCGGCTGCACGATCCGGCAGGCGATCTGCCGCTCGGGGGAGTACCCGGTCGCCGCCGTCGACAGCACCACCGGTCGCGCGTGTGTTGCTGACGGTGAGCAGCCACCGACCGGCTTCGTCCGCTTCCCCGAGGGCAAGGAGCCGAAGCACGTCGACGACGAGTGGGACGTCTACTGGCGCGACCACAAACTCGACGAGCGCGGCGTTGAAATCGCCTGACCTGGATCTACGCCGCCTGGCGTGGCCACGCCTCGACGGCTGCCGGCATCCGGTGCTCGGGGACGGATCCCGTGTCGAACGCCAGAGACGGCGGTGGATTAATCTGGAGATCACCTATCGGGGAGAGATGCATGTTCGTCACAAAACTGGTCCGGGTGGCGGCTGTCGCGACGCTGGCCATCGGCGCCGTCGCGGGCTGCGCCAAAGAGGACACCGGCGGCACCACCGAGGGTGGCGTGACACTGGTCAAGTCGGGCGCCCTGACCACCTGCACCCACCTGCCGTACGCCCCGTTCCAGTCGAAGGACGACAGCGGCAAGGTGGTCGGCTTCGACGTCGCGCTGATCGACCTGGTCGCCACCCGGCTCAAGGTCGAGCAGGAGATCGTGGACACGCCGTTCGAGGGCATCAAGTCCGGCGCCGACCTCAACTCCGGCAAGTGCGACGTGGCGGCGGCCGGCATGACCATCACCGACGAGCGCAAGAAGGTGCTCGACTTCTCCGACCCGTACTTCGACGCCACCCAGGCTCTGGCCACACAGGCCGGCAAAGAGGTCAAGACCCTGGAGGAGCTGGCGGGCAAGCGTCTCGGCGTGCAGGGCGGCACCACCGGCGAGGACTACATCAAGACCCAGGTGCGGGAGAAGAGCCTGAAGATCGAGGTCGTCTCGTACAAGGATCTGGCCGCGTTGCAGCAGGCGCTGGCGACCAACCAGGTCGTGGCGGCCGTCAACGACCTGCCGGTCTGGAACGAGTACATCAAGGCCAACCCGGGCAAGGTCGTCGTGGCGGCCGGCTTCGACACCGGCGAGCAGTACGGCTTCGCGGTCAAGAAGGGCAACGCCGAGCTGCTCAAGGAGGTCAACGCGGCCCTCACGGCGGCGCGCGGCGACGGCAGCTACGACAAGATCTACGCGGAGTGGATCGGCGAGAAGCCGGCCGCATGACACTGACTCCCCGCCGGCGGCGACGGATCATCCGCGTCGCCGGCTACGTCGTCTTCGGGCTGGTTCTGGTCGGCGCCATCGCGGCGGCCGACTGGGGCCGCCTGTCCGACGCCTTCTTCCGGTCGGACGTCGCCGGCAGCATGTTCCCCGAGGCGATCACCATCGCCCTGCGCAACACGATCGTCTACACGTTGCTGGCGTTCGTCTTCGGGCTGACGCTCGGGCTGGTGCTCGCGCTGATGCGGCTGTCGTCGATCCTGCCCTACCGCTGGTTCGCCACCGCCTACATCGAGCTGTTCCGCGGTCTGCCGGCCCTGCTCGTGCTGTTCATGGTCGGCTACGGCGTCCCGCTGGCGTTTCCCGACCGCGAGATCCCGGGCGGCGTGTACGGCTCGGTCACCGTCGGCCTCGGGCTGACCGCCGCCGCGTACATGGCCGAGACGATCCGCGCCGGCATCCAGGCCGTCCCCAAGGGCCAACTCGAAGCGGCCCGGACGCTCGGCATGTCGCACGCCCGGGCGATGGTCTCGATCGTGCTGCCCCAGGCGTTCCGCATCGTCATCCCCCCGCTGACCAACGAGATCATCCTGCTGACCAAGGACACGTCCCTGGTGTACGTCCTCGGCGTCACCTCGACGACGATCGAGCTCACCAAGTTCGCCGGGGACACGCTCAACACCAAGGTCAACCCGACCCCGCTGGTGGTGGCCGGACTGCTCTACCTGGTGATCACCCTGCCGCTGTCGCAACTGGTGCGCGGGCTCGAACGCCGGGCCGCGAGGGAGAGGTGACCGGGATGCCGGCGATCGAGATCACCGCGCTGCACAAGTCGTTCGGGAGCCTGGAGGTGCTGCGCGGCATCGACCTGACGGTGGCGGCGGGCGAGGTCGTCTGCGTCATCGGGCCGTCCGGATCGGGCAAGTCCACCCTGCTGCGCTGCGTCAACCTGCTGGAGGAGCCGACCAGCGGTTCGATCCGGGTCGCCGGCATCGAGGTTACCGACCCCGACTGCGACATCGACGCCGTACGCCGGGGTGTCGGCATGGTCTTTCAGCAGTTCAACCTGTTCGGGCACCTGACCGTCCGGGAGAACGTGACCATCGCCCAGCGCCGCGTGCTCAAGCGCAGCCGGGCCGAGGCCGACCGGATCGCGGCCGAGAACCTCGACCGCGTGGGCCTGGCCGACAAGGCCTCGTCCTACCCCGCGCAGCTCTCCGGCGGTCAGCAGCAGCGCGTCGCCATCGCGCGCTCGCTGGCCATGGAACCGCAGCTGATGCTGTTCGACGAGCCGACCAGCGCGCTCGACCCGGAACTGGTCGGCGAGGTGCTCGCAGTCATGCGGGGCCTGGTCGCCGACGGCATGACCATGCTCGTGGTGACCCATGAGATGGCCTTCGCCCGCGAGGTGGCCTCGCGGGTCGTCTTCATGGACGACGGCGTGATCGTCGAACAGGGCCCGCCGGCCGAGGTCTTCGGGAAGCCCCGCGAGGAGCGCACCCGCGAGTTCCTGCACCGCGTGCTCGAACCGGCCCGGGTCAGCGAGACCGAGATCGGAGCCCACCTCACGGACGGAACCGCTTGACCTTGACACCGTGACAAGGTCTTCACTGAGGTCATGGTTCTGAACGCGCTGAAGGCGAACGAGTCCTCGACCCGGCTCCAGGCGGCCCTGGCGGCCGGGACCCGAGCCGACCCCGAGCTGCTCGAGGCGCTGGTGGAGCGGTGCGCGGTCGAGCCCGACTTCTTCGTGCGGGACATGCTCACCTGGGCCCTGACCCGCCTGCCGCCCGGGCTCACGGTGCCCCGGCTGGTGGCCGAGTTGCGATCCCCGATCGCGCAGGCCCGCAGCCAGGCGTTGCATACGCTGTCGAAGGTGGGCGACCAGGACGCCTGGCCGGCCGTCACACGGTCGCTGCTGCGCGACGCCGACGACGAGGTCGCGCGGGCGGCCTGGCGGGCCGCGGTCGAGCTGGCGCCGGAGGGTGAAAGGGAGGGGCTGGCGGTGGAACTGGCCACACAACTCGGACGCGGCGACCGGAACGTGAAGCTGAGCCTGAGCCGGGCCATCGTCGCCCTCGGCTTCGAGGAAGCTCTGCAGGCGGGCCTGGCCAGCGCCGACCCGCAGGTGCAGGCCCACGCCCGCGCCACCGAGACGCTGCTGCGCGATCCGGAGGCGGGCTTCGACGCCGCTGTCGCGGAGGCCACCCGGGTGGTCGCCCTGGGGCCCGACCGGTGCTGATCGGCGACGTCGCCCGCCGCTCCGGGGTCAGCACCCGGATGCTGCGGCACTACGACCGGCTCGGGCTGGTGCGCCCGACCGGTCGTACCGTCGGCAACTACCGCGAGTACTCACCCGACGACATCCGCCGGATCTTCCACGTGGAGAGCCTGCGGTCGCTCGGCCTGTCGCTGCGCCAGATCGCGTCCGCCCTGGAGGACCCCGGCTTCACCCCGGCCGCGCTGGTCGGCGACCTCATCCGGTGGGCCGAGGAGCGGCTCGAGCGGGAACGGGAGTTGCTGCAACGGCTGCGGGCGGTCGACGCGACGGCGCCGTCCGACTGGCAGGACGTGCTGCGCATCGTCGAACTGATGCACGGGCTCGACTCGCCCGACGCCGCCCGGCGCCAGCAGGCCGTCATGGCGCCGGCCGAGGACGTGCCGGTTCCGGTCGAGCTGCTGGCCGGGGCGGTGCTGGCCGAGTCCGACCCGAACGTAGCCGGGGCCCTGCGGTGGGCGCTGGCCCGGGCCGGCAACGAAGGCCTGACCGGCCTGGCCGCGGGCGTCCATTCCCCGGACGTCGAGATCCGGCGGCGGGCGGTGGTGGCGATCGCCGAACTGCCCGGCGACGAGGCGACGGCTGTGCTCGCCGACGCCCTGGGGGACGAGGATCCGGTCGTACGGGGGAATGCCGCTCTCGCCCTCGGCCAGCGCGGCGTGACCTCGGCCGTGCCGGTGCTCGTCGACATGGTGGTCGAGGGCGTGAAAGACGTGGACGCGGCCGAAGCGCTGGCGGCCCTGGAACCTTCCAGCGGGGAGCGGATCATCGCCGCTCTGGTCGACGCGCTGGCAGCCGGGGACACCGCGGTGCGGATCCGGCTGACCCAGGCGCTGGTCGAGTTGCCGGGCCCAGCCGCGGACGAGGTGCTGCGCCGGCTGACCCACGACGAGGACCAGTCGGTCGCCCGCGTGGCCTCCGCGTTCGTGAAGCTGAGAACGTAGGGCGGGCTCTTCAGCGGCCGGTGGCGCCGTCCAGTTGTTCGCGGAGGATGTCGGCGTGGCCGGCGTGGCGGGCGGTCTCCTCGATCATGTGGGTGAGGGTCCAGCGCATAGTGGGGGCCGCGGCTCGGCCGCCGGGGCGGGGTGCGGGGCGGGACAGGTCGCTGTAGGTGTCGATGACCTCGTTGGCCTGGCGGGTGGCTTCCCGGTAGTCGGCGAGAAGTTGGTCGAGCGTTTCGGTGCGGGCGGGCCTCAGGGTCCGGCGCAGGTTGGTGATCGGCCGGCCCAGGAAGTAGAAGCGCTCCACGTGGGCCAGGTGTTTGATCAAGCCGAGCAGGTTGGTGCCGGAGGGAACGCCGGGGGTGCGGACCTGAGGTTCGGGGACGCCGGCGGCTTTGGTGGCGATCGCCTCGCGTAGGTAGTCGAGGAAGCCGAGCAGGGTGGCCTTCTCGTCGGTGTCCGTCCACGGCGGGCCGGTGTCTCTCATGCGGGGGCCCGCTGGATCAGCAGGACGTTGTCGGTCACCGTGGCAGTTCGGCCGCCGGGTCCGGTGGCGCGGCGCTGGGGCCGGTCGGCTCGCACCACGGACCACTGCCGGGGGTCCAGAGCCATCCCGGCGGCCACCTCGGCCGGGGTGGGGAAGTGGGTGCCGGGGTCCTGGTTCCACGACCAGGGGGCGATGGAACCGTGGTCGACCACCAGGAGCAGGCCGCCGGGGCGCAGCGCGTGGGCGGCTGTGCGCAGCACCTGGGCCCGGTCGAGCGGGAGCGGGGTCTGGAAGTACTGGGCGGAGATCAGATCGAAGGCGCCGGCGGGGAAGCTCACCGCGAGGTCGTGCTGCTCCGCCGTGATCGGCAGGCTGTGGGCCCGCACCTGCTCGACGGCGGTGGGGGAGACGTCCACGGCGGTGACCTGCCAACCGTGCCGGGCCAGCCAGATCGCGTCACCGCCGGCGCCGCAGCCCAGATCGAGGGCGGCGCCGGGCTTCAGCGGGGTCGCGACCTCGACCAGCAGCGGGTTGGCGGGGCCGCCCCAGGATTGGCGGGCGCGATAGTGCTTCTCCCAGAACAGTTCGGCTGTCATGCGGCCAGCGTGGCCGACGCCGTTCCAGTCTTGCAAGAAAAGTTGCGGATCCGCATGATGAGCGGATGGGCAAGGTGGAAGAGGATGTGCTGGCCGGGGTGGGTTCGCGCCTGCATGAGCTGCGGCGGGCACGCGGCACGACGCTGGCCGAGCTGGCGGCCGAGACGGGGCTGACGGCCAGCACGCTGTCGCGGCTCGAGAACGGCAAGCTGCGACCCACGCTGGAACAACTGCTGCCGTTGGCCCGGGCGCACGGGGTGCCGCTCGACGATCTGGTCGCTGCCCCGCCCACCGGCGACCCGCGCATCCATCTGCGGCCGATACGCCGGTTCGGGCTGACGATCGTGCCGCTGACCCGGCGGCCGGGCGGGGTCCAAGCCTACAAGGTGGTCTACCCGCCGGCGGGTCGTGCGCAGACCAGGAAGCTGCAGAGCCACGACGGGTACGAGTGGTTCTACGTGCTGAACGGCAACGTCAGGTTCCGGCTGGGCGAGCAGGAATACGAGCTCGGCCCAGGCGAGGCCGCCGAGTTCGACACCCGTACGCCGCACTGGATCGGCAGTGTCGGCGCCCAGCCGGCCGAACTGCTGACCCTCTTCGGAGCGCAGGGCGAGCGCGCCCACCTGGCCGCGCCCGCCCCTTGAGCCGCCGGGACCGTCAGCTGGTCGGGGGCGCTGTGGCGTAGACGGTTGGATCGCCCTGCTTCAGCCAGATCTGCGGGTTGTCGATCGGGGTGAAGGCGCGGTCACCGCCGGGCTCGCGAGTGGTGGGCACGGTGTCGCCGTTCGGGAGATGCATGATGAAGTTGATCGGCTTCGTGTCGTCGACGAGCGGAATTTCGTACGATGCCCAACCGCCCTCCACCCGCGTCGGGGGCCACGGCTGGTCCCAGGCGATCTGGGCCAGCGCAGCCGGATCGACGGCCTCGCCCCACAGGTGCAGGCCCCAATCCGTGTAGTCGCCGGCCGGGCGGAAGTAGTTGACCGTGGCCGTCGTCAGGGGTGGGCCCGCGTAGCGGACCGTGCGGATCGGGCTGACCACCGAGGGATCGCGGAGCACGGCCCGGTAGCGGATCTGCGTGCCCGCGGCCAGGTTGAGCGGCGCCAGGTCGTCGAAGACCGTGTACGCGGGCGACGAGTCGTCCCGGCCGATCGTCGTCCAGGCGCCACCGGCGATGCTGCGCTCGAACCGCACCACGTGGCTCGCCCGTTCCGGGTCGGCCACCGCCCGCACCTCGACCCGGCCACGCACGTTGGCCGCCTCGGCCGGGGCCTCGATGGTCAGGGATGGCGCGGGCACCCGGGCCGAGCGCGACGAACTCGTGCGGGTGTGCCCGGCGTTGTCGAGCACCACGGCCCGGTATTCGACCTGCGTGCCGGTGGGCAGGCCGGACACGTCGTGGAACACCCGGTACGGCGCGTTGTCGTCGGTGCCGATCGGCGTCCAGCCGCCACGTCCCGTACGGGCATAGAAGCTGACCTCGGCGAACGACGAGCCGCTCAGCGAGGCGGAGACCTGCATGCGGCCACGCGATTCGGCGGACGGGGAGGGCGCCGCCAGGGACACCGCCGGAGCGGCCTTCGAGGCGGGGATCCGGCCGACCGAGGCGTAGACGACCGTGGACAGCGGCGGAACGGTGACCGACAAGGCCCGGTCCGAGCGCGAGGTTGCCGTGGACGGCCCGGCTCCGTACACCTTCTCGAACCTGCCGCCGGCGATGTAGGTCGGGACAGCCGCCGTCTGCGCGACAGTGCTGTTGTTGAGCGCGACCACATATTCGCGCTTGTCGGTTCGGGAGAACGCGTAGATTCCGGGCCCCGAGGCGGCGTACCGGTGCTGGTGCGCACCGTCCCGCAACGTCGGATGCCGGGACGTCAGCGCGGCCAGGCCGGCGATCCCGGCGTACAGGGGATGGCCGGTCACGAAGTTGTCCTGGGCGTGCGTGGCGGCCGTGCCGATCAGGTCGTCGTCGAGATACTCGGGCACGCGGCTCGCGAACATCGTCTGCCGGGCGTCCTGGTCGCCGCCGGGGCCGGTGAAGCCCTGCTCGTCGCCGTAGTAGATGACCGGGTTGCCGCGCGAGAAGTACATGAGCTCGTGCGCGAGCCGGTCGCGGGCCAGCCAGGCGGCGTCGCCCGCGCCCGGGTTGTCGGCCTGCACGAAGCTGCCGATGCGCCCCATGTCGTGGTTACCGAGGAACGTGGGCAGTTGGTAGACGTTGGAGTCGGCGTCGGTGTACCAGTCGTCGCCGGCGAAGAACTGTTCCAGCGCGGCCGCGGACTGCCCGCGCGAGGCGTAGTTGCGGGCCGCGTCCTGGAACGGGAAGTCGAGCACCGCCTGCATCCGGTCCTTCGTGGTGAACTGCGAGGTGAAGCTCTTCGAGGTGTCGAAGACCTCGCCGAACATGAAGAACTCGGGCTTGCCGTGCCGGCGGGCGAACGCGAGCACCTCGGGCCCGAACTTCTGCCAGAACTCGTCGCCGACGTGCTTCATGGTGTCGATCCGGAAGCCGTCGATGCCGAAGTCGGCGATCCATTTCCGGTAGACGTCGATCATGCCGTTGACGACGCGCGGGTGCTCGGTGAAGAGGTCGTCGAGGCCGAAGAAGTCGCCGTAGAGGGAGTTCTCGCCGACGAAGGTCGTGTCGCCCCGGTTGTGATAGAGCGTGGTGTCGTTGAGCCAGGCCGGGACCTTGAGGTTCTTCTCGGCCTCGTCGAGCACCGGCTCGTACGGGAACGACGTCGACGGGTCGAGCGCCGGGAAGCTGGACTTGCCGGCGTAGTCACGGTCGTCGAACGGGCGTCCGGTTGCGGTCCGATAGGGCGAGACATCCTTCGACACGTACGGCTGCCGCGCGCCCGACTCGTAGCCGATCACGTCGGCCGTGTGGTTGGTGATGATGTCGAAGTAGACCTTCATGCCCCGCTGGTGGGCCGCGTCGATCAGCGACTTCAGCTCGGCGTTGGTGCCCAGGTGAGGGTCGATCTGGGTGAAGTCCGTGATCCAGTAGCCGTGGTAGCCGGCCGACGGCCCGTCCTCGAGTTGCACGGCCTTGTTCTTGAAGCTGGGCGTCAGCCAGATCGACGTGGTGCCCAGGCCCTTGATGTAGTCGATGCGGCGCAGCAGCCCGGCCAGGTCGCCGCCGTTGTAGAAGCCCTTCTTCGCCGGGTCGAAGCCCGACACCAGCGGGTCGGCGCCCAGACCGCCCTGGTCGTTGGCCGTGCTGCCGTTGTCGAACCGGTCGGCCATGACGAAGTAGAAGTTCTCGTCGGTGACCGGCGAGCGCAGCGAGTGGCGACCCTGGAGGCCACCACCGCCGGACGCGTGGGCCGGGGCGCTGATCACCCCGCCCGCCAGCACCGCGGACAGAAGGACGGCAAGTTTGCGGCGTATGTGCATCAGAACTCCTGAAGAAGCAGGATTTCGCCGATGGCGGTGAACAGTTCGTTGTCCAGATCGAGGGCCTGCAGCGAAGAGAGGCGGACCGCGAGCGGGCGGTCGGCCGTGGCTGCGTCGAGCACCCGGGTCTTGGTTGGATACTCGATCTGCGCCCGGTCGAGCAGCGTGAAGACCAACCCGGCCACATCGTCGCGGCGCAGGCCGGGACGGGCGCCGACGGAGATCCGTAACGTGGCCGTAGCAGGCACGTCATGGACTGTAGTGGATGTTCGAGTTTCGCCACGGCGAATGCCGGTCGGGACTGGCAGGTCGTCCACGGTTGCGACCGGATCGACGCCGGTGAGTGCCGGAACGGTGGTTGTGAGGGCGAGGGGCGTCTAGGCTGCTGCTCCGTGACCAGTTTCAGTTCAGCTCTGGGAACGCACGTATGAACAGCCTTCGGGGTTCGGGGATGGCCCGGCCTCCGGCCCTGGTGTGGATGGTGATGCTGGGGGTTGCTGCTGTGTTCGTCGTCGGCTTGGTTGCGCTGTGGGCAGTGCCGCTATGGCTGACGCGTCATCCCTCGGTCGGGCTCGGCGCGGCCGAACGTCTCAAGGCCGTCAACGATGCTCGAGGCTCCGTCATCGCTTTCCTCGTAGTGATGGGGACGGGCGGCACCCTGGTCTTCACCGCCCGCACGTTCCAGCTGAACAGGGCGGGCCAAGTGGCCGAGCGATACACCCGGGCTGTTGACCAGCTTGGCGCCGAGACCCTTGAGAAACGAATCGGCGGCGTCTATGGCCTCGAGAGCATCGGAGTCAACTCCGTTACGGCCAGACGCACAGTCATCTACGTATTAGGGGCCTTTGTTCGGAGCCGATCGGCGTGCAGCCGCGGGCCCGAGGAAGAACCGGCCGAGGACGTCTATGCCGCCCTGCGGGTTGTCAGCCGGTTGGCGCCTGAGACCGATGTAGTAGTGAATCTCCGCAATGCTGATCTGCGTAATGCGCGACTGCTGTTCATGAACCGGGTGAACGTCCGCCTTGATGGAGCCGAACTGACCGGTGCCGTTCTTCCCGACACCTGGACGGCTCTGGTCGCTCCGCTCGGCCATTCCGCCGATTCCGGTGACCCCGAGACCGTTGCATCATCATCGGAATCCTCTTGATCGACCGGTTGCCGCACTGCCGTGCCCATCGGGCCGTCCGTCCGGTCAGGCGTAGGTGGCTGACGGGGCTGAGGCCTGGGCGCGGACCAGCCAGCAGGCGGCGGTGAATCGTACGTCGGAGCCCTTGACGTAGGGGGCGAAGGCCGGGCGGACGGCGTCGATGACCTTGGTGCGGATCGGGTCGTCGGCGTCGGGGAGGGCCAGTCCGACCGGGCCGAGGCGGGTGAAGTAGCCGACCAGGTCGGACTCGGGGAAGGCGCACTCGACGTCGACGGGGTCGATGGTGATGCCGGCCCAGCCGGCGGCGTCGAGGATGGTGCGGACCTTGGCGGCGTCGGCGAAGGCGAACTGGCCGGGGCCCTCGACGCGGCGGGGCGGCAGGTTCGGCAGCAGCGGGGCGGCGGCCCGTTCGGCGGCTGTCATGAACGGGTTCTCCTCGATGGCGCGCCACGCCACGAAGGTCAGGTCGGCTTCGGGGGTCGCGGCCCGGCGCAGGTTGCTGAACGCGCGTACGGGGTCGTCGAAGAACATGACGCCGAAGCGGGAGATCACGGTGTCGAACGAGTCCGCCGCCCACTGGTGTTCCTGCACGTCGGCGCAGAGGAACTCGGCGCCGGCGCCGCGGGCCTCGGCGGCAGCGATCATCGAGGCCGAGATGTCGACGCCCACGCAGCGGCCCCCGGGAGCGAGCCGCTCGGCCACGGCGACGGTGGTGACGCCGGTGCCGCAGCCGACGTCGAGGACGCCGCGACGACCCGGGTCCACGGTGCCGACGAGCAGATCCTCCAGCGGGCGGTACATCCCGTCCATCAGTGACTGGAGTTGCACCCAGGCCTGGCCGGACGGCCCGTTCCAGCGGGTGGCGCCTCCGTAGCCGGTCGTGCTGCTCATGCCGTGCCTCCCCGTTCCGGTGGTGTCGGGCAAACGGTAACGCGGACCGGCCCGGCCTCAGTGCGTGACCGGCTCCAGGCAGCCGAACTCGCCGTTCGCTCCGGTGACCTCGACCAGTACCCGTTCCGGGCGGACGTCGCCGATCACACAGCCGGCCTCCGGGAACCGCACCTCGAAGACCGCCCCCGGCGGTTGCCGCATCTCGCTGACGCCCACGTCGTCGGGGCGCAGCCCCAGGTCGAGCAGGGCCTTGCGGGTGGACGCCGGGTCGAAGTCGCCGGCCTTCCGCAGAGCGGTCAGCTTCGGGCGGATCCGCGCCGCGAGGGCGTCCCCGGTGCTCTGCTCGCTGGGGGTGAGCTCGTGCCGCTGCTTCCATCCGTTGTTCTCAGCCTGATGCGGCGCCCCGTCGCCCGGCGGCGGCCCGGCCGCGACGTCCGGTGGCGCCGACGCGGTCACGGACGGCGTCGGAAGCGGCGCCGCGTCCCCGTCGCCCGCCCCGGGTCGCGCACACCCGAGCACGAGCAAACCGAGCACAGCCGCCGTCAGCCATCGGTAGCGCATCATCAACCCCCGTCGCGGAATCGTACGGGGAGTTGTCCAGGCGCCGGGGCTGCGCCGGGGCGTGTGCGGCTGGGCGATCAAGGCGGGATGATCTGGGGTCGAAGGAACCGGTGGGGATTCGGCTGTTCCGGGCGGCGATGACGGACGACGGCAGGACTGTCGAATCGAAGTCGCAAGGAATTCAGGCACGGCTGTCCCGTCGGCGACGTTTCGTAATCGCGACGGCCAGGGTCGTCGCTCAGCTACGACGCTGTGCGGGCCGTGTTGCGGCGGATGAACGCCCGCCGTCTCCGCCCGGGTCGTCGCCGTGACGCCCGACCACCTCTTCGGGCGCGTGCAGAGCATCCGGCAGCTCGTCTCCCGGGTCGCCGCCCCCTTCGGCTCGCTTCTGGCCGGCCCCGGCTCGGGCACGTTCGGTGGCGGCGCTGGTCGTCGTCGCCCTGTTGGTGGCCGTCGCCGGCCACCTCTTCCACGGCTTGCAGAAGGCTGGTCCACCCGAGCACCTCGATGATGCGCCGGATCGGCAGCGGGCATCCGGCGAACAACAGACGCCGCCCGTCCGAACGCAGAGCTGAAGCGGCCCGCGCGAACACCCGCAGCCCTCCGACGTCGATGAACGTCAGCCCTGACACGTCGACGACGACATCCCCCGGGCAGTAGCGCAGCACATCGGCGACCAACTCCAGCGTCGGCAACTCGCTCATGTCGGCTTCCCCGCGCAGGCGCACCCCCGGCGGCGCCGTCGTCGCGGTGACTTCCAGTTGTCCCTCCATGGAATCCAACGGTGGCCTACCCCGGCCTCCGTCGACATCGCGCAAATGTGTGACCTATCGGTCGGCGGCCTGTGTTCGGGCTGATTGCCCGGCCTGAGGTCTGGCGGTAATGGTTCGCTACATCACACAGCGGCGCCGGAACATTTCGGCGGCCAGTCGCCTCTTCGATTTCCGCCGTGGCCGGCGGTGAGCCTGACACATCAGGTCCCACGCTCTGGCCTGGGGATACGTGGCCGGAGTTCATCTTCAATTCTTAATTCCGGACAACACTGAAGCGCTCTTATATCTATCTTCACGAATGCCGTGGTTGGGTCCCGGGTTGCTTATGCGATGTGCGGACGGGAGGCGAGTGATGTGGGGTGCTGGACACGAAATCTACCTTTCGAATCGCGGGTGACAGACCCGCCGTGATCTCAGGGTCACGCAACTTCGCCGGGATACCGGCACCACCGTAGGGAAGATCCGATGAGCGTACTGATCCGCGACGACCTGGTGCTCTCGCAGGCTGTGGTCACCGCTGACGTGAACGCACCGTTCGAGCACGTCGACATCGAGCAGTGGCTGAAGACGCTGCCGACCCACGAGTACCAGCGGTGTGCTCCCGGTGACCACAAGGCTGCCGGCTACACCGTTGACGACGACGGCACCCCGATGTCCATCAACATCGAGATGATCGGTACCGGTCTGGTCATCCAGCAGTACCGCTTCGAGGTGGCGACCCCGCACTACTGCAAGATGGTCTCGCTCTCCGATGTGCTCACGCCGGGCGGCTGGACCACCACGCAGGTCATCTGGGAGCTCGGCATGGAGCAGCTTCAGGACGACCAGCTGCGGTACGTCAACACCGTGACGTCGCACCCGACCGAGGACTTCCTGAAGTTCATCATCGCCAGCGGTCAGACGTTCGAGGACGCCGCCGCAGCCCGTCAGCAGGCCTCCGGCGAGCACTGCAAGCTCGAGACCCCGCACTACGCGCGGAGCATCGCGAACTTCGCGAAGGCCCGGGCCGCCGAGGCCACCGCGTGACCGGCGAGGACGCGCACCCGCACCACCACACGGTGGAGGTGCATGAGCACGGCGACGGCTGTGGACACGAGGCGGTCGTGCACGGCGACCACCTCGACTACATCCACGACTCGCACCGGCATGCCGTGCACGACGGTCACTACGACGAGCACTGAGGTACCGGGTGACCGGCGGGAGCCGGTCACCCGGACCGACGAAAGGAAGACCCGATGTCCTCAGCGATACGGTTCGACCACCCAGGCCCTCCGAACGTCCTGCGTTCGGTCCGAGTGCAGCGGCCCGAGCCTGGGCCGTGCGAAGTGCGCATCGAGGTGGCGGCGGCGGGCGTGAACAACGCCGACCTTCTCGAACGCCGGGGCCAGTACCCGGTGCCGCCGGATGCGCCGCCCGGGCTCGGTCTCGAATGCGCGGGAACGATCACCGCTGTAGGGAGCGAGGTGACCACCTGGCAACCGGGGGACCAGGTTTGCGCCCTGCTCGCCGGGGGCGGCTATGCGCAGGAGGTGATCGCCCCCGCCGCGCAGGTGATGCCGGTACCAGCCGGCCTGAGCATGGTCGAGGCGGCCGCGCTGCCAGAAGTCGCCTGCACCGTCTACTCCAACCTCGCCATGATCGCCCGTCTTGCCCGCGGGCAGGCCGTGCTGATCCACGGTGCCGGCGGAGGAATCGGATCGTTCGCGATTCAATGGGCGACGGCGATCGGCGCCCGGGTCGTCAGCACCGCGGGCAGCAAGGCCAAGACGGAGGCCGCGTACGGGCTCGGCGCCGTCGCCGCGGTCAACTACCGAACCGAGGATTTCGTCGCCGCGACGCTCGACGCCACTGACGGCCGGGGTGTCGACGCCATCCTCGATGTCGTCGGAACACAATATGTGCGGCGCAATCTGCAGTGCCTCGCGCCGGACGGGCATCTGGTGATCATCGGAGGCTCGGTGCGGCCGGTCTCCTTTGATCTTTGGGAGTTGATGTCGCGGCGGGCCAGCGTGTCGGCCACCCTTCTGCGTGGCCGGCCGGCTGATCAGAAGGCGGCGATCGTGGCCGGTGTGACCCGCGACGTCCTTCCCCTCGTCGAAGCCGGCGCCATCCGCGCCGTCGTCGACACCGTCTTTCCGCTGGATCAGGCCGACCAGGCGCACGAGCTGCTGGAGGCCGGCCGAACCATCGGCAAAGTGGTCCTCGAGACGTGAGCATCTCGGAACAGGACCTGGTCGGCGCCTGGCGACTGGTCAGCGCCGTCGAGGTGTACAGCGACGGAGAACGGCGGCCGGAGTTCGGTCCCGCGGCCGACGGCTACCTCAGCTACAGCCCCGACGGCATCGTCTCGGCAACGCTCGGGAGCACGCGACGCCCGCCCAGCGAGGCGTCCGACCCGCAGCGTGCGTCCGACGACGACCTGGTGCGCATGGCCCGCGATTTCATCGCTTACGCCGGTCCATTCACGGTCGACTCGGCAGGCGACACCGTCACCCATCACATCGACGTCTCGACAGCATGGGGCATGTCATGGTGCCCGCCGACCGCTACTGGGGTGCGCAGACGCAACGTTCCCTGCAGCATTTCTCGATCGGTCACGACCGCATGTCGATCGAGGTCTACCGCGCCTACGAAGTCGTGAAGAAGGCCGCCACGCTCGTCAACGAGCAGGCCGGCCGGCTGCCGGGCTGGAAGGCCAAGGTGATCGTGCAGGCCGGATCGGCGCGCACTCGCCGGCGGCGACCACCGTCCTACTCGCAGCGCAAGCCGCGCTGCTCGCGGTTGCGGCCGCTCTGTCATTCACCATGCACGCGTCCGTCCACCCCTCAGCGGGCCCAGCCGTCCTGATCGGCATGTTCGCCGTCTGCGCGATGGCCGTCCAAAACGCCTATCTGCATCTGGTCCCCGCGACCGCGCTGTCCACCGCCGTGATGACCGGCAACCTGGTCGCGGCGACGACCGCCGCCACCGACATCGTGCGCTCGCGGGGCCGGGACAGGGCCGCGCGGCAACGGTGGAGCCGGAGCTGGCCGCTGCTTGCGGGATTCGTCGGCGGCTGCCTGATCGGGGCGGCGGCGGCGACCCTGCTGAGCGACCGGGCGGCCGCCGTCCCGGCCGTGTGCGCCGTCGCCCTGCTGATCGGCGTGCTCAGACAGCGTTCGTCCGCTGGGCGAAAAGGCGGGCCAACTCCAACCGGGAGTTGACCTCCAGCTTGGTGAAGGCGTGCCGGAGGTGGGTGTTGACGGTGTGCGGGGACAGGAACATGGCGTTCGCGACCTGCCGATTCGTGGCACCTCCGGCGACCTTCTCGACAACCATGAGCTCGGTGGCGGTGAGCTGTGACCAGCGGTCGCCCGGCCGGCTCGGCGCCCGCCGGCCGCGCCAGCGCACGCCGACCTTGCGTAACGCACCCCGGACCCGGGCGGCGTCCCGGAGCGCGCCCGTCTCCTCGTAGATGGACAACGCTTCCTCGAGCAGGCGCCGGGCCTCCTCCGGTGCGGCGGTGCCGGCGGCCAGGGCGGCCGCATCCTCAAGCGCCGCGGACAGCGGCAACGGACGGGCGTACTGCCGGTAGACGGCGATCGCCTCGGCGACGGCGCCGGCGTCGCCGGTCAGCAGCCCGCGCGCGTGCCGGGCGGTGGCGGTCAGAAAGGGAAAGCCCGGATTGGCCGCGGCCCGATCCTCGGCCACCACCACCGCGCGCTCCGCCCAGGCTTCCTCGCCGATCGCGCGGGCGATCCGGACGAACGCGACGTCGTCCGCCGGGTCGGCGGGCGAACCGAGCGCCGGGCCGACGCTCCCCATGGCGACGGCGCCCTTGGCCAGCAATTCGCGGATTCGCCCGGGGCCACGGCGGTGAGCGACCGCGACCAGCACGCTCAGCCATAGGCCGGCCCGGCGGACCAGCGGAGCCCGGTCGGTCCGCATCCGTTCGGCCTCGGCGTCGTAGCGGTCGGCGGTGGCCAGGTCGCCGGTGTGCAGGGCCACCCGCGCCGCGGTCATCAGCGCGGTGCAGTCCGCGTAGTTGCCGGCGCCGAGCTCGTCGGCCATGGCGAGCACGCCCTCGGCCTCCGCCCGGGCGTCGGCGAGCCGGCCGGCGTCATAGAGCAGCCGGCAACGGTCCAGGCTCCACTGGCGTACCAACCAGGCCTGCCCGTCGCGCTGGGCCACCCGTGTGCCCTCCACCGCCGACCGCAACGCCAGGTTCGGCCGCCCGCTCAGCGAGTCCAGCCAGCTTCGCCACTGCACCGCGCCCCACATGATCTGGTCCGAGCGGACCGTCCGGGAGATCGCCACCGCCTCGTCGGCCAAGTCCATGGCTTGCTGCCAGCGGTGGTGATACATCGCGGAGACCGACGACGAGGCCACGCAGAGCGCCCGAGCGCCGTCGTCGCCGGCCTCGACCGCCGCGGCCATCGCCCGGCCGAGCACCTCGTCAGCCCGGGCGAAGTCGCCGACCATGGTCAGGTTCACGCCCATCAGCGCGAGCGCCTGCGCCCGTCCAGCCGGCGGCAGGCCGGCGACTCCCACCGCGAGCTCGCATTGCCGCACCGCCTCGGCGAACGAGTACTGACTGCTCGCCGCGGCGATACCGAGCCGGGCCACCGCCTCGGTCGCGGAGTCGACGCCGTCGGCCAGCAAGGTGTGCCCCAGCGCGGTCGCGTCGGCGGAACGCCCGGCGAGCCAGAGCAGCCGGATCGTCTCCACGGTGATCTCCCGGTGGGCCGGCGTGTGGTCCGCGGTGAGCGTCAGCGCGCGCCGGCTCAGGTCGGCGGCCCGCGAGGGCGCCCCGGCGGCCAGCTCCGCGGCGGCTCGCCGCAGGGTCGAGATCGCCTCCCCGTCGCCCGGTTCCGCGCTGTCCGCCAGCAGTGCGGCGACCTCGGCCGGCGAATGGCCGAATCCGGTGGCCAGGTCGGCCGCCTCGCGCCGGATCGCCCGGGCCACCGCGGCCGGAACGGTCATCCGGATGGCCTCGCGGATCAGGTCGTGCCGGAATACCAGATCCCCGCCGTCGGCTTGAACAAGATCCTCGACCTGGGCTTCCCGCAGGGGAGCGACCAGCGTGGCCGGGCCGCGGTGCAGCACCGCGGCCAGGAATGGCACGTCGAGCCGGCGTGACATGACCGCGGCGACCTCGAGAACCGCCCGCGCGTCGGCGCTGAGCCGGGCGAGCCGGCGGGCGACGAGGCCGCCGAGCCGGGCCGGCAGGTCGGCCCGGCCCGCCTCGCGGATGCCGGTCATCAGCTCGCTGATCAGCAGCGGGTTGTTGTCGGCCTCGCCGGCCAACGCGAGCGCCTCGGCCGAGGCAGCCTCGCCGAGAACATCGCGCACCATCTGTGCAGCCGCGTCGTCGGCCAGACGATCGAGGACCACGGTGGTCGCGCCGTCCGCCGCGAGCCGAGCCCGCGTCTCGGTATAACCGGCCGTGTCGTCGCCTGATCGGCCGGCAAACAACCAAGCCACCGCCACGCCGGACATCCGCCCGGGCAACGCCCGCAGGCCCATCATCGTCAAGTCGTCGCACCACTGGAGGTCGTCGACGAGCATCAGCACGGGCCGGCGCGAGGCCAGCTGTTCCAGACCCTCCTCGACTTCCTGCAGCAGCCAGTAGCGGTGATCCGGCCGTGTGGCGAGGGCCCGGGCCCGGTCCGCGTCGAGCACCGGCTCGGACCCTGCGAGCATGCCGCGCAGCAGCCCGTCGCCCGGCATCACCGCGGCATCTGGTTCGCCGGCCACCCGAAGGACCCGAAGCCCGTACCGCCGGGACAGTCGCTCCGCCTCGTGCAGGAGCCGGGACTTGCCGGTGCCGGGCGCTCCGGTGACCACGACGGTCGAGCCGCGCCCGCCGGCCAGCGCGTCGAGGCGCTCGGACAGCACCGCGATCTCGGAATCGCGGCCGCGCAGGGGATAGCTGTGCGGATCTCTGTTCATGCTGACGCCGCCTCACGGATCACGCCGGCGACCTGTTCAGGGTGGGCGAGCATCACCGCGTGCGAGGAGTCAATCTCCACCGTCCGGATGCGCCCCCGCTGGTATCCGAAGCGGGCGACGTCTGGGTTGACGATGCCGTCGCCGGTTGCGATCACGCCCCAGGACGGCTTCACCCGCCAGGCCGCGACCGCCGCCCGCTCGGCCAGAGCAGTGGCGGCCAGCGGCCGTTGGGAGACCGCCATGACCCGCGCCAGCGCGGGATCGACGTCGTGTGCAAACACGTCCGGGAACTTCTCGATGTCCACGCTGAGGTCGGTGCCAGGCTCGGTGGATCCTTCCAACGGGTACGGGGTGTGCACCAGCGCCGAGGCCAGCTCCGCATCGGGGAACCGGCCCTGCAGCTCGGCCACGCTCTCGCCCTCCCGCAGCGCGAAGCCGCAGAGGTAGACCAGGGCCCGGACGTTCGACTCGGCCCCGGCCACGGTGATCACCGCCGAGCCGTACGAGTGCCCGGCCAGCACCACCGGCCCGGCGATCGAGCGAAGGACCGAGCGAAGGTACGCGGCGTCGCCCGCCAGCGAGCGGTTGGGCACCGGGGGAGCGAGCACCCTGAACCCGGCGTCGAGCAGCTGCGGCACGAGCCGGGCGAAGCTGGAGGCGTCGGCGAAGGCGCCGTGCACGAGCACGACTGTGGGGTTCATCTCAGGACCTCTTCCTTGGTGATGACCCGAGCAGACCAGAGATCAGTGCAAAATCATTTACCACCCTTCGCACTGGCCGGCTCAGCGAGGACGCGGTCGATGTCGGCCTGCTCCTTGGCCAGCTTCTCGGCGCTGAAGGTCTCGGCGAGGGCCTCCTCGTGGCGCCGGGCGAGCTCGCCGAAGAGATCCGCCGCCGTGCGCGCCCGGACCGCATCACCGAGGCGGTGATAGACCTTGGCCAGCAACCAACTGGCCGAGTAGAGCGTCAGAATGTTGCCCGGCGGCGAATGCGCCATCGCCCACTCACCCACCTCGACCGCCAACGCGTCCTCGGACATGTCATAGGCCCATGACGCTCGTTGCAGAGCTACGTTGATCTGGAAATCCGTCATGCCGGCTTCCTCGGCCAGGGCGTAGGCCTCCGCGATCGCGGCAGCACCCTCATTCATGAAGCCGGAATCGGTCAGCACGATCGACAAGACGTTCAGCGCATAGGCCAGCACACTGGGGTCGCCGCCCTGCCGGGCCGCAGCCACGGAACGTTCCGCGTAGTCCCGGTGGCGGTCCTGACCGGACGTCGTGGGCGACGAGGCCAGCACCCGCAGGACGTGCGCCTGGCTGATGAGGTCGCCGCGACGCTCCGCAATAGCGAGGGCCCGGAACAGGTATTGGTGGGCACTCGCCCGGTCGACGTGCTTGAGCTGGATTGCCATCTCGCGCAGCATGAGAGCCTCGAGCTCGAGGTCACCCAGGGCCTCGATCCCGCGCAGTGTCCGCTCCCCCGGCCGGCGATCGTCGGCGGTCAGATCCAGGCGGACCGATCTGACCGGCCGGAGATGCAGCTGGATCAGGGCCGCCTCCCGGAGCCAGCCCCGGTTGAGGGCCAGCTCGACCGCGCCCAGCACGGCCGCGCGCTCCCGGTCGTACCAGTCCAGCGCCGCCGCCACGTCCGGCACGAACGCGGCAAAGACGTCGTCCGGCGGCGGATCGAGGTCCAGTGGCGGCCGGAGCCGGAACGCCACGTACGAGTTGCGCGCGGAGTGCACGTAATGCACGACCAGCCGGCGTTCCGCCTCGAGCCGGTCCCGCGCGTCGTCGTTCAGCAGTTCGGCCGCGTACGCGTGCAGCAGATCGTGCATGGTGTTCCGGCCCGCGCCGAGCGGGGTGATCATGTTGGCGGTGGCCAGCTCGGTCAGGGCCGCCCGCACGTCGGCTCCCGCGATGCTGTTGGCCACGCCGGTCGAGATCGCCGCGGCCGGATGAACCGCGAGCAGCCGGAAGAGCCGGGCCGCGGGCGCGGTCAGGATGGTGTAGGACCAGGAGAGGGCGGACCGGACGTCGTCGTTCTGCTCACCGGTGGCGAGCCCGTCCAAGCGGCGGCCCGCGGGTGCCAGCTCGGCCGCCACGTCGTTCAGACTCATCCGCGGGCTGACCGCGATGCGGGCCGCCGCGATGGAAAGCGCGAGGGGGAGACCGGCGCAGAGCCGGACCAGCCGGTCGGCGGCCGCCGGCTCGCCGGCCAGGCGGGCCGCGCCGAGCCGCAGCGCGAGCACATCCTTCGACGCCCGGGAGCTGAGCCGGTCGACGTGCACCGGCCACGCCCCCTCCCGGGCCACCAGGCTCGGCATCCGGTTGCGGCTGGTGACCACGACCAGGCAGCCCGGCGCGGCCGGAAGCAGTGGGCGCACCTGGGCGGAGTCCCGGGCGTTGTCCAGCAGGACGAGCATGCGCTGCTTCGCCATCACCGACCGGAACTGGGCGCCGAGCGCACTCGGATCCGCACTTCCGTTCGGGGTGGCTCCCACGGAAAGCAGCAGCGTCGCGAGCGCCTCGACGGGCCGAAGCTGCCGGCCGCCCGGTTCGAAACCCCGCAGGTCGAGGTAAAGCTGACCGTCCGGGTAGTCGCCGGCGATCCGGTGAGCCCAGTCCACGGCGAGCGCCGTCTTGCCGGAACCTCCCATACCGTTCAACACGATCAAGCCTGATCCACGGCCGGCGGCCATTCCGTCGGCCAGATCCGGGCGAGGGCTGAAGGCGGCCACGCGCAGCGGCAGCTGAGCGGGCCGGGCCGGGTCCGGTGTCTCCGGATCGGTCACCGCGTCGAGGTGGGCCGCCCGCAGCTCGGTCCCGGGGTCGGCACCCAACTCGTCGGCGAGCCGTCGGCGTATCTCCTCGAAGTGGGCCAGCCCTTCGGCCCGGCGCCCGGCGGCCGTGAGTAGCCGGACCATCCGGGCCTGCAGCGGCTCGTGCAGGGGCGCGGCGGCGGCGTAGGCCTGGAGCAGCGGGAGCAGGTGATGCGCCGGTGGTTCGCCGAGGGCGGCGTCGGCCGCCTCCACGGCCGCCTGGACGCGGGCCGTCTCGATCGCCCGGAACGCGGGCAGGCCGGTCAAGGCGGGTGGCAGCTCGGCGAAGGGCTGGTCACGGGCGAGCCGCAGCGCCTGCTCGTACTTCTGGGCCGCGTCCGCGCCGGCCGCGGCGCGCGCTTCGTCCACCAGAGCGAAGAACGCCGCCAGGTCGGAGACTCGCGCGTCCAGGCTCAGCCGGTACCCGTCGCCCATCGGCTTGACCCACGCGCCGTCCTCGCGGTTCGGCAGGTCCGGCTCGAAAAGCCGGCGAACCTGCCCGATCAGACGCCGGACCTGGTTCACCGCGCTGTCCGGCGGACGATCGCCCCAGATGGCGTCGACGAGCTCGGACGTGCTCACCACTGTTCCGCGCGCCGCCAGCAGAACGGCGAGCACGGCCCGCTGCCGTGCCGGGCCCAGCTCGACCTCGATCCCGGCCCGCCACAACCGCAGCCCGCCGAACACCCGGACGCGCATCGTGATCATGCAGCATGATCTCTCGGCGCGGACCTCCACCGCAACGTTTCCGCAGGCCGGACCGTCTTCGCCTACCGTGCCCGGGTCGGGCGGCGCCACCGGGCGAGGACGTGCCGCTCGACGAAATGACGGAACGGGACCTCTACGGCACTCTCAGGGTGCTGCTCCAGCAGATCGCCCTGGTCTCGAAGCGTGACAGGTGGGCCATGCGCACCCTCGTGACCGGCGCCGAGCGGCGTCTCGGCTGATCGGTCAGGCGAGCAGCTCCCACTCGGCCAGCTGGGTCGCGGCGCCGCCGTGGTTGGCGGTGATCTGCAGGCGGTAGCGCGAGTAGGCCGTCGTGGCAGGGATGACGAAGGCGCGGGTCTGGCGCCGGTCGGCGAAGTCCAGGTTCGAGCGTGTGTCCACCGTCGTCCACGTGGCGCCGTCGTTGGAGCCCTGCAGCGTCCAGCTTCGGGGGTCGCGTTCCGGGGCGTCGTCGGCCGAGGTGAGCGTGTACTGCTTCACGGCCGCGGCGGCGGGCAGGCGGTACTCGAGCGTGCCCGTGCCGGCGAACGTCAGCCACTTGGTGAGCGAGGTGTCGTCGACCAGCTTGGCGGCGGTCTCGTTGGGGGCGTTCTCGCCGCTGGCGCTCACCGTGCCGCCGGTGGCCTTGTCGGACAGGGGCCGCGGGGCCGCGGCGCCCGTGGTCAGCGAGGGCGGTACGTCGCTGGCGCCGGTGCCCCACGAGGACGGGTTGGGGCCCATCACGAAGCTGAGCGTTCCGCCCGCCTGCAGGTCGGCGTGCGTGAGGTAGTTCTTCGTGTAGGCGGCCCCGTTGAGCGTCGCACTCTGGATGTATCTGTTCGTGTCGCTCACGCCCGGCGCCGACACCGTGAACGTGCGGCCGTTCTCGAGCGAGACTGTCGCCGAGGGGTGCAGGGGCGCGCCGATGGTGTAGTCGGTGCTGCCCATGCGGGCGGGATAGAAGCCCAGCGCGCTGAACACGTACCAGGCCGACATCTGGCCGTTGTCCTCGTCGCCGAGGTAGCCGCCGCCGTTGCCCGCGCCCGATCCGTACAGCTTGGTCAGCACGTCGCGGACCCGGTTCTGCGTCTTGGCGGGAGTGCCGGCGTAGTTGTACATGTAGAGCATGTGATGGATCGGCTCGTTCGGGTGGGCGTACTGGCCCATGTTGGTGTCGTAGGCCTCCCGCATCTCGTGGATGACACCGCCGTACGAGCCGGGCAGGTAGTCGCGGGACGCCGCGAACACCGAGTCGATTTTCGCCGACAGTTGCGCCCGGCCGCCGTACAGGTTGGCCATGCCCTGCGGGTCCTGCGGCGCGGGCGTCGCATAGTGCCAGGGCGCGCCCTCGGTGAACTCGTAGCCCCATTCGTTGGGGCGGAAGGACGAATCGGCCGTACGCCAGGAGCCGTTGGACTGCTTGCCGCGGAAGAACCCGGTCGACGGCGACCACAGGTTCGCGTAATCGAGGGCCCGGTTCTCGAAATAGGCGGCGTCCTCGGCGAATCCGAGCGCCCGTCCCAGTTGCGCGATGCCGAAGTTGTTGTTGGCGTCCTCGAGCGTCCACGAGGCCGCCTCACCGCGGACGTCGGTCGGCACGTACCGCTTGAACGTCGACACCTCGATTCCCTTGCGGCCACGCGAACCCGACGACGAGTACACCGCCGCGTTCTTCACCATCGACGCGTACGCGGCCCGGAAGTCGAAGTTCCGCACGCCCTTCACGTACGCGTCGGCGAAGGCCAGATCCTGGTTCGTGCCGACCATGATGTCGATGTAGCCGGGTCCCGACCAGCGCGGTGTCCAGCCGCCGTTCTTGTAGGCGTTGACGAAACCGTCGAGCATTTCCCCCGTACGGGTGGGAGTGAGCAGCGTGTAGAGCGGCCACACCGCCCGCGCCGTGTCCCAGAAGCCGTTGTTCACGTACATCTGCCCGTCGTGCACGGTGTTGTCGTACGGGCTGAAGTACTTGCGGACGCCCCCCACCGTCTCGGACATGTTGTTCGGGTACATGAACGCGCGATACATGTTCGAGTAGAACGTGACCTGGCGGTCGGTCGAGGCGCCGTCGAGCCGCACCTTGCCCAGCGTCGTGTCCCACAGGGCGGCGGCCTCCTCGCGTACGGTGTCGAAGGTCTTCGAACCGACCTCCTGCGAGAGGTTGGCGGTGGCCTGCGCGACGCTGATGTACGAGGTGGCCATCTTGAGCGTCACCTGCTCGCCGGCCGTGGTGGCGAACCGGATCCAGCTGGTGACGCCCTGCCCGCTCACGTTTCCGGTGGCGGCGATGGCCTTGTCGACGGTCGCCGAGAAATAGAGCCGGGGGCCCTTGTGGTCGAGGTGGCCGGTGATCGTACGGGCGCCGCTGTTGACGGTGATCGAGCCGCCCACCTTGTCGATGGTGTCGAACACGATGACCGACTCGGACGCGGCCGGATATTTGAAGCGCAGGACGCCGGCGTGATCGGTCGGCGTCATCTCGGCCGTGATGCCGTACGTGTCGAGCTGGGTCTTGTAGTAGTGCGCCTGGGCGATTTCGTTGCTGTGGCTGAAGGCCGACTTGCGCGCGTCCGGCGTCGTCTTGATCGAGCCGGTCATCGGCATCACCTGGAGCTGGCCGTAGTCGCCGATCCACGGGCTCGGCTCGTGGCTGACGCCGAAGCCCTGCACGGTGCTCGAGTTGTACTGATAGAGCCAGCCGTCGCTGTTGCCGTTGGTGATCGGCGTCCAGAAGTTGAAGCCGTTGGGCACCGTCGAACCCGGGAACGTGTTGCCCCGCGAATAGCTCACGTCGGAGTTCGAGCCGCGACGGGTGTCGACCAGATCGGACAGGCGGGCGGCCGGAGCGGCGGCCGTGATGGCGAGGTCGTCGACATAGCCGCGGAACGTGCCGGTGTTGGCCGGCTGGTCGTAGCCGATGAGGATCCGGTCGACCGTCTTTCCGGCCACCCACTGGCCGATCGACGACGTGACGAAGTTCCACCGGTCGAACCCGAGAACCGAACCGTTGCCCTGGAACGACGGGTGCACCCGGATGCCGTTCTGATCGACCGCGCCCGTGTCGCGCAGCCGGCTCCCGTCGGTGAAGACCAGGTCGACCGCGACGTCGAGGTGGCCGCCGGACTGGGGAAAGACCCAGTACGAGAGCGTGGTCGCCGCGGTCACCGGCAGATCCACGTCGAAGATCCGGTTGTACGAGTACGACGCGGTGGTGCTCGTGTCGTTGCCGGAGTACATCAGGGCGGACGCGCCCGCGTGGGCCGTCTCGGTGCGGAGGGCGCTCTCCATGCCGGTCAGCCCGCAGCAGTAGCCGCCGACGCCCGAGCTGCTCTCGACGCTGTTCTGCCAGGTGGGCTGGGGATCGCCGGTCTCGAAGCCGGTCACGAAGTCGCCGGGGGCGGCGGCCGCGGGGGTGGCGACCGCGACGCCCAGTCCGGCGGTCAGCAGGAGGGTGGCGAGCCAGGAAGTCGTACTTCTGCGCATGGCGTGACCTGCCGTTCGGGGCCGGGCGGGTGACAACGATGTCAACGTTTCGGGATCGTAAACTTTCCAATAGAAACTCGTCAATGGATGCTTCGGTACTATGCCCGGGTGCTCACGTACACCGCCGGATTTCTGCTGTTTCTGCTCGGCATCTGCCTCTCGCTCGCGTGGCACGAGGCGGGGCACATGCTCGCCGCGCGCGCGTTCGGCATGAAGGTGCGGCGCTTCTTCGTCGGTCGCGGCCCCACGGTGTTCTCGTTCCGCCGCGGCGAGACCGAGTACGGGCTGAAGGCCCTGCCGATCGGCGGTTTCTGCGACATCGCCGGGCTCACCAGCCTCGACGAGCTGAGCCCCGACGAACAGCGGCGCGCGATGTGGCGCTACCCGGCCTGGAAGCGCACGACGGTGATGCTGGCCGGCCCGGTCATGCACGTCGTGCTCGCGGTCGCGATCCTGTACGCCATGGCGGTCACCCTCGGCCTGCCGAACCTCAAGCCGGTGACCGAACCCGTGGTCGCGGCCACCTCATGCGTCGGCGCGGTCTGTCCCGCCGCCGAGGCCGGTCTGCGCCCGGGCGACCGGATCGAGGCCGTCGCCGGAGCGCCCACCCCGCTGTGGCGCGACGTCATCGCGGCCGTGCAGTCCGCCGACGGACCCACCGAAGTGACCGTCCGGCGCGACGGGTCGGCGCTGACGCTCACCGTCGACGTGGCCCGCGTGCCGCAGGCAGGCGGCGAGGTCGGCATGATGGGTGCGACTCCCGTGCCGCCGCCCGCCTATTTCCGGTACGACGCGATCGCCGCAACCGGCGCCACGGCGGCGTTCACCGGCGACCTGATCTCGGGCACGGTCACCCAGCTGGCCGCGTTCCCCGAACGGATTCCCGCGGTGGTCGAGGCGATCGGCGGCGAGCGCGACCCCGACACCCCGATCAGCATGGTCGGCGCCAGCCGCCTCGGCGGCGAGGCAGTCGAACGCGGCCTGTGGGGCACGTTCCTGCTGCTGCTGGTCAGCCTCAACCTGTTCCTGGCGGTGTTCAACCTGCTGCCGCTGCTGCCACTCGACGGCGCCCACATCGCGGTGGTGTGGTTCGAGCGAATTCGGGACGCCGTCCGTCGCCTGCGCGGCCGCCCCGCCGGCGGCCCGGTCGACTTCACGCGACTGGTCCCGGTCACCCTGGTGCTGATGGCCATCGGCGGTGTGGTGATGGCCCTGACCATCACCGCCGACATCGTCAACCCGATCCGGCTGTCGTAGGCCCGGGGTCAGGCGGCGGGCACGGTGACCGGGACGGCGATCACGCTGCCCTCGGTGGCGGCGCGGCGGGCGTGTTCGAAGAAGTCGGGGGCGGCGCAGGCGAACAGGGTCGTGCCGCTCAGTGCGCAGGCGTAGACGTTCGTGCCGGGCCGTACCTCGTCGGTGATGGTGCCGCCCTCGACCACCCGGATCAGGCGGCCGCCGACGGCGTCGGCCACCCACAGGGCACCCTCGGCGTCGAGGCAGGCGCCGTCGGGCGCCACCGTGAGCTGGGCGATCGCCCCGGCCACGGTGAGGTCGGTGGGCAGGGGGCCGAACTCGGCCCAGATCCGGCGGTTGACCAGGGTGCCGTCCGGCGTCAGGTCGAAGGCGGTGATCCGGTTGCCGAAGGTCTCGTTGACCAGCACCGTGCCGCCGGGGGTGAGGGCGATGGCGTTGGGAAACCAGAGGCCGGTCGCCAGCTCGGTCACCGTGCCGTCGGGGTCGGCGCGGTGCAGTGCGGCCGGCTCGATCGGGTCGCCGGCCATCAGGTCGAAGCCGAAGTTCCCGACGTACGCGCGGCCCTCGGCGTCGACCGCCATGTCGTTGAGGTGGCCGGTGGCGTGCCCGCTCAGGTCGGCGTGGGTGACGAGGGTGCCGTCGGGCTCGCGGCGCAGGATGCGACGGTCGCGCATCGACACGATGAGGAGCCGGCCGTCGGGCAGCCAGCCGAGCCCGGACGGCTGCTGCTCCACGGTCGCCTCGAGGCGCAGGTCGGCGCCGTCCGCGCGGGCCGACATGACCCGGGACGAATAGAAGTCGGAGAACCACAGCCGCCCCTCGTGCCAGCGGGGCGCCTCGGTGAAGGTGAAGCCGTCGAGCACGGTGGTGACCTTGTCCGTCATCGCCCGATGATGTGCCCGCACCGGGCCCGCACGCAAGGACCGTCGTGACCGGGCCGGTCCGTGTGGTGGTGGACACGTATTGGTCATTCACTCGTCATCGTTCATCTTCTGCCCGTAACTTTGAGCGCTGCCCCCGGGTGGCTCGCTGCCGTGCGCCTGGCGACGGTGACGATGTGGTGGAGATGGAGTACGCCCGGTGACGGTGACGACCGACCTGCAACTGATCGACCTGCCCTCGTTCGGCGTCGCACCGGAGGCTCCGGCCCTGTTCCGGTCGCGGTCGGCGCCGCTGCGGCGCACCCTGGTCGACATCTTCGACGCCACCGTGCAGGCGCACGCGAACAGCCGGGCCATCGACGCCGGCGGCGCGACTCTCACCTACCGCGAGCTGGCCGACGAGGTCGAGAAGCTGCGGGCAACCCTCAGCGGGCACGGCGTGGGCGCGGGCGACCGGGTCGGGATCCGGGTCTCCTCCGGCACGGCCGACCTCTACCTCGCCATCCTCGGCGTGCTGGCGGCCGGCGCGGCCTATGTGCCGGTCGACGCGGACGACCCCGAGGAGCGCGCAGAGCTGGTCTTCGCCGAGGCGGGCGTGGCGGCGGTGCTCGGCGACGGGCTGAGCGTGACGATGCGCCGTCCACCCGAAGAAGAAAGCCGTACGCCCGAAGAAGGCCGTACGCCCGAAGAAGAAAGCGGAAAGACCGGTCGGCCCGGACCGGACGACGACGCCTGGATCATCTTCACCTCCGGCTCCACCGGCACCCCGAAGGGCGTGGCCGTCACGCATGCCGCGGCCGCCGCGTTCGTCGACGCCGAGGCCCAACTGTTCCTGGCCGACGACGACGCCGAGTCGATCGGGCCGCGCGACCGGGTGCTGGCCGGGCTTTCCGTGGCCTTCGACGCCTCGTGCGAAGAGATGTGGCTCGCCTGGCGGCACGGCGCCTGCCTGGTGCCGGCCGCGCGGTCGCTCGTGCGCAGCGGCGTCGACCTCGGCCCGTGGCTGGCCGAGCAGCGGATCACTGTCGTCTCGACCGTGCCCACCCTGGCCGCGCTGTGGCCGGTGGAGGCGCTCGACGACGTCCGGCTGCTGATCTTCGGGGGCGAGGCCTGCCCGCCCGAGCTCGCGGAACGGCTCGCCGTCGAGGGGCGCGAGGTCTGGAACACGTACGGCCCGACCGAGGCCACCGTGGTGGCCTGCGCGGCCCGGCTGACCGGCGAGGGCCCGGTGCGCATCGGCCTGCCGCTCGCGGGCTGGGAGCTGGCCGTGGTCGGCCCGGCCGGCGCGCCGGTGGCGATGGGCGGGACGGGCGAGCTGGTGATCGGTGGCGTCGGCCTGGCCCGCTACCTCGACGCCGCCAAGGACGCCGAGAAGTTCGCGCCCCTGCCCTCGCTGGGCTGGGAGAGGGCGTACCGCAGCGGCGACATCGTGCGCGCCGAACCCGCGGGGCTGCTGTTCCTGGGCCGCGGCGACGAGCAGGTCAAGCTGGGCGGGCGCCGGATCGAGCTGGGCGAGGTCGACGCCGCGCTGCAGGCGCTGCCGGGTGTGGCCGGCGCGGCCGCCGCGATCAAGCGCACCGCCGCCGGCAACCAGCTGCTCGTGGGGTACGTCGTGGCGCGCGAAGGCTTCGACGCTGCCGCTGCGGCTCTGCGCATCCGGGAACAGCTGCCGGCCGCCCTCGTGCCGCTGCTGGCCGAGGTGGACGACCTGCCGACCCGTACCTCCGGGAAGGTCGACCGGGCGGCGCTGCCCTGGCCGCTGACCACGGGCTCGGGCACGGCCGAGGCCGAGCTGACCGCGACCCAGGCCTGGCTGGCCGACGGCTGGGAGCAGATTCTCGGCGTACGTCCCGCTGCGGCCGACGCCGACTTCTTCAGCAACGGCGGCAGCAGCCTCAACGCGGCGCAGCTGGTGGCCTGGATCCGCCGGGCCCACCCGCAGGTGGCGGTGGCCGACGTCTATCAGCACCCCCGGCTGTCGCAGATGGCCGCCGCGCTCGACGCGCTTGTCGCCACCGAGACGGTTCGCCGCGAGGTGCGGCCGACGCCGCGCTCGGCCGGCTTCGTCCAGGGCCTGCTCATGCTGCCGATGGTCGCGCTCGTCGGGCTGCGCTGGCTCACCGTCCTGGCCGCACTGGCCAACCTGGTGAGCTGGGCGCCGCACGTCTCCTGGTGGTGGATCGCGGCGAGCTGGCTGGTGCTGTTCAGCCCGCCCGGCCGCATCGCTGTCGCGGCCGGCGGCATCCGGTTGCTGCTGCGCGGCGTCGGCAAGGGCGACTATCCCCGCGGCGGCCGGGTGCACCTGCGGCTGTGGGCGGCGGAGCGGCTGGCCGAGCTGACCGGCGCCACCAGCGTCACCGGGGCCAGCTGGATGATCACCTACGCCAAGGCGCTCGGCGCGCAGATCGGCCCGGACGTCGACCTGCACTCCGCCCCGCCGGTCACCGGCCTACTCAAGCTGGGCCGGGGCGCGGCCGTCGAGCCCGAAGTCGACCTGTCCGGCTACTGGGTCGACGGCGACATCGTGCGGGTCGGCAAGGTGCGGATCGGCGCCGGGGCCCGGGTCGGCGGCCGGAGCACGATCATGCCCGGCGCCCGGATCGGCAAGAACGCGCACATCAGCGCCGGCTCGACCGTGACCGGCGCGGTCGCGGCCGGCAAACGGTGGCCCGGCAAGTCGGACGGGGTGACGTGGCCGTCCCAGCGACCCCCGCGCCGGTCCCGGTTCTGGGTGGTCGCCTACAGCCTGACCGCTCAGCTGCTCGGGCTGCTGCCGGTGGTGGCCGCGCTCCCCGCCCTCGCGCTGCTCGGATGGACGCTCGCCGACGGGCCCGACCTCGGCGCCGCGCTGCTGATGGCGCCGGCGGCGGCGGTCGCCTGGTTCCTGTCGTACGCGCTGCTCGTGCTCGTGGCGGTCCGGGCGCTCGGCATCGGGCTGCGCGCGGGCTGTCACCCCGTACGGGGAAGGATCGCCTGGCAGGTCTGGACGACCGAGCGGCTGATGGGGATGGCCCGGATCGCGTTGTTCCCGATCTACGCCAGCCTGTTCACGCCGGTGTGGCTGCGGCTGCTCGGCGCCAGGATCGGGCGTAACGCGGAGCTGTCCACGGTGCTGGCGGTGCCGTCGATGACGACCGTCGAGGACGGCGCGTTCCTGGCCGACGACACGATGGTGGCCACCTACGAGCTGAACAACGGCTGGCTGCGGGTCGCTCCGGCCCGGATCGGCAAGCAGGCGTTCCTCGGCAACTCCGGCATCGCCGCCTCCGGCCGTACGGTGCCCAAGCGCGGCCTGGTCGGCGTGCTCTCGTCGGCGCCGCGCAAGGCCAAGAAGGGCTCGTCGTGGCTGGGCGCCCCGCCCATGCCGCTGCGCCGCACGGTCGAGGCGGGCGACGCCGGCCGTACCTACGAGCCGCCGCTGCGGCTCAAGCTGGCCCGCGCCGCGATCGAACTGTGCCGGATCATTCCGGTGATGCTCGCCGTCGCCCTGGCCGTCCTGGTCGTGGCCGCGGTCGAGCAGGTCTGGAGCGCCTTCGGGCTGGGGGCGGCCGCGCTGGCCGCCGGACCGGCGCTGTTCGCCGCCACGATCGCCGGCGCGCTGCTCGCCACCGCCGCCAAGTGGCTGCTGGTCGGGCGGTTCCGGGTCGCCGAGCACGCGCTGTGGACCTCGTTCGTCTGGCGCAACGAGCTCGCCGACACGTTCGTCGAGGTGCTCGTCGCGCCCTGGCTGTTCCGCTTCGCGACCGGCACACCCCTGCTGAACCTGTGGCTGCGCACGGTCGGCGCCAAGATCGGGCGCGGCGCGTGGCTGGAGACCTTCTGGCTTCCCGAGTACGACCTCGTGCGGCTCGGGCCGGGGGCCACGGTCAACCGGGGGTGCGTGGTGCAGACCCACCTGTTCCATGATCGGATCATGGCCATGGACGAGGTGACTCTGGGCGCGGGCGCGACGCTCGGCCCGCACGGGATCGTGCTGCCCGGCGCCGGCATCGGTGCGCGCACCACGGTAGGACCCGGCTCGCTGGTGACCCGCGGCGACGCGGTGCCGGCCGACAGCCGGTGGCTGGGGAACCCGATCGCGAACTGGTTATGACCCCTCCGGGCGTCGACCACTCGTCCGACTCGTACCTTCCCGGGCACGGCAACGGCGGGTACCGCGTGCTGCGGTACGACCTCGACCTCGACTACCGCGTCGTCTCCAACCGGCTCGCCGGGAAGGCGACGATCACCGCGCAGACGGTGCAGGGCCTGTCCCGGTTCAGCCTCGACCTGGGCCAGTTCCGGATCCAGGACGTCCGGGTCGACGGGCGGCGCGCGACGTTCACGCACCGGGCCGGCAAGCTGCGCGTCAAACCGGAGAAGCCGATCGGCTACGGCGCGACGTTCAAGGTCGAGGTCCGGTACGCCGGCACGCCCGTGCCGATCTCGGGCCGCTGGGGCGACATCGGCTGGGACGAACTGACCGACGGCGTGCTCGTGGCGAGCCAGCCGATCGGGGCGCCGTCCTGGTTCCCGTGCAACGACCGCCCCGACGACAAGGCCACGTTCCTGGTGACCCTCACCGCGGCCACGCCGTACACGGTGGTGGTGACCGGCGACCTCGTCTCCAAGCGGCGCGGGGCGGGCACCACCACGTGGGTCTTCGAGCGCAACGAGCCCACCGCGCCCTACCTGATGAGCGTCCAGATCGGCCGGTACGAGCTGGTCGACCTGGCCCCCGGGGGCGGCGTGCGGCAGCGGGCGGCGATCCCGCCCCGCCTGCGCCCGGTCTTCCGGCACGACTTCGGCCGGCACGGCGAGATCATGTCGGCGTGCGAGCGCCTGTTCGGGCCGTACCCCTTCCGCGAGTACGTCGTGGTGGTGGCCGACGACGACCTCGACGACCCGGTCGAGGCGCAGGGCATGGCCGTCTTCGGCCGCAACCACCTCGACGGGCGGCGCACCCACGAGCGGCTGGTCGCCCACGAGCTGGCCCACCAGTGGTTCGGCAACAGCCTCACGGTGGCCGACTGGCGCCACATCTGGCTGAACGAGGGCTTCGCGACGTATGCCGAGTGGCTGTGGTCCAGCGTCTCGGGTGGCCCGTCGGCCGACATCCACGCCGCCCGCTGGCACATCTGGCTGCTGGCCCACCCAGCCACCGTCAGCATCGCCGACCCCGGCGTGGACCGGATGTTCGACCCGCTGGTCTACAAGCGCGGCGCCCTCACGTTGCACGCCCTGCGCACGACGATCGGCGACGCCGCGTTCTTCGCCCTGCTGCGCTCGTGGGTGGCCGAGAACCAGCACCGCACGGTGACCACCGACCAGTTCCGCCGCCACGCCCAGCGCTTCTCCGCCGCACCGCTGGACGACCTGTTCACCGCCTGGCTGGACCGCCCGGCGCTTCCCCCACTACCGCGCACTCCCATGGGATGATGCGGGTCGCCTGACGGGGGAGTGGAGCGAGGATGGCGCCGGCGCTGTATGTGGCCCACGACGACAAGCTGGTGATCGTGTCGACCCTTCCGCTCGAGATCGTCGGTGGCCGGGGCGTGACCTTCGGCTGGGGCAGTGTCCTCGAAGTCACCCCGGCCGATCCGCCGGGTGACCTGGGTCCGATGACCGGGGTGGTCTTGGGGCTCGGGGTCGTCGGCGCGGCCCTGCTGCTCGGGGGCGCCGCGGCGGTGGGCGGCGGCCTTCTTGTCATGGGCCTCGTGGCCGGTCTCGGCTCCGGCTGGCATCGCTGGCGCAAGCGGCCCGGAGTCATCTCGGCCCCGCAGCTGCAGAGCAACCGCGACCAGCACCACGTTCTGGTCGACGAGGCGGATCGGAAGGCGTTGTCGGACGCCATCGACCTGTGCCAGCGCACGTCGGAGACGTGGCCGTCGCTGGGGGCGCTCATCGATGTGCCGCTGGCCCAGCGACAGCTCGCGCACGCCCTGTTCGACCTGGCGGGAGCTCTGGAGAGGCGGCAGGAACTCCAGGAGCTGCACGCGGAGCTGGCCGAGCACGACGGCGCGTTCGAGCTGGCCCCGCGGATGGCGAAGGCCACCACCGCCCTGGCCGCGCTCGACGACGAGGTGGCCAGGCGCCTGGCCACGCTGAACACCGTGGCGGTGGCGGGCGAGGAGTTGATCCGCGACGAACAGATCGACGCGCTGGGTCGGCAGGCGGACGAGACGCTCGCCCGGCTGACCTCAGCCGAGCCGTCGACCGTCCCGGATGCCGGCTCCGAGCTGGCCGAACGCACCGAGGCCGTGCTGCGCGCCTACCGCGAACTCATGTGACGACCCGCCCGCCGCTGCGTTCCGGTCCGGCGGCGTGGAAGATGGGTCTGATGCTTGCTTCGATGGAGGCCGTGCGGCGGCTCATGGATCTGCGACACCGGGGGCGGGCTGAAGACCTGCCGGCGGTGCTGGCGGCGGCCGCGCCCCTGCTCGGGGCCGAGGCGGCGATCGTGCTGCTGGTCGACTACGCGCAGGAGGCTCTGCACCCGTTGCGCGGGACTGTTCCCGATCGGGTGACGTCCTCGGCCGTCGACGGGACGCCGGCCGGGCTGGCCTTCACCACGGCCCGGCAGCAGTGGGCCGACGGGGTCCTCTGGCTGCCGTTGCTGCACGGCTCGGAGCGGCTCGGGGTGCTGGAGTTCCAGGTCGAGGACTATCCGTCGGAGTCGGTCCGGCACGACCTCGAAGTGATCGCGGCGCTGGTCGCCGAGCTGATCGCCAGCCGGCGGTTCTACGGCGACGCGGTCGAGCACACCCGGCGGCGGCTGCCCATGCAGCTGGCGGCGGAGATCATCTGGAACCAGCTGCCGCCGCTGACCTTCGCCGTGGACGGCACCATGGTCACGGCCGTGCTCGAGCCCTGTTACGACGTCGGGGGCGACGCCTTCGACTACGCCGCGAACGGGGACATTCTGCACGTCGCGCTGTTCGACACGGTCGGTCACGGGATCAGCGCCAGCGCCCTGACCACGTTGACGTTGAACACCTACCGCAATGCCCGCCGGTCGGGGCTGTCCCTGACCGACACGTACCGGTCGATCGACAAGTGGATCCGTTCGCAGTACCCCGCCGCGTTCGTCACGGCGCTGCTGGCCGAGCTGGACATGGAGACCGGGGCGTACCGCCGGATCAGCGCCGGCCATCCGGCCGAGCTGCTGCTGCGGGACGGGCGGTCGCTGCCCTCGCTGCCCACGCCGAACGCGCTGCCGCTCGGCCTCGGCGCCATGCTGGGGCGGCCACCGACAGTGATCGAGCAGCAGCTGGAGCCGGGGGACACGCTGGTGCTCTACACCGACGGCATCACCGAGGCCCGGGACGCCGCCGGGACGCTCTTCGGGGCCGAGCGGCTCAGCGAGTTCCTGATCGGCGCGATGCGGGACGGCGCCCCGGCTCCCGAGACGATGCGCCGCCTGATCCAGACCATCGTCTCGTACGAGGCGGGCGAGCTCCGCGACGACGCCACGGCGGCCATGCTGCAATGGCGCCGTCATCCGTAGAGTTGGCCCATGGGAATCGACTTCGCCCCATCGGAAAGATCGCGCCTAGGGGTCGAGTGGGAGATCGCCTGCGTCGACCGGCGCAGCGGTGAGCTCAGCCCCGCGGCCCCGGAACTGCTGGCCAGACTCGGCAGCGCGGAGTCGTTCCCGCACGTCACCAACGAGCTGCTCACCAACACGGTCGAGGTGGTGAGCGCGCCCCAGCGGCGGGTGCGGGACGCCGTCGCCGATCTCACCCGGCTCGTCGACCGGGTGGCCGAGCTGGCCGAGCCGATGGGCGTCGACCTCATCTCGTCGGGCACCCACCCGTTCAGCCAGTGGTTCCAGCAGCAGGTGACGCCGGGCAAGCCGCGCTACGACACCCTGATCGACCGCACCCGCTGGTGGGGCCGGCAGATGATGATCTGGGGCGTGCACGTGCACGTCGCCGTGGAGGACCGGCGCAAGGTCCTGCCGATCATCGACGGGCTGCTCACCTACCTGCCGCACTTCCAGGCGCTGAGCGCGTCGAGCCCGTTCTGGGCGGGCGAGAACACCGGGTACGCCTCCAACCGGGCGCTGATGTTCCAGCAGCTGCCGACGGCCGGGTTGCCCCCGCAGTTCACCGAATGGCGGCAGTACGAGGCCCTGGTGGCCGACCTGCAGCACACGGGCGTCATCGAAGAGCTGAACGAGCTGCGCTGGGACATCCGCCCGTCGCCCCGATGGGGAACGATCGAGGTGCGTACGTTCGACGGCATCTCCACCGCGGGCGAGATCGGCGCGATCGCGGCTCTGACCCAGTGCCTGGTCGAGCACTTCTCCCGCGAGCTGGACGCCGGCCGCGAGGTGCCGATGCTCCAGCCGTGGTTCGTGCGCGAGAACAAGTGGCGGGCCGCCCGCTACGGCATGGAAGCCATCATCATCCAGAACACGGCCGGCGACGAGCTGCTGGTCACCAAGGACCTGGAGGAGCTGCTGCCGCTCCTGGCCCCGATCGCCGAGTCGCTGGACTGCGTGGGCGAACTGGCGAAGACGCAGGATGTCATCGACGGCGGCGCCAGCTATCAGCGCCAGCTCCGCGTGGCCGCCGCCAACAACGGCAGCCTCAAGGCCGTCGTCTCGTCCCTGGTGCGCGAACTGCGAGACGGCCACCGGGGCTGAGCGACCCCCTGCTCAGGCGGCCGGGAGGGGCTCGTCGAGCAGAAGTTCGATCGAGGCCGGGTCGACGGGACGGCCGAAGAGGAAGCCCTGGCCGAAGTCGCAGCCGAGGCGGCGCAGGGCCGTCCACTGGTCGTCGGTCTCGATGCCCTCGGCGACGGTCTGCATCCGCAGGGCCTGGCTCAGGCCGACCACGGCGTCGACCAGGGCTTTGTCCCCGTCGTCGGTGGCGACCTGGGTGACGAAGGCGCGGTCGATCTTGATGATGTCGACGGGCAGGCGCTTGAGGTAGTTGAGCGACGAGTAGCCGGTTCCGAAGTCGTCGATCGCCAGCCGCACGCCGAGCCGGCGCAGCGCGTGCAGGGTGTCGGTGGCCGCGTCGATGTCCTGCAGCAACATCGACTCGGTGATCTCCAGCGTGAGGCAGGCCGGGTCGACGCCGGACTCGGCCAGCGTGTCGCGGACGTCGGTCACCAGGGCCGGGTCCTGGAACTGGCGGGCCGACAGGTTGACGTTCATCTTGAAGCCGGGCCGCTGCCAGCGGGCCAGCTGCCGGAGCGACTCGCGCAGCACCCACCGGCCGAGCGGAACGATCAGCCCGCTCTCCTCGGCGGTGTCGATGAAGTGCTGCGGGGCGAGCAGTCCCCGCTCCGGGTGCTGCCAGCGGACCAGCGCCTCGACCCCGGTCAGCCGCTGGGTGGGCAGGTCGACCACGGGCTGGTAGTGGACGACGAACTGCTGTCCGGTCAGCGCCGTCTCCATCTCGGCGCGCAGCTGGGCCTCGTTGACCAGGCTGGCGTACATCTCGGGGTCGAAGAGCGCGTACGCGTTGCGCCCCTGACGTTTGGCCGCGTACATCGCCAGATCGGCGTTGCGCAGCAGCTCCTCGCCGCTCTCGCCGCCGGCTGCCACACCGATGCTGGCGGTGCGGCGGATCTCGTGGCCGGCGACGCTGATCGGCTTGCGCAGCTCGTGCAGCAGCCGTTCGGCCAGGGCGCCCGGGTCGCGGCCGTCGAGATCCTCGATGAGCACGGCGAACTCGTCCCCGCCGAGCCGGGCCAGCGTGTCGCCGGGGCGGACGTTGTCGCGCAGCCGGGCGGCCAGCGCGGTCAGCAGTTCGTCGCCGGCGCTGTGGCCGAGGTTGTCGTTGACGCTCTTGAAGTCGTCGAGGTCCACGAGCAGGACGGTCACGTCGGCGTCCCGGCGCGCGGTGGCGTGCTCGAGGCGGTCGCGGAACAGCGCGCGGTTGGACAGGCCGGTGAGCGGGTCGCAGAAGGCCTGCCGGCTCAGCTGCTGCTCGAGCGCCTTGCGCGGTCCGACGTCGCGGACGCTGAGCACGATCGCCTCGAGGTCGGGGTCGTGCAGGCAGTTCGTGCCGATCGCGTCGAGCAGGGCCCAGGAGCCGTCGGCCCGCCGCAGTCGCGTCTCGATCTCGGCCACCGTGCCCGGCGGCGACGAGCGCAAGGTCGCCATCCAGCCGCGCAACTGCGGCCGGTCGTCCGGGTGGGTGAGCGTGATGAGCAGCGTGCCGGTCACCGACTCGGGGGTGTGACCCAGCACCGTACGCATCGAAGGGGTGGCGTACCGGACCTTGTCGTTGCGGCCGATGGCGACGACCACCTCGGGGGAGTTCTGCAGCAGGGCTTCGGAGCGCCGTTCGGCGACGCGGCGCCGGTCGTCGAGCCGGCGCCGGTTGTGCGCGATGATCACGGTGATCAGCACGACGCAGCCCATGACCGACAGCAGACCGGCGACCAGCACCGAGCTCGTGCCCGGGTGACCGGGCAGCAGCGCGAAGAAGCCGGCCACCGCCAGCACCCCGAGGCCGGCCACCGCGCTGGCCGGGTAGAGGGCGGTGGCCAGGATGACGATCAGCATGGCGCACGGCAGGTAGTAGACGACGCCGTTGGGGTCGAAGTACGCGAGGAACGCGAGCGTGGGAATCTCCAGCACCCACCACACGAACAGTCCCGACCGTACCCGCGGGTGCCGCACCCACCGGCGCCAGGGCAGCGCGGCCAGGACCGCCTGAGCGAGAGCGGCCGCCGCGACCGGGATCGCCCACCACCGGCGTTCCGGCGCCCAGACGAAGACCACCTGCAGGGCGCCGAGCAGCGTGACCAGCGTGGCGATGAGCGCACCGACGCGGATCTGGCGGGTCCAGTAGTCGACCCCGTGATCGTCCAGGCGCGGTAGTGGCATGCCCCGTCCATCGGCAGCCGGACCGGCCGGCTGAGACCAATCTCCGGGCTGTCCGGCGAGGCGGTGGTCTGGAAGAGTGGACGGCTGCCGAGCGTGCAGTGGGCGCGAAAGTCGGCCGAGGGCATTGGTCTGCGCCAATGTTCGCCGAGCCAAAATGGGAACGCTCCCACGAGGGACTTTCCTCCGGAACGCCTTTACTTCCATCGATGTGCGTCATAAGTTGCTCACATCAGACCGAAGTTTTGATTTCTCTGAGAAAAGTCCGAAACACGCGCGTACGGCGGCCATGGCGGCGGCCGGCCGGACGCGGGCAGCGCCGTGCCCGGAAGCCGGCGGCTGCCGACAGGCGCCCGCACGCCCACCCTCGACAGCAATGGCGTTCCGGCCCGGCCGGTGACGTTGGAGGACGCGCATGAACGACAACGTTGTCAACCGGGACGGGGAGAACCATCTTCGCCGCCGTTCCCTGCTCGCCGCGGCCGGAGTGCTCGGCCTGACCGGCGGCGCGGTCGCGGTGACCCGGGGCGAGCCGGCCCGGGCCGCGGCCGCGGTCACCAAGAAGATCACGATCTATGCCGAGAACCTGCCGGGCGGGCTGATCGGCTACGGCCTGACCCGGGGCGGCGCCACGGTGCCGGGGCCGATTCTGGAGATGTACGAGGGCGACACGCTCGAGATCACCCTGGTCAACACGACCACCCAGCGGCTCTCCATCCACCCGCACGGCGTCGACTACAGCACCGAGTCGGACGGGTCGCCGTTCAACGACTCGTTCAACGCGCCGGGCGAGACCCGCACCTACACCTGGCGCTCGCACGAGATGACCACGGTGGCCGGACGCCGGTTCATGCCCGGCAGCGCCGGCTACTGGCACTACCACGACCACGCGCTGGGCACCGACCACGGCACCGGCGGCCTCGCCAAGGGGTTGTACGGCGCGCTGATCGTGCGGCGGCGGGGCGACGTCCTGCCCGACAAGCAGATCACCGTCGTGTTCAACGACATGCTCATCAACAACAGGACGGCGCCGAACACGCCGATGTTCGAGGCCAACCTGGGCCAGCGGGTGGAGTGGATCGCCATCGGCCACGGCAGCCTGTTCCACACCTTCCACCTGCACGCGCACCGCTGGGCCGACAACCGCACCGGCATGCTCGAGGGCCCGTCGGATCCCAGCTTGGTCATCGACAACAAGGACCTCAACCCGGGCAGCGCGTTCGGGTTCCAGGTGCTCGCCGGTGAGGCCGTGGGGCCGGGCGCGTGGATGTACCACTGCCACGTCCAGTCGCACTCGGACACCGGCATGGCCGGAATCTTCCTCGTACGCAACGCCGACGGCACCATGCCGCCCGGCGCGCAGGAGGCGATCGACCGGTTCCAGGGCCACCAGCACAAGGCGGCGTCCTCGGCGGCGGCCGCGACAGCAACGGCACCCACGCACGTACACGGAGGGACTGGCTCATGAGGCTCAGACCGGCCGCAGCGACGGCTTTGGCCGCGCTACTGGCGATCGGCATAGCGCCGCCCACACAGGCGGCGGCGACTCCGGAAGCCGCGAAGGCCGCGGCGCCCGCCAAACCCAAGGTTCTCGTCTTCTCGGGAACGGCGGCGGCGCAGCAGGACCCGGTGACCCGGGCGACCCAGACCATCAAGGAACTCGGCGCGGCTCAGGGGCTCGACGTCGCGTCGAGCACCGATCCGGCCGTGTTCAGTCCGGCCGGCCTGGCGGCGTACCGGGCCGTCGTCTTTCTCTCGGCCGACGGCGTGCCCCTGTCCGCCGGACAGGAAACCGCCCTCAAAGCCTTCGTGAACGCGGGCGGCGGCTTCCTCGGGGTCGGTGACGCGGCCCGGGCCCAGCTCGACTCGACCTGGTTCACCGGCCTGATCGGCACCCGTCCCGCCGGCGCCATCCCGGTCTCGCACCCGGTCGCGGCGGTCACCGCGAGCGGTGAGAACCCGCCGAACGAGACCGCGGTCAAGCTCAACGACGGCGACTCCGCCACCAAGTGGCTGGTGTTCGCGCCGACCGCCTGGATCCGGTACGAACTGGCCGCCCCGGCCCGGATCACCGGCTACGCCCTGACGTCGGCCAACGACTCGTCGGGCCGCGACCCCAAGGACTGGACCCTGCAGGGCTCGGCCGACGGACAGCAGTGGTCCGATGTGGACCGGCGTACGAATCAGACCTTCGGCGACCGCTTCCAGATCCGGCGCTTCGACGCGACCACGCCGGGCGACTACAAGTTCTATCGCCTGAACATCACGGCCAACAGCGGCGAACCGCTGACCCAGCTGGCCGACCTGCGGCTGTTCACCGGCAGCACAGAGACGCCGGCGCCGCCCGCGGTGAACCGGGCTGTGGTGAACATCCTCGACCGGCAGCACCCGGCGACCAAGGACCTGGCGCTGAACGTCACCCGTGAGGACCGCTGGTACAACTGGGCCACCAACCCGGTCGGCGCCGTGCACACGCTCGCGCAGGTCGAGGAGCGCCACTACAACCCGGGCCTGGGCTCGAACGGCCCGTTCCACCCGATCTCGTGGTGCCGTGACTACGACGGCGGGCGTTCCTTCTACACCGGCATGGGCCACACCGAGGGCTCGTACGGCGAGGAGGCGTTCCGCAAGCACTTGACCGGCGCGCTCGGCTGGACCAGCGGCATCGTCCGCGGTGACTGCCAGGCCACCATCGCCTCGAACTACAAAGTCGAGCGGCTCACCGCGACCAACCAGACCGGTCAGCTCGACCAGATCGGCGAGCCGCACGGCCTGACCATCGCTCCCGACGGCACTGTCTTCTACGTCGGCAAGGCCGCCTGCCCGACCGCGCCGGTCGTCCCGTGGACCGACCCGAACGTGGGCCTCGGCTGCGGCACCATCCACGCCTGGGACCCGGTCGCCAAGACGGCGAAGCTGCTCACCACCCTCAAGGTGATGGGACACCGGGGCAGCGGCGACGAGCTCCAGAAGAACGAGGAGGGCCTGCTCGGCATCGTGCCGGACCCGAAGTTCTCGGAGAACGGCCACCTGTTCGTCTACTGGATGCCGCACGAGTCGATCGACCGCGACAAGCGGATCGGCCAGCGCACGGTCTCCCGGTTCACCTACGACAGAACCACCAAGACGATCGACCAGTCCACCCGCAAGGACGTCCTCAAGTGGCCGGTGCAGATCCACAGCTGCTGCCACGCGGGCGGCGGCATGGCGTTCGACGCCAAGGGGAACCTGTACGTCGGCTCAGGTGACAGCAACTCCTCGGGCGGCTCCAGCGGCTACTCGGGCAACAACTGGACGCAGGACTGGCAGGGCGTCTCCTTCCAGGACGCGCGCCGCACCTCGGGTAACACCAACGACCTGAACGGCAAGATTCTCCGTATCCACCCGGAGGCGGACGGGACGTACACGATCCCGCCGGGCAACCTGTTCCCGCCGGGAACAGCGAAGACGCTTCCCGAGATCTACGTGATGGGTGTCCGCAACATCTCGCGCCTGCAGATCGACCCGAAGACCCAGTGGCTGACCGCCGCCTGGGTCGGGCCGGACGCCTCGGCGCCCAGCCCGGAGCTCGGCCCGGCGAAGTACGAGACGGCCACGATCATCACCGAGGCCGGCAATCACGGCTGGCCGTTCTGCATGGGCAACCGGCAGCCCTACCGCGACCGCAGCAACACCGATGCGTCGCAGCTGACCGGCTGGTACGACTGCGACGCCCCGAAGAACAACTCGCCGCGCAACACCGGCCTGGTGGACCTGCCGCCGGTCAAGGACAACATGATCTGGTACTCGCCGGACGGCGGCGGCCCGGTCTTCCCGAAGCGCGAGGGCAGCGACATCCCGACCTACAAGGCCGCGGATGCCACCTACACCCAGCCCTACCTGCGCGGCGGCGGCCAGGCGGTCATGTCGGGCCCGACCTACCACCGCGACCTGGTCGACCCGAAGAGCACGGTGGCGTGGCCGTCGTACTGGAACGACAAGTGGTTCATCGGCGACCAGTCGAACTCCGCGAACCGCGTCGCGGTCACCGTCGACCCGGACGGCGTCTCGACCGGCAAGCCCCCCGTGCACGCCGAGACGCTTCGCGCGATCATCCCGGCGGGCGGCAGCAGCACCACGCTGCAGTCCTGGATGGACGCCAAGTTCGGCCCGGACGGCGCGCTCTACCTGCTCGACTACGCGGGCGGCTTCTTCAGCCTGCACGCCAACCAGAAGTTGATCCGGGTCACCTACCAGGGCGGGGCGCACACGCCGGCGCCGAGCGCGACGTCGGTGGCGGTGCAGAACAAGCCGCTCACGGTGGCCTTCAACGGATCCCGCTCGGGCGGGCTGTCGTACAAGTGGACGTTCGGCGACGGCGGCACCTCGACCGAGGCCAACCCCACCCACACGTACGCCGAGGTCGGGAAGTACACGGCGACACTGACCATCACTTACGCGGGCGGGGTCACGTCCACCGTTTCAACGGCGGTCACTGTCGGCTGCGCAGTGCCGGACACGTCCACGACCGTACGGCTGGACGCCGTTGACACTGGGGTAGCCAACCGGGTCGTGGGCGAGGGCTGCACGATCGACGACCTCATCGACGACGAGAGCACCTGGGCCACGCACGACGCGTTCGTCCGCCACGTCACGGCGGTCGCCTCCTCGTTGAAGGCCGACGGCGTGGTGAACGACCGTGAAGCGGGCGCTCTGACCCGGTTCGCGGCGTCCTCGAAGATCGGCACCGCCGGCCACACCGGCTACGTGTCCATCTACAACGGCACGCCGGAATCGCTGCAGGACTGGGCGCAGGCGCCGACCGGCCAGTTCACGATCCAGCCCGACGGGTCGCTGCGACCCAGCGGCGGGCTCGGAATGCTGTATTACACGAAGCCCTTCAAGGACTTCTCAGTCACGATGCAGTTCCGCGACGTCGCTCCCGGCACGGGCCGGGCCAACACCGGAGTCTTCACCCGCTTCCCCGACCCGCGGATCCCGCTCGACCAGCGGCCGGACGGAAGCTGCGGCACGGTCGGTTCGGCCCGCACCTCGCAGGCCTGGGTGGCCATCTACTGCGGCCACGAGATCCAGATCTACGACGGCGAGACCGGCGAGACCCAGAAGACCGGCTCGATCTACAACTTCGATCCCAACCCGCTCTCGGCGGCCGGCGCCACGCCCAAGAACGTGTGGAACCGGTACGAGATCAAGGTCGTCGGCCAGCACTACACGATCATCCGCAACGGCACGGTCATCAACGAGTTCGACAACACGCCGGGCAAGCAGAGCTCGCGCGCCGGCGACCCACCGACCGACCTGCGGCAGTTCACGGAAGGACTGATCGGACTGCAGAACCACGGCGACAACGACATCGCGGAGTTCCGTGACATCCGGGTGCGTGCCCTGTGAAACGAATCCTCGTCGTACTCCTCGGATTGCTGCTGACCTTCACCCTGGCCCCGGCCCTGCCCGCGGCGGCCGCCCAGACGCTGAACTGGACGGCCGACGGCGACGTCACCCGATACAAGTCGGCGCCGGCCACCGCCGGCGCCGGCGAGACCACCATCGTGTTCGAGAACAGCGTGGCGACCGGCAACAACGTCGGCATGCCGCACACGCTCACCTTCGACACGTCGACGCCGGGCTACAACCACGACGTCACGCTCAACATCCTGGCCAACCCGTTCGACGCCAACGACGGGCGGCACGAGGCGACCGTCACCCTGACCCCGGGGCGCTACCGCTACTTCTGCGCCATTCCCGGTCACGGCACGATGGTCGGCGAGTTCGTGGTCACCGACGGCAACCCCGATCCGGACACGACGCCGCCGACCGTCACGGCGGCTGCGGCCGGAACGCAGGACGGGGACGGCAACTATGTCGGCTCGGCGACCGTCACGGTCACCGCGTCCGACAGCGGGTCGGGCGTCGACACCGTCGAGTACTCGCTCGACAACGCGGCGTTCCAGGCCTACACCGCGCCGGTGGCGGTGACGGCGGTCGGCACGCACAGCTTCCGCTACCGGGCCACCGACAACGACGGCAACGTCTCCGCGATCGGGACGCTGTCGTTCGCGGTGGTCGAGCCGGAGCCGGACGAGGACGTGACGCCACCGACGGTCAACCACGCATTGGCCGGTACGCAGGACGACGAGGGCAACTACCTCGGGCAGGCCACCGCCACCCTGACCGCCGGCGACGCCGACTCGGGCGTGGCCCGCATCGAGTATTCGCTCGACGGCGGGGCCTTCACGGCGTACGCGAACCCGGTTGTCGTCAGCACGCCCGGGATGCACATGCTGCACTACCGGGCGACCGACAACGCCGGCAACACCTCGGCCGAGCAGATGGCCCACTTCACGGTGCTGCCCGCCGAAGAGCCGGACACCACGCCGCCCACGGTTCTGGCCGAGGTCGACGGGGAGCAGAACGACAACGGCGGATACCTCGGCTCGGCCACCGTCACCGTGACGGCGAACGACACCGAGTCGGAGGTGGCCTCGATCGAGTACGCCCTCGACGCGGGCGCCTGGACCGCCTACACCACGCCGGTCGTGGTCAGCGGGCTCGGGGCGCACACGGTCAAGGCCCGGGCGACCGACACGGCGGGCAACCGGTCGGCCGAGAAGTCGGTGGCGTTCACCGTCGTGTCCTCCGGCGGAGGCGAGGCCTGCGAGGTTCCCGACACCCGCGCCACCGTGGTGATCGACGGTGACGACACGGGCGTCAGCAACTACCCGCTGGCCGACGGGTGCACCGTCAACGACAAGATCGCCGAGCACGGCGAGTACCGCGACCACGCCGCGTTCGTGCGGCACGTCGAGACCGTCACGGCCGCGCTGGTCACCGGCGGCACCCTCACCAAACGGCAGCAGGGCACGATCGTCCGCGCCGCCGCCCGATCCGACATCGGCTCATGAGAGGCCCCTTCATGCGTAAGCGTCTTTCCCTCGTCGTCGCCGCCGGTGTCCTGGCCGGCCTGACCCCCGCCATCCCCGCCAGCGCGGCGCTGGTCACCCACTGCATCGGCACCGGCGGGGCGGTCACCGTCCCCAACGACCTGTACGTCCCGGCCGGCGAATCGTGCTCGCTCACCGGCACCATCGTCACCGGCAACGTCAGCGTCGCCGCGGGCGGCAACCTGGTCGTCGCCGGCGGCAAGTTCTCCGGCGACGTGCGCATCGCCGGCAACGGCTACTTCGACGCCTCCGACACCGAGGTCGCCGGCCCGGTCGTGCTGGCCGCCGGCGGCTACGGCGTCTACCTGCGCGACGCCGCGACCGGCGCCGTGACCGTACGGGCCAAGGGCGCCACGACGGTCGACAGCTTCCTCTTCACCGAGAGCGCGACGGTGACCGGCAGCGTCAACGTGCAGGCGGGCGAGGTCCGGCTCGACAAGAACACGTCGGTCACCGGCAACGTCACGAGCACCGGCACCTACTACACGGACGTGCACGACTCGTTCGTCGACGGCGCCCTGTCGGTGCTGAACAGCGGCACCGGCAGCGTCGTCTGCGGCAGCTCGATCCGCGGCAAGGCCACGTTCGCCGGCAACCTGGGCGCCGTGCAGCTGGGCCCGAACGGCCCGCTGGACTCCTGCGCCTCCGGCGGCTTCTGGGGCAAGGACGTGAGCGTCACCAGCACCACCGGCGGCGTCACGGTCGACGACAACATCATCGACGGCACCCTGACCGCCACCGGCAACACCCCCGTGGCCCAGATCGCCGACAACAACCGCATCCGCCGCGGCGTCGTCACCGACCCGCCCGCCGCCGCGGCCCGCTCGGCGGCCCGCCCGGCCGCCCAGCCCCGCACCGACGACACGGCGAAGGCGGAAGAGCGCCGCACCGGCGCCGTCCAGGAGGCTGTCGCGGCAGGCCCCGCGGACCTCTGATCCCTTCCCACCAGGACGGCCCCGGACTGCTTTCGGTCCGGGGCCGTCTTGCCTTCGACGCCGGCGGCAGCTGTCTGAACCGGAAACCAAGACACGGTGAGCCCGGCCGTGGGTTCCCCCCGCTTTACGGAGTCGGCAGCCCTTGCCGCCACAACTTCGCGGATTCGTTGGGTCACAACGAACCCTGTCGTGGGCAATGATCATGCCAGCTCCGCAACCGAGCTGGAGCACGACGAAGAAAGTGAGAAAACTGTGCCGAAGATCCTGCGTCGCCCTCGCGCCCGCAGTCTCGTCGCCGCCGTGGTAGGCGGCGGTCTGGTGCTCGGCCTGGCCGCACCCGCGCACGCCAACTACATCAGCCCGAAGTTCAAGACGAAGGCAGCGTGCAACGCCGCCCGGCCGACATACGTCTCGTCGTGGACCTCGCCGGGGCCGTGCTTGCGGCAGTACGACGACACCAACGGCAAGGTGACCAAGTGGTGGGACTTCATCGTGACCACCCGCTACTGAGGTCTGTCAGCCGGCGGTGGTCGCGACACTCGACCGTGGGTCGCCCGGTCGGGGCGGCCCGCGTACGGTGATCCACGTACCACTCGTGCACAAGTGGCGTAGTAATCCCCGCCGGCTCGTGTACGCCGAGCCTGGAGCCGTGCCAGGGAGCAGGGCCCCACCCGTTACAAATGGACGGTGCTCTTGCGTTTCGACCTCCTTGGCCCGCTGGTGGTCTCCCGCGAGGGTCGGCCGGTGCCGCTGGGCTCGGTGAAGCAGCGCCTGCTGCTGGCGGCCCTGCTGTTGCAGCCGAACGAAGTAGTCAGCACCGATGAGCTGACCACCGTGTTGTGGGCCGACGAGCCACCCCCGTCAGCGGCGGCGAACCTGCGTACCTACGTGCGGGGGTTGCGGCGATCGCTGGGTAGCGGCGAGTCGTGGGAGGGGATATCCGCCGCGGCTGGTGGCTACTTGCTCCGGGTGGGGCCGGACGAGCGGGATCTGGACCGGTTCGACGCGGCTGCGGCCCGCGGCCGGGACGCTCTCGCCGCCGGAGACGCGGCCCGGGCCGAGGCCGAGCTCGCCGCCGCCGTCCGCATATGGCGTGGGGCGGCGCTGTCCGACTTGCCGCTGCACCCGCAGTTGGCCCGGCGGGTCGGGCAGTTGGGGGAGCGGCGGCTGGTCGCCGAGGAGGATTACGCCGAGGCGATGCTGGCACTCGACTTGTCGGCCGAGGTGGTCCACCGGCTACGTGCCCTTCTCGACCGGCATCCGCTGCGGCAACGGGCATGGGGCCAGTTGATGGTCGGCCTGTACCGCATCGGCGATGTGGCGGGCGCTCTGGACGCCTTCCGGCAGGCCCGGCAGGTGCTGGCCGAGCAGACCGGTCTTGACCCGGCGCCGCACCTGACCCAATTGCACAACGACATCCTGCACCACCGCCCGAGCCTGGCTGCGGGACCGGTGACCGGTCCGGACGAGCCGGCACGCGACGCCGCACTGTCGGACCCGCTCAGCGGACGTCCCGAGCAACTGCCTCTCGCGGTGCCGGGATTCGTCGGCCGCAGCGCCGAGCTCGCCAGCCTCGACGCGCTCCTCGAGGAGGGGGCGCAAAGGCCCACGACGGTGGTCATCTCCGCAGTGTCCGGCATGGCCGGGGTCGGCAAGACCGCCCTGGCGCTGCACTGGGCGCACCGGGTGGCCGGGCACTTCCCCGACGGCCAGCTCTACGTGAACCTTCGCGGGTACGACGAAGCCGACGTGGTGTCCCCGGCCGATGCCCTACTCGGCCTCCTCGAGGCGCTCGGCGTGCCTCAGGCCCGGATTCCGTCCAGCGTGGAGACCCGGACCGGGCTCTACCGCGGACTGCTGGCCTCCCGCCGGATGCTCGTGGTGCTCGACAACGCACGCGACTCCGCTCAGGTGCGCCCCCTGCTACCCGGTGCCGGCGGTTGTGCGGTTGCGGTCACCAGCCGCGATCGGCTCAGTGGCCTGGTCGCCGCTGAGGGCGCCGTGCCCCTGACGCTGGACGTGCTCACTACCGAGGAATCGGTGAGCCTGCTGGCCAGCCGGCTCGGGTTCAACCGACTCGCCGCCGAGCCGGTCGCGGTCGCCGGCATCATCGCCGCCACCGGTCGGCTCCCACTTGCCCTGTCGATGGTGGCGGCCCGCGTCGCCACGCACCCCTCGTTCTCCCTCGACGCCTTCGCCGCCGAGCTGCATTCGGCCGAAGCGAGACTGGACGTCCTGGCCGACGGGGATGCCCGGCGCGTCTTCTCCTGGTCATACCTTGCTCTTGGCTGGGAAGCGGCACGGTTGTTCAGATTGCTGGGGTTGCATCCGGGCCCCGACCTGACCGCCGACGCCGCCGCCGCGCTCGCCGGGCTGTCCGTAGCGGCCGTCGTACCGCCACTGCGTGAGCTGACCCGGCTCCACCTGTTGACCGAACACGTGCCAGGCCGGTACGCCTTCCATGACCTCCTTCGAGGCTACGCGGCCGAGCTTGCGCAGTCGTCGGAACATGCCGACGAACGATTGGCCGCCCAGCACCGGTTGTACGACCACTACCTGCACAACGCCTATCCAGCCGCCCTGTTGCTCCAGCCGCAATGGGCGCCCATCGACCCGTTGGCGCCGTTGCCGGCCCGCGTGAACAGCCCGCCGAGCGATCACGACACAGCGCTCGCCTGGTTCACAGCGGAGCACCGCGTACTGCTACGCCTGGTCTCTCAGGCCGCCGAGACAGGATTCGACGCGTATGCCTGGCAGACCGCCTGGACGTTGAACGCGTTCCTCGCGCCGCGCGGCCTCTGGCAGGACCAACTCGCCGCCCAGCAGGTCGCGCTCGCGGCCGCAGAGAAGATCGACGACGTCGCCGGGCAGGCCGCAGCCAATCGGCTGCTGGCCCGCGCGTTCACCCGACTCGGCCAGCACGACACCGCCGAGTACCGACTGAGGCGCGCACTCGATCTGCACGAACGCCTCGGCGATCCGACCGGCCAGGCGCAGACTCTGCACAACTATTGTGAACTCTGCTACATGCGCGGCCGGCTGGACGAGGCGCTGGCGCATGCCCGCGAAGCACTCCGGCTCTACCGGCTGGCCGGTAACCGCTCCGGCGAAGCACGGACGCTGAACGCGATCGGCTGGTTGTACGCCAGCACGGGCGACTACGCCCAAGCCATCGCGAGCTGCACGGAGGCACTCGCCCAGCAGGAACACAGCGGCGACAGCAACGGCCAGGCGGCGACGCTGGACAGTCTCGGCTTCGCGTATGACCGCCTCGGCGAACACGGCCGGGCATTGCGCTGCTACGAACAGGCGGTCCAGCTCTTCCGCGACTCCGCAGACCGATACCACGAGGCCGAAACCCTCATCCGGCTCGGCGAGACGCGCGAAGGTTTGGCCGACCTGTCCGGGGCGGTTGCCGCGTGGCGGCGAGCGGCGCAGATCTACGACGAACTGGGCGACAAGGCAGCCGAGGACGCCCGTCGCCGTCTTCAACGCCTGGGCTGATCCTCCGGGCAGCCGTGGACGGGCCGGGGCGCCGGCACCTACCCGGTCGCGTGAGCCGCCTGCAACCGGCAACTGTCAACGGCATCCCGAATCCCGGCCGAACTTGACGGCGCGGCAACGCCGCCGCAGACCGGTCGTTGAGGAACGCGCTGCTATCGAACGGGTGGGCGTTCGACTCTGCCACGCTGTTGTCAGCGGCCGTTCCAAAGTGGTTGTACATCGACTGTATTCATCTTGTACGGGTAGGTGGCGATGCCTCATCTACATTGCGTCGATCAACCAAATGTGACGATGCAGGCCCAATGTAGAGGGGTGTCGCTGCGATGAGGCTCAAGATTGCGATCATCGATGATCGATCGGTTACGTTCCGCGGGTTGATCGACGTGCTCAAGGACGCGGCGAGCCTGGAGTTGGCCGGCGTCTTCGCCGCCTTCGCGGATCCGCTGCTGCTCGCGTACCCGCAGGACGCCCTCATCGCGGTCGGAGATCCGTTTGCCCAGCCGGTCCGCCGGCCTCTCCTGCTGCCGGAGAACCTCCCCGTGGTGATCATGTCGAACTCGACGGACCCTGACGATGTGCGGGCGGCACTGCGCGCCGGCGCCCGAGGCTACCTGTCCAAGGGGGCCAGCGTGACCAGCCTCGTCCAGGCCATAGGCGCGGTCGCCGCCGGCGACTTCTACCTCGGAAGCAACCTCTGCCCCGTCCTCGCGAGCGATCGCTCGCCGGCCGAGCAGCCCGGCGACGGCTCGGCCCGGACCGTCGGCGATGTGTCAGCCCAGGTGCTCACGCCACGGGAGCGGGAGGTGCTCACGCTTGTCGCCCAGGGACTTACCCACAAGCAGATCGGCCAGCAGCTCGGCCTTTCCAAGCCCACTGTGGACACATACCTCCATCGGGTACGGCGGAAGGTGCGGGCGCCCAACAAGGCGGGGCTGACCCGGGCCGCCATGGAACTGCGCCTCATTCCGGGAAGCCGAACCGTCGCGGTTGACGATGCCCGTATGACGGCGACCGTCTCTCAAGAGACGACCACCGGAATGTGACGTATCCGAGGCCCACTGATGCGGGCTACCTTCTGCCCGTGAAGCGTTCCGGTCACGCGTAACAGTCCCCACACAACGGGACCGTCGTTGGCTGCCGGCTCGACGGGCGAACGGGGAGGGTGCGATGCGACCGGCCGTGCGTACAGCGGACCCGGGTCCGGACGGTGGTGTTGCCGAGCGGCTCTCCGAGGCCGAGGTGACATTCCGGGTGCTTGGTCCGCTGGCACTTGCCAAGGGCGCGGGGGCGGTTGTGTTGCCGCCGTCCCGGGTGGCCAACCTGCTCGCGGCGCTGCTGCTGCGCCCCAACGAGGTGGTCTCGGTGGGCGCCCTGCAGGAGGCGATCTGGGGCGACGACCAGCCGGCCGCCGCGAAGGGGGCGCTGCAGACCTGCGCCATGCGGCTGCGCCAGTTGTTCGTCCGGCACGGGATCACCGCCACGGCCATCGAGACGGTTCCTGGCGGATACCGGGTGCGCGCGTCCGCCGAGACGGTCGACCTCGTCCGGTTCCGGGAGCTGGCCAAGGCTGCCGATTCGCGGCCGCGGGACGATAGGCAGCTGGTGCTCCTCGAGGCGGCCCTGGCGCTGTGGAACGGTCCGGTGCTGGCCAACGTGCCTTCGGAAACGTTGCACCGCGACGCCGTGCCGAGGCTGAACGAGGAGCGGCTGCGGGTCCTGGAGCGGCTCTGCGACCTGAAGATCCGGCTGGGGTTCACCGCGACCGCCCTGGTCCAACTGTGGGAGGCCACGCGCGCCTATCCGGGGAACGAGCGCTTCGCCGAGCAGCTCATCGAGGCGCTGTACCGGACCGGCCGGCAGACCGAGGCGGTGGCCGAGTACCGAAGGATCAAGGACTACCTCTCCGGCGAGCTGGGCGTCGATCCCATGCCTCGCCTGCGCCGGCTCGAATCGAGCATCCTGAGTGGACAGTTGCTGGACATGCGGGCCCAGATCACCACCTCCGTCCAGTCCGCCGGGGCGCACGACACGCCGGCGAGCGGGCCGGCCGTCCGGTCGCTGCGGGAGTTCATCGGGCGCGACGAGGCTGTCCGGGCAGTGACCGAAAGGCTCGTCACCGCGCCGGGCATCGTCGTGCTGACCGGCCCACCCGGCGTCGGTAAGAGCGCGCTGGCCCGCCGCGTGGCGGCACAGCTGAGGGGGGACTTTGCGGCCGGCCAACTCATGATCAGGATGTCGGCCGCGGGTGGCGAGCCACGGACCACCGACGAACTGGCCGCGCGGGTGGCGGGCTGGGCGCGCACCGGCGCAGCGCGACGCGGCCTGCTGATCCTGGACGATGTGGCCGACGTCCAGCAGGCGCTCACAGTCGCACCGATGTGGACGCCCGGGGACGCCGTCCTGCTCACCAGCCAGTTCAGTCTCGCCGGAGTTGTCGCGCGGTTCGGTGGTGGGATAGAGAGGCTGGAGGAGCTCAGCCCCGCCGAGTCCGTCGCGCTCCTGTCCACGCTCATCGGCGAGGAGCGGGTGGAGGCCGAGCCGACCGCCACGGCGGAACTCGCCGAACTGTGTGGCCACCTTCCGCTGGCGTTGCGGATTGCCGCCGGGCGGCTGCTCACCCGGACCAGGGCGAGCCTGGCCGAGTCGGTCGCCTGGCTCCGCGAAGATCCGATCATTCGGCTGGCGCTTCCCGGCGACCCGGGCATGTCGTTGCTCAGCCGGTTCGACACGGCGGTGAAGCGGCTGCCCCCGGCACTTGTGGACGCGTTCCTGAGCCTCGGTACGCACGACCGGGACGCGCTCGCGCTGCCGGACGTGGCGGACCGGCTGCGGATCACGCCCGACGTCGCCGAGGCGATAGTCGACCAGCTCGCCGACGCCAGCCTGCTCGACGAGCGTCCGGGGCACTACCGGATGCGCGAACTCTTTCGGCTCTACTCCCGTGCCGCCACCAACGGCCGGCGGCCGGACGCCGGCGCCGTTGTCACCCTAACCGCTTCAGGAACGGAGTTCTGATGACCGCTGTATACGAGTCCGTTGCTGCCACCCGGCCTCGGATCCGCCGCGACGTGCTGTTCACCGCCGCATACGACGGCGTTCTCTTTCACAACCCGGCCGGCGGCTTCCGGATCACCTCACCCAGCGCCTATCGACTGGCCAGCCTGCTGGTGCCGCACCTCAACGGACGCCGGACGGTAGCCGAACTCTGCGCCAAGCTGCCCGAGCCGCAACGCGCCATGGTCGGCGAACTTGTCAGCGCCCTCCTGACCCGCAAGCTCGCCCGCGACATCCCGCCCGACGAGGTGGAGCCGGCGACGGTCGTCGGCGCGGCGGTGGCGAAGCGGTTCGCCAGCCAGATCGGCTACATCGACCACTACGTCGATGGCGCGCCGCAACGATTCGCCGCCTTCCGCGACAGCACCGCGGCGGTCATCGGAAGCGGGCCGATCGCGTACGCCTGCGCCACCAGCCTGGTACGCAACGGGATGGCCCGGGTAGCGCTCGTCGGCAGGGGCGACGGAACCGCCGCCGCGGAAGCCGCGGAACTGCACTCCACCGGCGTACCGTGCACGGTGCTCGACTGGCCGGTCGGCGGAGACGAGCTGAGCTGGACCGACCTGGCCGAAGCCGACGTCGTACTGGTGGCCGGTGGCGACGGTGCCGCCCGGATGGCGCACCGCCTGCTCGCCGCCGGCGTTCCCGAGGGCAAGACGATGATTCCCGCGTGGACGTTCGGCAGCCGGGCGATCGTCGGCCCGGCCTGCGGTACCGGTCACCAGGGCTGTTGGTACTGCGCGATGCTACGGCTGACGGCCAACGCCAACGCCGACGGTGCCGCCGCCGACGTCTGGCGCCAGGTGGCGGTCGCCGCCGCCGCGCCGTCGGCCCTTCCCCGCCCGACCGGCCCGCTGGCTGCCATGATCGGCAACCTGCTGGGCTTCGAGGTGTTCCGGCTCACCACCGGCGCCTTGACCGCGGAGACCGACGGCAAGCTGATCGTGCAGGATCTGGACTCGCTCGACGTGGTCAGTGAACCGCTGTTGCCGCACCCACGGTGTGTCTACTGCCGGCCGGAACCACCGCGGATTCCGCTGGCCACCGTCGTCGACCCGCCGTCGCCCGCCCAGGTCGCCGACGAGGACGAGGCAGCCGACGCCGCGGCCGACGAGCTGGCAGCGCGGGACCTCCTGCTGCAGCCGCACGCCGGTGTGTTCCAGCGCTACGACGACGAGGACTGGGAGCAGACGCCGGTCAAGATCGGTACGATACGGTTCACCGACCCGTCGGGGACACCCCGGCGGATCAGTGCCTTCGACGTACACCATCTGGTCGGGGCCCGGTCCCGCGCGCTGGCGCTGGCCGCCGTCGCGTACGCCGATCAGCTCGGCGCGAGCGCGTACGACACAGGACCGGTCACCGGCGACTGCCTGATGAGCGACGCGCGGGTCGAACTGCCGCGGGCGGTGGTCGAGCCGTTCGGCGTCGCCAACGCGGACCGGGTCGTCGAGCCGAGCCGCGCTGGAGCCGGGGCCGGCTTCGACCCCGCCGAGGCGATTCGGGATGGCCTCGCCTCCGCCCTGGCGTTCGCCGCGCTGCGGGGCGCGATAGCCGGTATGCCGGTGGCGCAGGTGCCGCTGGATGCTCTCGGCGACGACCCGGAGCTGCGGTTTCTCGCCAGGTCAGCGGCGAATCTGGAGGTCACCGTCGACCTGCTCGACCTCACCGCGAGTGCCCCGGCTGGGGTACCCACACTGCTCGGCCGGTGCGTCGAGCCGCACAGCGGCGGAAAGCTCTGGTCGATCGCCGCCGACCCGTCGTGGCGGAAGGCCGCTGTGCGTACGCTGTGCGACCTGCTCGGGCGGGTCCAGCTTCGACAGCAGTCGGCTGACCCGGAGGCCACCGACGGTTGTGACCCGATGCTCGTCGACTTCGACGCCGACACCCTCGCGGTGGCCGGTACCGCTCCGGTCGGGCTCGACGCGGGTGGCGGTTGGCAGGGTGTGCTGGACGATCTGGCGAAGGCCGGCACGGATGTCGTGGTGGTGCCGATCGGCGGCGCCGATCTGCCGGCCGGTGGACTGTCCGCGGTCCGCGTCGTGCTCCAGGAACGGTCCTGTTGATGAGCTCGGCCGCCGTGGACCCGGGGCACCGGATCAGCGCGCTGCTGAACGCCGCCGACCCGTCGTCGCCCGTCGTCGTGTATCCGCTCGGCGTGCGCGACGAACTCGGCGTGCGCGACGAACTTCGTGTGCGCGACGAACTCGGCGCCACGGTGCCGGCGGGTGGCGCCCCGACAGTGCATCCGCAGGTACTGGTCTACGGCCGGTACGCCCTGCTCGCCCCGGAACCGGGCGGGGTTGGCTGTGCCCGTTGTCTCGCCCGCCGATGGCAGGCGCTCCGGCCGGCGGATCTGCGCGACGCCCTGGAGCTGGGTGGCGAGACCGCAGCCGTGGGGGACTCGCCCTACGCGACCCGGTTCGCCGCGGACGCCCTGCGCGCCCTGCGCGCGGCGGCCGGCACCGACGCCACCGACGCCACAGCCACCATCCACGTGCTCGACCTGGAGACGCTGCGGGTGAGCCGGGTACCGCTGGTCCCGGACGGCGACTGCACGGAGTGCGGCACCGCGGTGCCGGACGCGGCCACCGCACCGGAGCTGCCGGCGAGCCCCAAACGCGCGCCTGACTCCTTCCGGACCCGCGATGCCGCGGACTATCCACTCTCGACCGTCGCGCTGGTCAACCCGATCTGCGGGGTACTCGGCACCGGCCTGTGGCCCGACGTCACGTCACGGACGGCGTCGACGGTGCACGGAGTCTTCCAGGTGCGCGGCGGCGAGTACCTGCGGGACATGCTCCATGGTGGCCATGCCGACAGCTACGCGCGCAGCGCACGGTTGAGCCTGCTGGAGGGACTTGAGCGGGCCGCTGGGATGCGCCCGTCCGGCAAGCGCACCACGGTGGTCGCGACGCTGGACGATCTCGGGCCCGACGCGCTCGACCCGCGCGAGTGCGGGGTGTACGCGGACGAGTTCTACCAGTCGAACCGCTACATCAAGCGGTTCGCACCGGACCGGCCGATCCCCTGGGTCTGGGGATGGTCGATGCGTGACGCCCGGCCGATTCTGGTACCCGAGGTGCTGGTCTACTACCACCACGCGAGGGTGGAGGATCGCTTCGTCCAGGAGTGCTCCAACGGCTGCGCCTCGGGTGGCAGCCTGGTGGAGGCGGTGTATTACGGCCTGCTGGAAGCGATCGAGCGAGACGCCTTCATGATCGCCTGGTACGGCCGGCGGTCCCTGGCGGAGATCGACCCGCACACCAGTCGTCGCCCCGAGACCCGGCTCATGGTGGATCGGCTGGCGATGTACGGCTACCGGGCCCGGTTCTTCGACACCAGGTGCACGTTCGACATCCCCGTGGTCACCGGCGTGGCGGAGCGGATCGACGGAGGCTTCGGCACACTGGCCTTCGGCGGCGGGGCGAGTCTGGACCCGGAGACCGCGATGGCCGCGGCGCTGTGTGAGATCGCGGCCGACTCGATCCCGCTCAGGGGGCGCGCCGGTGGCGACGAGCCCAGGCTGCGCGAGATGGTCGACGCCTACGACAAGGTGCTGAACCTGCACGACCATCCACTGCTGTACGGGCTGCCGGAGATGCGCCGGCACGCGTCGTTCCTGCTGGATTCCGGCGCCGCGCCACGCTCGATGACCGAGACCTATGCCGGTGCCCGGCCGGCTCCGCCGCTCGCCGCCGACCTGCGCGACGACCTCGAACGATGTGTGTCGACGGTGACCGCGCAGGGCTTCGACGTGGTCGTGGTCGACCAGACCCGCGCGGAACAGCGGGACCTCGGCCTGCACACGGCCAGTGTGACGGTACCGGGGCTGTTGCCGATCGACTTCGGCTGGCAGCGGCAGCGGGCCCTGCACCTGCCCCGGCTACGGACCGCCCAGCGCCTTGCCGGGCTGGCCGACCACGACCTGCGCGATGACGAGATCCACCGGGTCCCGCACCCGTACCCCTGAGGTGAGGCGATGACAACAACCGACACTGCCGACAGCTACGCACACGAGTACGCGGCGGCAATCCTTTCGCGCAACCGGGTTCCGATGCCACCGGTCGACTTCAACCCTGACTGGTCGGACAAACCCCGGGCGACGAAGTACTACCCGGGTGCCCTGTCGCTCCCGTTGCCCGACATGCCACCGCCGCAGTCCGCCACGGTCGATGCGGGCATCGCTCCGGAGCCGGGCGACGAGGCGTTCAGCCTGCCGATGCTGGGCGCCATGCTCCGCGACTCCTACGGGCTGATCGGTCGCCGGCTCGGCCTCCAGGCCAACACCGATACACCCGGGTATCCGTCGTACGCACGGGCGACCTGGCACCGCGGCACCGCCTCCGGTGGTGGCCTGTACCCATGCAGCGTCTACTGGATCGCCGGGCCCGGGGCCGGAGTCTGCCCGGGGGTGTACCACTACTCCTGCCGGCACCACGCGATGCAGCGGTTGCTGGCCGGTGACGTGACGGCGAGGGTACGCGCGGCCGCCGACCTCCCGGCCGACTCCGCCCAGTTCCTGGTGGTCGGCGTCAAGTACTGGGCGAACTCCTTCAAGTACAACAACTTCTCGTATCACGCGGTGTCGATGGATGTGGGTACCCTGCTGCAGACCTGGCGGCTGTGGGCCGGTGGCCAGCGGCGGCGGATCGAGCCGAGGTTCTGGTTCGACCAAGCGGCGCTCAGTCATCTGCTAGGAGTGCCCCCGGACGAGGAAGGCCTGTTCAGCGTCGTACCGCTGACCTGGACGGCGGCCGGGGCGACCCACGCGCCGTCCCGGACGGCGACGGCGACCGGCGATGCCTCGGTGCTGCGGCGCGACAGCGAGCGGTCCCGCGTCGTACTGACCTTTGACGCGTTGCGGCGCGTGCACCGGGCGACGGCGGAGTCGGCGATGTCACGGCCCGAGCCAGGTGCCCTGGCCGCCGCCGCGGCCAGGTCCGTGCCCGATGGCGGCGACCGCGTGCCGCTTCCACCGGCGAGCACAATGGACATGCCGATCCGCACCGCGCTGAGCCGTCGGCGCAGCAGCTTCGGCCGGTTCGACGGCAGCGTGGCGATGGACGGAGCCGACCTGGCCGCGCTGCTCACCGCCGCGTGTTCCGCGGGCCCGCCGACCGAGATCACCAGCGACGACGGGGACCTCACGAAGTTCTATCTCTTCGTCAACCACGTCCGCGGAGTAGCACCCGGCAGCTACGAGTACGACCCGGCGCGCCACGAACTGCGCGCCATCCGGCCCGGCCCACCCGGCGCGTTCCTGCAGCGCAACTACTTCCTGCCCAACTACAACCTGGAGCAGGCCGCAGTGGTGATTGTGCCGACCATCCGGGTACCCGCGGTGCTGGACGCGGTGGGCCCCCGTGGCTACAACGTCGTGAACGCGACGATCGGCGCTGTGGCGCAGAACGTGTACACCGCCGCAGCGGCGCTCGACGTCGGCGGCGGTGTCGCGCTCGGGTTCGACGGCCTCTCGTACGTCGAGGAGCTGGGGCTCGACGCAACCGGCGAGACACCACTGCTGATCATGCTCGCCGGCCACGAGCGGAACCTGCCCGGCGACTACCGACACGAGCTGCGGTGAGCCGGGCCATGATGACGTTCCGCACAGCCGAGGAAGTCGCGCCACCCCGGCGCCGTCTGGGCACCCACTTCGCGGTACGGGTCGGCGGCCTGCCGTACGACACGGTGGCGGCGTTGCAATGCCCGGAGGCGGCCAGGCTGGCCGGCGAGCTCCTCGACCTCGAAGCCGAGCTTCGCGCCGACGCGGACCGCGTCAGCGACGTGCTGCACGACCTGGTCGGAGCCAACGAAGACGGCGAGTCCCGACGGCGGCTACTCGCCCTGCGCCGGCAGATCTTCAAGGGGGTGCTGCCCGCCGACCAGGAGGGCGCGCTCGCCGCGGTGGCTGCGGTCGACCCGACCGCTGTCGACCCGGTACGGGACTGGTTGACCCTCGCACAGCAGATGGCGTGGCTGCGGCAGGAGCTGGGCGCTCGGCTCGACAAGGAGGTCAACGGCTCCCGCGCCGAGCTGTGGCGCCTCTCCGGCGACCCGCGCCTGCGCGCCGGTATCCAGATCGCGTCACCGGCACTGGACGAGCAGCTTGTTGCCTTCGCAGGGCGTGACGGTGCGCCGCCGGCGGCGAAGAAGATGCGGCGGGTGGAACGGTCGATCCTGTCGTACCTCTACCGCACCGCGTGCAAGACCAGCCCCTTCAGCTCGTTCACCGGGATCGGGGTGGGCGAGTTCGACGCGGACGCGACCGGACCGGATCTCGCGGTGCCGGACCGGTGGCAGCGCTACGTCAGGCTCAACGTGGTGGTGGTGACCCGCATCGTGGATGCGATCAGCGCCGACCTCGGCCGCCGGGGCGACCTGCCGGTGGTGTTGAGCCCTGGCCTGCGTCAGGACGCCGAGCGGGTGCGGTACGTGCGGCGTTGGGTCACGCCCGGCGACGACAGCGCCTCGGTCAGCTTCGACTCGATCCAGGACGGGCTGTTCTACCTGCGTCGCAGTGGCCTGCTCGACCAGCTCACCGGCATGCTGCAGGACGGTGCCCGGCGTTGCGCGGACCTCGCCGCCTGGCTTCGGCAGCAGACCCAGGCGAGCCCGGAGCAGTGCGAGGAGTACCTGTCCATCCTGCTCCGGTTGGGCATCCTGCAGGTCGACGGGTTCGCCGTCGAGGTGCACACGCTCGATCCGCTGCGCAACCTCCGGGACTTCCTCAGCACCCTCGACCGGCCCTGGGCCGACGACCTGGCGGTACGCCTGGCCGAGCCGATCGCGCTCGTCGAGGCGTTCCGCGTCGGGCAGCTCGCGGACCGGCGGTCCGCCTTGCGCCGGTTGCGAGAGGCTCTGCGGGACATCCAGGTCTGGCTGGGAGCCGAGGCGGCGTCCCTGCCCCAGGCACTGCTCTACGAGGACTGCCGCGTCGATGAGGGATTGTCCGCACCGGACGATGAATGGCGGCGGCTGGTCGGCGGTGATCTCGCCGCGGTGGAAGAGGTGCTGCCGGCCTTCGACATGACGATGCCCCATCGGATCACGTTCCACGGCTTCTTCCTGGCCAGGTACGGCAGCGGCGGCCGCTGCGACGACCTGCTGCGCCTCGTCGAGGACTTTCACGAGGATCTGTACGAGCAGTACGCGTCCTACACCGCCGACCTGCGACCGTTCGCCGAGGACGGTACCTACCGGCCCGAGGAGAACTGGCTCGGCCGGCCGGAGTTGCCGGCGCTCGACCGGGCCAGGCAGCACTTCGCCGACTACCTGCGCTCGGCTGCCGCGGCGGCTCCGGACGCGCCCGAGATCATCCTCGATCCCACGGTGCTGAACAAGCTCAGTCGAGGCGTGCGCGACCTGCTCGGCGGGTTCCGGCCGCAGGCTCACCTCGTCCAGGTTGCCCGGCGGCGGGAAGGCCCCCTGGTGGTGCTCAACCAGTCCCTCGGTGGGCTGTCGTTCCCCTTCAGCCGCTTCACGCACTGCTTCGAGGACACGGCGCTCTCCGCGCACCTGAAGGCGCAGGCGGCCGCCGTCGCGCCGCCGGGAGCCGTCTTCGCCGAGGTGACCGGCGGCGCGGCGACCACCAACCTGAACCTGCACGCGCAGCTCACCGACTACGTCATCGTCTGTCCCGGGGAGACAAGCCTGGTGCCGGAGGCCGGCCAACTGCCCCTGGCCGACCTGTACGTGCAGCACGACATCGGCAGCGACCGGGTGGTGCTGCGTTCCCGCCGGCTGGGCAAGGAAGTGATTCCGGTATACCTGGGCTACCTGGTGCCGATGGCGCTGCCACAGCTGCACCGCACGCTCCTGCTGCTGTCGCCGACGTCGATGGCCCCGCTCGACCTGTGGCGGGGTGTGCCGAAGCCGCCTGCCGTGGACGGCGTCACCACGCGTCCACGGGTCCGTGTCGGCGACGTGGTGATCAGCCGGCGAAGCTGGTCGATGATGGCGGCCGCGCTTCCGCGTCGCGGTGATGGCGACACCGACACCGCCTGGTTCCTCGGCTGGCAGCGGTGGCGACGGGCGAACGGGTTGCCCGCCCGGATGTTCGCGACCGTGCACGGTGCGAGCGGTGGCCGGGCGAAGCAGAAACCGAAGCCTCAGTACGTCGACTGTGACAGCTACCTCTCGCTGCTGACCTTGGAGGCGTTGCTGGACGGCGACGAGGACCGCGTGGTGCTGCGCGAAATGCTTCCCGCCGGCAACGAGCTGGTTGCCGGCTCCACCCGCGGCGGCCATGTCGCCGAGTTCGCTATCGAGACCTTCCCGATCTCCCCGACGGACGGAGCCGGAGATGACTGAGACGGAGCCGGTGACAGCCGGACAGGCATCCACCGCCGAGCCCGGGCGATGGCTGGCCATTCACATCTTCTACGGCGGCAGCGCCCGACCGATGCTCACCGACTGCATCCGACCACTGGTCGAAGAGCTGCGTGGTCGGAACCTGCTGGACCGCTACTTCTTCATCAACTACTGGTTGGAGGGCCCGCACGTTCGGCTGCGTCTCAAGCCCCGTACCGTCGCCGACGAGCCCGCCGTACGCGCCGTGGCCGATGCGGCCATCCAGCGCTTCCTGACCGAACGACCGGCCCTGTACGAGATGAACGCCGGCTACCGCGCGGAGCTGTACAACCTCCTGTTCGACCTGGAGTTCCCGCAGGGCAAGCCGGCCGAGCTGGTCGGCCCGGACGGCAATGTGCAGATGCAGCCGAACAACTCCTTCAGCTACCGGCCCTACGAGCCGGAGTACGGCAAGTACGGCGGCCCGGCCGGTGTAGCCCTCGCCGAATGGCACTTCGAGTACTCCAGCGATGTGCTGATCGACGCGGTCCGCACGATGAACCTCCACCTGCGGCCGGTGACCCTGGGCACCGCGGCACAGTTGATGCTGGTGATGGCCGGCACGTTCCTGCCCGACCGGACCGACCTGGTCGAGTTCCTGGACACCTACTTCCAGTTCTGGCACCAGGCCTTCGCCGGCACCAACTTCGTCGAGGGAATCGAATACTCGACCATGTACGAGCGGATCGCGCCGGACCTGGACCGGCGGTTCCAGCCCATCCTCGGTGCACTGGACCGTGGCGAGCAGCACCGGTTGCCGGTGTTCCTGCGCGGCTGGGCCGAGCACGCCGGGCAGTTGCGGGAGCGGACGTGCCGGCTCGCCGAGTCGGGGCAGTTGGCGTTCGCATACCCGGAGGGCACCCCCACCGTCAGGGTTACCGACCCGCAGGCGGCTCTGGTACGACTGCTGTCGCCGTACCTGCACATGACGAACAACCGGCTCTACATCACGCTCCGGGACGAGGCGTACCTGGCGTACCTGCTGGGCAGGGCGTTGCGGGAGTCGTTGGCGGCGAAATGACCGACAGCGTGCAGAGCGACGGAGCGACGCTCCTCGCCAACCGGCCGCGGGTGCGGTCAGACCTGTTGATCTCCCGGGAGCTGGGCCGCGGGCCGGACCGGATCCATCTGGTGAAGATCCGTGGCGGCAAGGCGTTCGAGGTCGCCGCCAAGGAGCGCTTCCTGCTGAGCCGGATGGACGGGCAGCGGTCGCTGTCCGAGATCGGCGAGGAGTACGCGTCGCGGTTCGGGCGCCGGCTGGGCCCGGCACAGTGGTCGCAACTGCTGTGGCTGCTGCACCAACGCGATTTGCTGCGGCCGGCCCGCGGGCCTGGAGCGGCGGAGGCGGATGCCGGGGCGCCGGCCGGGAGCGCCGTCGCCCCGGCATCACGCGCGGTGGGCCGGCTCGCCGGCGCCTTGGGGTGGGTCTTCTCGGTCCCGTCCGGCGTCGTGATCGGTGTCGGGTTGCTGGCGATGTACGGCTCGCTCGCGGCAGCGGCTCCGGGACTGTGGCGGGCCGCCGCGCCGGCGTTCAGCGACTGGCGGTACGTGGTCGGGATCGCCGCGATCAGCTACCTCAGTGCGATGTTGCACGAGCTGGCGCACGGAGTCGCGGCGACGCATTTCGGCTGCCGAGTCGTCGAGCTCAAACTGTGGAGCTTCAGCTGCCGGGTGGAGGACTACCAATACCTGCCGGCACGCGGACAACAGGTGACCATCGCGGCTGCGGGCGGCGTGTCCAACAGCCTCTTCATTGTCCCCTTCGTGCTTGCCTGGCCGGCGACACCAGCCGACTCGGCCGGATACCGGTTCGCGGCGGCGGCGGTTGTCGTCGGCGTGGTGCAGAGTCTTGTCAACTTCGTCCCGGTCGCGCCGCTGGACGGGCACAAGATGCTCAGTCACCACGTCGGCATGATCGCTCTCGCCGAGGAGAGCCGCCGGTACCTCTGGTCGCGGCCCCGCTACTGGCTGACCCGACGCGGTCCGCGCTACCCACTGCGGGCCCGGTTGGTACTCGGGCTGTACGGCGTGGCGTGGCACGCCATGATCGCCGGGGCCGGCGCGGCCATCGCGTACGGCGTTGGCCACCTGTTGCGACCGCACCTCGGTCAGGCCGGGTACGCCGCATCGACGGCGGCCGTCGTGCTGACCATCACCATGTGGCTCGCCAGCCGGCCGCAGCGTCCCGTGCGGGCCGCACCAACCCAGCGAACCCCGCACCACCAACGAACCCAGTGAGAGGCAAGACGATGGAAACAGACGCAGAACCGGCCGTGGCGGTCACGGGGCTGACCAAGTCCTACGGTGAGGTGCGCGCCGTCGACGACGTGACCCTGACCGTGCCGCGCGGCGAGTTCATCGGGTTGCTCGGGCCGAACGGCGCGGGAAAGACCACCCTGATCGAAATCATCGAAGGACTGCGGGTGCCGGACTCCGGCACCGTCACGGTGCTCGGCCACCGCCCGGCGCCGCGCAACCTGGCACTGCTGACGCTGATCGGGGTGCAGACGCAGCAGTCGGCGTTCTTTCCGCGACTGACCGCGCGCGAGCACCTGGAGACGGTCGCGGCGCTCTACGGCCTGGACCGGCAGGTCGCGCAGCAGGCGTTGGACCAGGTCGGGCTGACCGATTCGGCCAATGTTCGGGTCACCGACGTCTCCGGCGGCCAGCGGCAACGGCTCGCCATCGCCTCTGCCCTGGTGCACCAGCCTGAGGTGATCCTTCTGGACGAGCCGACCGGCGCGCTGGACCCGCAGGCCCGCCGGGACCTGTGGGCCGTGCTGCGCCGGCTCAAAGGGGCTGGAAAGACCATCCTCTACACCACCCACCACCTCGACGAGGCGGAAGCGCTCTGCGACCGCGTCGCTATCCTGCACCGCGGTCGGATAGTGGCGCTGGACATGCCGCGTCAACTCATCAGCCGGGCCGCCGTGGGCAGCCAGCTGCTGCTGCCGGTCGGCCGGCTCGCGCCGGAGCAGGCCCTCGACGTCGACGGTGTCGACTCGGTGACGATGGAGAGCGACACGCTCATCCTGCACACCCAGCAGCTCCCCCAGGTCCTTGCCGCGCTCGGCACCACCACCGATCTGACGGGGGTCCAGACCAAGTCGGCCACGTTGGAAGACGTCTACCTCGAACTGATCGGAGCACAGTCATGACCGCCTTCGTGGCCCTGACTCGGGCCACCCTCAAGGCGAGCAGCCGGGACACGGCAACGGTCTTCTTCACCTTCGCCTTCCCGTTGCTCTTCCTCGTCATCTTCGGCCTGATATTCCAAGGCCAGGAGGTCGAGGAGACTGGTAACAAGTACATCGACTTCATCGCCCCGGGTGTGCTCTCCTGGGGGTTGGGCAACGCGGCGGTGTTCGGGATCGCCTTCATGCTCGTGCAGTGGCGCAGGGACGACCTGTTGCGGCTGATCCGGCTCACGCCCGCCAGGGCCTCCAGCGTGGCGCTCGCCCGGCTCGTCGTCGCCGTCGTCATCGCGGTGGCCCAGTGCCTGCTGTTCATCGCGGTCGCGATGCTTCCGCCGTTCAACATGACGGTGGCCGGACCCTGGCCGCTCGCGCTGCCCGCCGTGCTGCTGACCGTCGCCGCCTTCCTGGCGCTGGGGCTGGTCATCGGTTCGGCGGCGAAGACCCCCGAGGCGGTGGCAGCCGTCACCAACTGCGTCGTCATACCCATGGCGTTCCTGTCCGGTGCGTTCATCCCGCTCGAGCTCATGCCGGGTTGGCTGCAGAACATCTCGTACGCGATGCCGTTGCGCTACGTCGACGATGCCCTGGTCTACTCGCTCGCGGGCGCCGGTGAGGCACAGGCGTACTGGGTGGCCTGCCTGGCGCTGCTCGGGTTCGCCGCCGCCTTCGCCGCGGTCGGCCTGCGCCTGTTCAAATGGGGCAACGAGGAATGACGCGCGCACTCCAGACCGCGCCGGATGCGCCGCTGGCCGCCGCCGCGGTACAGCTCCAGCGCGACCTCGAAGCCCGATGGTCGGCAGGTCAGATACCCGGCGGCGAGCCGCCCGTGGTGGTCACGCTCGGGGCCGTCGACGTCACGCGCGCTCCCGACCCGGTACGCTGCAGCGCCAACGTCCACCTGGCCGGTGACGCGGTACTGCTCGGGCCGTGGGGCGGTGCTCCGGGGCGATCGAAGGCATGCGGGCATTGCCTGGGTGTGCGGTGGCAGCGCCTGCGTGGTCGCACCGAACGCGACGCGTTGGAGGTCTGTTCCGGGCTCAACAGCGCCGGCACCTGGCCGGAGCTGCCTGAGTACCTCGTGGACGCGGTGTGGAACGTGTTCTGCGTGCTCGTAGACTCGCCGCCCGCGGAAGGCGCCTACCTCGACCCGGACAGTGCCGCGCTGTCCCGGATCACCTCGGTGGATCTGGGCGGCCTGCGCTCGTACTCGGTTCCGCTGCTCCGCGAGCCGCTCTGCCCGAGCTGTGCCGGTGCCGAACCGGACGGCGCGCCGCCGTTCGAGGCGCCGCGATCGCGCCCGAAATCCCAGCCGGACCAGTATCGTGTGCGCGGCCTGCGCGACTACGACCTGCCGGTCGGCGCGTTGGCGAACCCGGTGTCCGGCGCCATCGGGGCCGGCGCGTTGATGAACCCGCTACTGCCGACGACCTCCGCGGTGACCGGCGGCGTCTTCAACCGTGGCTACGCAGGCCTGCTCGACATCGCCTGGAGCGGACACGCCAACAGCTTCGCCAACAGCCTTCGCCTCGCGTACCTGGAGGGGGTGGAGCGCTATGCCGGCACCCACCGGCGCCGCCCGGGCCCACCGCTGGTCGCCCCCTACGCCGAGGTCGCCGACCGGGCACTCGATCCGACCTCCTGCGGCGTGTACACCGACGAGACCTACGACGCCGACCCCATGGTACGGCGCTTCGACCCCTCCCGGCCGATTCCCTGGATATGGGGACACCGGATGCGCAGCGGCGAACCGGTCCTGGTTCCACGCCGGTTCTGCTTCTACCTGTCAGCGGCGGACGGGGACAACTTCGTTCTCTCCTCGTCCAGCGGCTGCGCCACCGGCGGCTGCCTGGAGGAGGCGATCCTCTACGGGCTCCTGGAGCTCATCGAACGGGACGCCTTCGTGCTTGGTTGGTACGGCCGGGAGCGGTTGCGCCGCATCGACCTGGACTCGTGCGACAGCGCCGCGGTGCGCACGATGGTCGACCGCGCCACGCTCGCGGGCTACGACGTGCTCGCCTTCGACAACCGGATAGACCTGACCGTGCCGGTGGTCACCACGGTAGCGGCGCGCCGCGACGGTGGGACGGGGCTGTTGTCGTTCGCTGCGGCGGCGCACCTGGCGCCGGAGCGCGCCGTCGCCGCCGCGCTGTCCGAAACGCTGACCTACATTCCACTCAAGCGGAGGACGACCCTGCGACGGCGGCGCCAGCTGGAGGCCATGGCCGAGGACTACGCACTGGTCGAGACCGTGCACGACCACGCCGACCTGTTCGGCCTCCCGGCGATGCGCGAATTCGCCGAGGACTATCTCGTCGATCGCCCGCTCGAGTCGATGGCCGAGCTGTACGGCACACCCCGGCCGCCCGATCCCGACCTGCGCCAGGATCTGCAGGGGATACTGGACGAGTTGTACGGCAAGGGCTACGACGTGATCGTTGTCGACCAGACCACCCCGGAGCAGTTCGGGATGGGCCTACGGACCGTCTGCACGATCGTACCCGGCCTGCTGCCGATAGATTTCGGCTGGCGTCGCCAACGGGCCCTGACGATGCCCCGGCTGGAGCGAAGGTTGCGCGAGCGCGGCGCTGCGGCCGACGGCCCCCGGCTGGTCCCCCACCCGTTCCCATAGTTGCGCCCTCCGTCACGGCGGTGGCCGGCAAGCTGGATGCGCTTGTCGGCCACCGCCGTGTCAACCATCGTTCGCGGTCAGGCGCTCGTGGCGGCGCACGAGGTGGAGCTCGTGCAACTGCAGCTCGACGTCGTGGCACACGAGGTCGAGGCGAGAATCGCCTCGGTGACGTCGGTGTAGTCGGCTATCGCGAAGGTCTCCGTCTCCAGGGCGAGAATCTCCTCGGCCAGGAGGTCGAGGTCGTTCTGCACGTTCATGGGTTCTCCCAGGTGTGGCGGTGGGTGGCCGCCGCGTTCGACCGCGACGGCCACCACGGTTCACTGTGCTGCTGGTCGGCGGGTCAGCCGCAGCAGGAGGTGGAGGAGTTGCTGCTCGTGCACGACGTGGTGCTGCTCGTGCACGAGGTGGTGCCGGAGGAGGAAGTCGAGGCGAGAACCGCCTCGGTGACATCGGCGTAGTCGGAGATCGCGAAGGTCTCCGTCTCCAGGGCGAGAATCTCCTCGGCCAGGAGGTCGAGTTCGTTCTGCGCGTTCACGGGTTCTCCCAGGGGTGGTCGGCGGGTCAGCCGCAGCAGGAGGTGCAGGAGTTGGAGCTGGTGGACGACGTGGTGCTGCTCGTGCACGAGGTGGTGCCGGAGGAGGAAGTCGAGGCGAGAACCGCCTCGGTGACATCGGCG
>NZ_JAMQOL010000036.1:0-39657 GCF_023717965.1 Paractinoplanes hotanensis | reverse complement strand
TAGTCGGAGATCGCGAAGGTCTCCGTCTCCAGGGCGAGAATCTCCTCCGCGAGAAGGTCGAGTTCGTTCTGCGCGTTCACGGACGCTCCTTATTGCTGTTCGGGGCCGGACTCTCCGGACGAGGGCCTGGCTTTGCCCTCACAGTCCACCGGGTGACGCTCACCGATCGGTCACAGCGTGCTGGCAGGGCGCCGACCGACGATGACAGTGACCTGTGAGCGCGGTGACGAAGACTTGGCGTATGGCCATCCGGGCGCTGGCGCCGACCGGTGCAGTTCAGGGCGACGTCCTGCGTGAGGCGCTGGGCCTGTATCGGCACCTGCACGCCAACCCCGAGCTGTCCGGAGCGGAGGCACAGACCGCGGAGGCCTTCGCGGCCAGGCTGCGCGGCTCCGGCTTCGACGTCACCACCGGGGTGGGTGGGCACGGTGTGGTGGGCAGGCTCACCAACGGCGCCGGCCCGACCGTGTTGTTACGCGCCGAACTGGACGCGCTACCCGTTGCCGAGGAAACCGGGCTGCCCTATGCCAGCGGCGCTATCGCCCGGACCGACCGTGCCGAGGTCCCGGTGATGCACGCCTGCGGGCACGACCTGCACCTGGCCGCGCTCGCCGGCGCCGCCGCCGTGCTATCCGCCGACCGGAAGCGCTGGCAGGGCACGCTGCTTGCGGTCGGCCAACCCGCCGAGGAGACTCTGCTCGGCGCGGCGGCCATGATGGACGACGGGCTCTACCACCGCTGGGGCCGCCCCGACGTCGCGCTGGCGCAGCACTCCGCGCCACTGCCTGCCGGGATGGTGGCGCACGGCGAGCTGATGACGGCAGGTTCGGTGACCCTGGAAATCACCATCGACGGTCGCGGCGGACACCCGGCGATGCCGCACCTCTGCGTCGACCCCGTGGTCACCGCCGCCTCCATCGTGACCCAGTTGCAGACGATCCGTTCCCAGCGGATCGCCCCGGCCGAACCGGCGGTGCTCACCGTCGGGCATCTCTCGGCTGGTAGCCGCGCCAACGTGATAGCGGACAGCGCGACAATCGGCGTCACGATGCGCGCGTACTCGGCCGCGACGCTGAGCCAGATGCGGGACGCGGTCGAACGGATAGTCCGGGCGGCGTGCACCGCCGCCGGCACACCCGGCGATCCCCGCATCGCCGTGGTCGCACAGGCCGCGATCAACCGGCCCGATCCCGGGGTCACCGCCCAGGTACGCGCGGCGCACACGGACGCGTTCGGCGCTGTCCGGGTCGGCGGATGGCCGCCGTCGCTCGCCGCCGAGGACTTCCCCGTGTTCGCCGCGGACGGCGTGGCCACCGGGTACTGGATGCTGGGCTCGATCAGCCCAGCTCAGTGGCGTGCCGTCCCCGGTGACGTGGCTGCCAAGCTGGCTCATCTCCCGGGCAACCACTCGCCGCGGTTCGCCCCGCACGCCGCACTCGCGCTGCCGACCGGCATCCAGGCGCTGGTGAGCGCCGCACTCTCCTGGATCGGTAAGGGCCCGGACAAGCAACGAACTCCACAGACAACGCGGGAATAGCTCGCGGCCAGACAACATCCGGGTTCCTCGGTCGTTTCCGTCCCGGAATTCCGAAGCTCGCCCGGCCCAACCGGCCGGGCGACCGTCGGCTGCGACCGTCAGCGAGGCGAGCAGGGCCAGGACTCTTCGCATCTGCTGTCGTTTTTGGAGATAACGGTGATATTCAGCCTCGTTCGCTGAAGTACATTGATCGTTGCGGATCGCGGGCCGGGCTGTGACCCAACGAGTCCGCGGACTTTCGTCGGCCAGGATCGCCGGCCACGCGAGGAGGATGATGAGCGGCCGGAACCGGCTGTGGCGGGTCGCAGAATCACCGACGACCAGCGCCAATGTCGAGCGGGTCTTCTCGTACTTCATCGTGGCGGTTCGACTGGGCACGGTCGCGCAGATGATCCCGGCCGTACACATCGGCGTGGCGACATCACCGAACGCCGCCGCCTACCTCGCATGCTGGGTCGCTGCGGCTCTCACGTTGGTCGTGGTCAGCGTGGTGACCCTCGTGCGCCGTCGCCCGCTCGGCGCGGCGGCCTCTGCGGCGGATTTCGTGTTCGCCTACGTGTTGCTCGTCCTCGGGCCGGTGGTGCTGGTGTCGGGGGAACGCTTCGGCACCTGGGTCGCGTACCAGCCCGGTTACGCGTTGGCGATCATCCTGACGGCCGGCGGTGTCCGCAGCTTGGCGCTGTGGGCGGGTGGCCTGGTCGGTGTTGTCGTCTGCTTCGTGGTGTATCTCAGCGGCGGGGCCGGGGAGAACCTGATCTCGACCGCGATCAGCAACGTCCTCATGTACGTGGTGTACGCGATCGTCGCGCGCATGTTCTTCGGATACACCCGCCGCGTCGCCCACGACGCTGACGTCTCGCGTGCCCGCGCCGCGGAACTGGCCCGCCGCGAGGAGGAACGACGTGCTCAGGTGATGATGCACAACGGCGTCGCCCTCATGCGCCTGCTCACCGAGCCGGGAACCGACGCCGCACGCTCGCGGCTCCTCGACCAGGCCGAGGTGGAACTGCGGCGCATGCGTTCCTACCTGCGTGGACAGCCGCCGGATGGGACGCGGTCCGCCGCCTACGCGACGGCCGGCTCCGACCCGCCCGTGAGGCTGGCCGCGATGATCGAGCGGGTGTGCGAGCGGTTCGCAGATCTGTACGTCGACGCACTGCTCGACCTCGGCGCCGAGGTTCGACTTTCCGCCGCACAGGCCGAGGCTGTTGAGCGCGCGCTCGAGAGCCTGCTGCTCAACGTACGCGAGCACGCCCAGGCAGATGCGGTCGTGGTCCACCTCGACCAGGGCTGGGACGGGAGCTGGACTCTGACCCTGCGCGACGATGGTGTCGGGTTCGACCCGGCGTCGGTCTCCGCCGGGGTCGGCCTGCGCGAGATAGTCGTGGGCGAACTGTGCCGGCGTGGTCTGGTCGTCGATATCGAGTCCGCGGCGGGGGAGGGGACGACAGTGACGATCTCGTCCGGCTCCGGGCCGGCAGCCGCTGGTACGGAACAGGACGTCGCGAGGGACGCGGCATGAGGCCCACGGTGGCGGTTGTCGACGACGCGTCGCTCATACGCGAGTCGTTCGGCTTGCTCATGCCCGGTCTCGACGTCGTCGCCGCGGTCGCGACCGTGGAGGAACTGGTGCGCCGTCGCCCCGCGGTGGACGCGGTCCTGCTCGACCTGCACTTGGTGAACCTCGAACGGCAGCCTGACGCCCGGCAGGGCATCGCCGCGATCCGCGCGCTGACCGGCTGCGGCTACCGGGTCTGCATCTACAGCCAGGAGGAGCGCCGATTCGTCCTGGCGGCCTGCATCGCGGCGGGTGCGAGCGGGGTCGTCTCCAAGGCGTTACCGACCGGCCGGGCGGAGAAGCTCCTCCTCGATGTCGCCTCCGGCGGCACCGTCGTGCCGCAACCGGTCGTCGGGATACTCGAGGTCCTGGTCCGGCGCGACTGCATCACCCTCCTCAGCCCGCGCCAACGCCAGATCCTGCACGGCCGGGCCCGCGGACTGAGCTACGCCCAGATCGCCAAGCAACTGTTCGTGAGCGAGTCCACGCTGCGTGGCTACTGGCTCGACCTGACCCGGTCGCTGTCTGACTCCCTGCGTAGCCTGACGCCCAGCGAGATCGAACGGGCCCTGGGACTCGCGCCGGGAGACCTCCTGGAGTTCTGGTCCGGAGAAGCGACTGACGCGACGGACTGGTGGCGCGTCGACACGGGCACGTGAGCTGACCAAAGGGCTCCTGACAGGTGGGGGCATTGGTGCCGCCGCAGCTCTGAATGGCCCGGTGTCCTGCACTGCTTCGAGTTGCAGAACAGCCCCCTGGTGCGGACGAAGCCGGCCCGGAGTCCCAATAGCTGTTTGACCGTCCGTCGAGTGTGCTCTTCTGCCGCTCCGCGGTGGTGTGTGACAGCGGGGTGTATCGGATGCCCGGGCCCATGACGGGCCTCGACCAACGGTAGGAGGCGGCGGCACTCGTGCAGTGCCTCGGGGCCAACCCGCGACAGGCGGTCGGCGAGCGAGGCGTTCTGGAGGGTGAAGCCGTCGAAGGGGAAGCGGACCCAGTACGCGGCGGACCGGCCGTGCTGACCCACCCGCCGCCCTCGCCGAAGCACTCCTGACCGTGCCCGGAGGAGCGCCGTGACCTGCGCGTACACCACCTACGACCACCTCGGAGTAAGCGATCGGTAACCGCCTCCTCATAGCCTGTGACCAGCTCCGACGATCTCCCGGTGGGCGGGGCTGACCCGTCACCCGGAGGTCACCTTGACCGATCATGTCGTCGATGCCGTCCGGTTAGCCGTAGCCGTGACCCTGTTGCTCGCGGGCGGCGCGAAGCTATTCAGTCCTCGGGCTCTGGCCCGTGCCCTGGCCGAGATGTCAGGCCGGCCGGGCCGCACCGGCGTATTCGTGACGGTTGCCCGCACGGTGGCGGTCGTCGAGCTGACCGCCGCGGTGCTCCTGGCCGGAGGCTGGTTCGCACCGGGCGGGGCCGTGCTGGCTGGAGGCGTGGGCGTCGGCATCGCGTCGTTCGCCGGCGCCGGGCTGGTCCTGCGCCGGCGGCCGGCCTGCGGCTGCTTCGGCGCGGACTCGGGCCGGCCGGTCGGACCGGCCAATGTAGCCGCCGGCCTCGCTCTGGCGGCCGGCGCGGTGCTGACCGGGCTGGGCGCGGACGGTGACGCCGGCGCGGCGGACCGGCTGGTCCTGGCCGCTCTGGGCGCCCTCGTCGTCGTCCTCGTGCGGCGCTGGGCCGTGCTGGTCCGCCCCTTCGGGCGCCATTTCCGGATCTTCGCGGAGGCGCCGGTCGCCCCCGCGGTGACCAAGCCGAGCTGAGAAGGAGGCACAGCGCTTGTTCGAAATCATCCTGGCCATCACCGTGGTCGCTCTGACCGTCGCCGTCGTCGGACTGTTCGCCATGATGGGCGAGCTGGCCAGCCGGGTGCCGGATCCGACGCCTTCGGAATCTGACATGTGGCCGCAGGCGCTCGACGAAGCCCGCCTGGGCGCGCAACCGGACAGCTGGCCGGGCGAGCTGAGCGAGCTGAGCGACGCCGCGCACGCTGTGCTCGTCGTCCTGAGCACGAGTTGCACGACCTGCGGGCGGCTGGCCGGCGGCGTGACCGGTGAGTTCGTCGTCCCGGCGGAGACGGCCGCGGTGGTCGTCGCCTGTCCGACCGAGGAGGCCGGTCGCGCCTTCGTCGCCGAGCACCGCGGGCTGCACGGTCTCCGGGTGCTCATCGATCCGGCCGGCGAATGGACCCGTACGGCGTTCGACGTGAGCACCAGCCCGTCCGCGCTCGTCCTGAGCCAGGGCCGGCTGCTGTCGGCGCACACGGTCACCACAGCGGCGGCACTCCGGCGCGTCGGGGAGATGCCGGTCGACGAACAATCCACGATGAACAGGGAGGAACTCCATGCAGGACACTGATCGGGCCCGGCGGTTCGGCCGGCGGAAGCTGCTGAAGGGTGTCGGGGCCGGAGCGCTGGCCACCTCGGCCGTGGTCTTCGGTGCGCCAGGCACGGCCAATGCGGCCAACTACGCCTGTTGCAGCCTGGTATTCGCACCCTCCAGCTACAGCGCATGTGCGGGCGCCTCCAAGAAGTACATCTGGACCTGCCGGTGGACCTCCACCACCGGCTGCTCCTGCTGCGAGAAGGGCACAAGCCCCAACTACACCGCCTCGGCCTACCGATGTGAGCGGGTGTAGGCAGGCCGATGGCGATCTGGATCGTCGTCGCCGGGCTCGGCGGCGTGCTGCAGCTGTTCAGCCCTTGAGGCCGATCGATGGTTGGCGTGTCCAACCCGATGATGCGAGAAGATCGGACTGCGGGCCGGCGGTTCCTCGGCGGCTTCGGCGCCGGGCTCGCGGTGGCCGCCGCGGTCGTCGCCCTTCCGTTGATGCTGGTGGCGGCGGTGTTGCTGCACGTGCCGGCGACGGTGCGCGGGGTGGTGCTGGCCGTCCTGCTCGTGGGGTTCGGCCTGGCCGACCTCCTGGACCGGACCCCGCACATCTGGCGGCAGGTGCCGCAGCGGTTCCTCCGAGAGCTGGGGCCGGGACAACTGGGCTTCGTCTGGGCGGCCGATCTCGGTCTCCTGGTGACCACGCAGAAGACAACGTCGCTGATCTGGATCGGGCTGGCCGGCTTGGTCCTGTCGACGACGCCGATGACCGTGCTGGCCGGGGTGATCACCATCAGCGTCGGCTTCGGCCTGCTGGTCGCGGTCGCGACGGTGGCGAGTTACGGCACGTTGCTCGGTGAGGCGAAGTACAACCGGCGGGTCACGTTCGAGTGGACGGCCCTGATCCGCTGTGCGAGCGGCGTCGCCGCTGTCGGTCTGGCCGTCCTGGAAGTGGTGACGCTGGTGTGACCATCAGGAAACTGACCGAGGAGTCGGCCGAGCCGGGCGGCGCGGTGGTCGTCACCGCTTTCGCCTGCCGCACCCGGCGCGACGTGCTGCTGCTGTGGTGGCTGCACCGGCGGCTGAAGCCGGAGGTGGGGGCCCGCGCGCCCCACTTCATCGACGTACGCCTGTTCGTCGACTGGCGCCGGCGCGTCGTGCGCAGCGTCTCGCTGTGGAGCGATGTCACCGGCCTCTACGACATGGGCCGGGTGGCCGGGCACATCGCGGCCGCACGTGTCCCGGGCCGGCGGGGGATCACGACGAGCTGCGGCGTCTTCACCTATCGGGGTGAGTGGCAGACAGTGCTGTTCACCGGGCAGGACAACGAGGCGGTGTCGCCTCTCGTTCAGGGATGACGATTTCGACCAGGAGGACAAGATGGGCAGAGTTCCCACCGATCGGGGCTTCGTGACAATCACGGAACTCCCCGACGGCAGCAAGAATGTGGAGATTTTCGCGGGACGCACGGGGTCGACACTGACGAGCCTGTTCGCCCGTCACTCGGGGGTGGACGACGTCGCCGTCACACCCGGCACGCCCCTGACCCGCACCGGCTCCGTCCGGACCAGCCAGGAGGTCTGCGAGGTCTACTGGGACGAGGAGGAACAGCGGCTCACCGTGCGCCGGCCGGTGGCCATGCCGGGCCTGATCTCCTAGCGCGGCGACGGTGGTCTCGGGTCCCGCCGCACCGGGGCCCGAGACCACCGCGAAAGCGCTATGGTGATCGCTGTCAATGCGGCTGCGCGAGCTCCTGACGGATGGTGATACGTCTGGCGATCGAGTTTCGTCTGCTCGGCCCGGTTCAGGTGAAGGTCGCCGGTGAGGTGGTCGTCCTCGGCGGCGGGCAGCGGACCACCCTGTTGACCCTCCTGCTGCTGCGTCCCAACCGTGTGGTCGAGGTGGACCGGCTCGCCTCGGTACTGTGGGGCGGACGGCCGCCCAAGACGGCGCGATCGGCGCTGCAGGTCCGCTTCTCACAGCTGCGCAAGCTACTGGGCGAGGCCGGCGACCGCCTGGTCTTCCGGCCGCCCGGCTACCTCGTCCGGGTCGAACCGGACGAGCTGGACGTCCAGCGCTTCGATCGGCTCAGCGACCAGGGCCGTCACCGGCTCGGCGCCGGCGACGCGCTGGGGGCCGCGGACCTGCTTCGCGAGGCGCTCGGGCTGTGGCACGGTGATCCGTTCGCCGACGTCGAGGCACCCGAGCTGGCCGACCACCGCATCCGTCTGGTCCGGCGCCGCCTCGCCGCCAACGCCGACCGTCTCGACGCGGACCTGCGGCTCGGGCGGCACGCCGCGCTGATCGACGAGCTGGCGACGCTGGTGACCGAACACCCGCTCGACGAGCGGCTCCGTGGCCAGCTGATGCTGGCTCTGCACCGCGCCGGGCGCCGCTCCGAGGCGCTGGCGCACTACCGCGACATCCGGCACCGGCTGGTCGACCGGCTCGGCCTGGAACCTGGCGAGGAGCTGCGCCGTCTGGAGAAGGTCATCCTCACCGGGACCACCGCGGCCACGACCGTGGTGGTCCCGGCCCAGCTGCCCGCCGGCCAGCCGCATTTCGTCGGACGGCGGGACGACCTGCGTCGACTGGACGGATTGCTGCGCGACAATACGGTGCCGGTGATTGTCTCCGCCATCGCGGGGAGCGCGGGGATCGGCAAGACCACCCTTGCGTTGTCGTGGGCGCAGCGGGCCGGCGCCCGCTTCCCCGACGGGCAGCTGTACGTCAACCTGCGCGGCTTCGAGCCGGACGTGCCCCCGATGGCGCCCGCCGAGGCGCTCCGGGTGCTGCTGGACGGGTTGGGTGTGCCGCCCGACCGCGTTCCTTACGGGGTCGACGCACGGTCGAGCCTGTACCGCAGCCTGCTCCTGCGCCGGCGGATGCTGATTCTGCTCGACAACGCCCACGACGCCGCTCAGGTGCGCCCGCTTCTGCCCGGCGCCCCCCGCAGCCTGGTCCTGGTCACCAGCCGGGACCAGATGGCCGGGCTGGTCGCCACCGACGGGGCTCGGCTGCTCGCCCTCGACGTCTTCACCGGGGACGAGGCGCGGGAGCTGCTGGCCGGCCGGATCGGCGTGGACCGGGCTGCCGCCGAGCCGGGCGCCCTGGACGAGATCGTCCGGCGGTGCGCGGGACTGCCGCTGGCCTTGGCCATCGTGGCCGCCCGGGCCGCGACCCGCCCCGGTCAGAGCCTGGCCGGGCTGGTCGCCGAACTGCGCGGTGACGAGTTGAACGCGCTGACCGCCGGCGATGTCGCGCTGCGAGCTGCCTTCGCCGCGTCGTACCGGAACCTCAGCGACGGCGCCGGGCGCCTGGTCCGCCTGATCGGCTGTCACCCCGGTCCGGACATCACCGTGGCCGCGGCCGCCAGCCTCACCGCCTGCCACCCGGACGACACCCGGCGGTGGCTGTCCGAGCTGGTCCGGGCCAGCCTCCTCACCGAATCGGCCCCGGATCGGTTCACCATGCACGATCTGCTGCGGATCCATGCCCGGGAGCAGCTGCCCGGTCCCGATGCCGAGGCCGCGCTGGTTCAGCTCACCGATCACTATCTGCAGTCCGCTTGCACGGCCGCGCACACTCTCGTCCCGGACGGTGACCCCTTCGCGCCCGGCGAGCCCAGACCCGGCGTACGCCCGGAAAGGGTGACCACGGCCGAGCAGGCGCTGAACTGGTTCGCCACGGAACAGGCATCGCTGCTCGCGGTTTTCGACGCCGCAGCCACAGCCGGGCTCGACCGTCACGTGGCCGAGATGGCCTGGGCGCTCGCACGCTTCTTCGACCGCACAAGCCGTTACCCCGACTTGGCGGCCACCCAGGAACGAGCGCTGATCGCGGCCGATCGGCTGGGCGACCGGGTCCGGCAGGCCCGGGCTCATCGGCTGATCGGTCTCGCGGCGAGCCGGCAGGCTCAGTACGACCGCGCGCGGGTGCACCTGGACCGGGCGCGCGCTCTCAGCCAGGATCTCGGCGACCACGCGGCGCAGGGCCACACTGGAATGACGCTTGCCCAGCTGCACGCCCGGACCGGGTCGGTCCGGACCGCCCTGGACCACGCGAAGCGGGCGTACGCGGCCTTTCGCGCCGCCGGCCATCGGTACGGCCAGGCCAACAGTCTCAACTCGATCGGCTGGTACCACGCCAAGCTCGGCCACTACCGGGAGGCGCTGGACTGGTGCACGCGGGCGGTCGCCCTGGCCGACGAGCTGGGCGACCGCCGGAGCGCGGCCGGGGGCTGGGACAGCCTGGGCTATGCGCATCACCACCTCGGCGATCACGAACGTGCCGCCTCCTGCTATCGGCGGGCGGTCGGCCTGTACGCGGAGGCGGGCGACCGCTACTTCGAGGCCGACACCCTGGTGAACCTCGGTGACAGCCTGACCGGTCGGGCCGCGGTCGAGGCGTGGGAGCAGGCGCTGCAGATCTTCGAGGCGCTCGACAACCCGGACGCCGACCGGGTCCGGGACCGGCTGCGCCGACCGGCCCAGTAGGACTTGGTGACGTCCGATCACCTGGTCTGCTTCGCCCTGTGGACGGCTTTCCCGTCCGCCTTGGCAGGTCGTGATTTCTGCGACTACTACGAGGCCTTCGTCGACATAGGACTCGCGTCCCGTAGTCGATCGCACGATCGTCCTTGTCGTACGTACTGGACGACCTATTCCAAGGGGGTCAGTGGTCGTACGCGGTAAGGGAGCGTAGGACCGGTGCGTTGGTTGTCGTTGTGCCAGATCGCGGTGGTCGGTGCGATGACGCCGGCGGGCGTGTGCCGGACGTGTCGTTCCAGGTCGAGTTGGCTTTCGTGGTGTCGGTGACCAGGATCTGATCAGTGCGGCGGCTGCACCGCCACGGCCCGCCTCACCGGCCACACCGACCGCATCCACGCCGTCGCCTTCAGTCCCGACGGCAACACCATCGCCAGCGCCGGCTCCGACCAGACGCTCATAGTCCAGGACGTCAACCCGCAACGCGCTATCACTCACATCTGCACCGCGACAGCCCGAAACCTGGCCGGGACGTCAATTGGGCGGGGACAGTGCTGACCGAGTGCCGTTCGCGGCGCGGCCGGCTCCCGGGGTGGCGGAGAGGTGACATGGCGCAAAACCGCCACGGGCACAGGGAAGCAGCTCACATAGCCTTGGCTCAATGTGATGTCGCGGCAGCGGGCGGCCGGTTAACGAGAACGTGACGTACCGGATTTATCGTCAGCCATCGATTGCGACATCGCTGTCGGAAGGCGGGGGCATGACGGATAGTGCGGTCCCATCGTTGGCCATCGGTATCGCTTCCTCGCCGGACGGGCGCCGGAGGCTGGCGCAGTTGCTCGGTGGTAGCGAGGCCTTTCTCATCGTGTCCACACCGGACCAGGCTCGGCAGTTCCTCGATGTGGTGGCGCCGCCCGGCGGGAGCCCGCCCGAGGGCTTACGTGTCGACTCCGACCGGCGGGTGCTGTGCTGGCATGACCAGGAGGTCGCGCTGACGCCGCTCGAGCACGACTTCCTGCGGTGCCTGGTGGCCGCGCCGGGGCGGGTCTGGACGTACGAGAAGCTGCATCTCGAGGTGTGGGGCAACGAGCACGTGGGCCGGGGCTCGGACATCCATTCGACGGTGCGGCGGGTGCGGGCCAAGCTGGCCCGGCTCGGTGCGGCGGCGACGATCCACGCCATCCGCGGCGTCGGCATCCGTTTCACCGCTTGACGAACCGGCCCGCCCGCGGTTGCGCGGACGGGCCGGGCTCATCTCAGGGCGTCAGCAGCGCGTCGGGGCGAGGGCGAAGTTCTCGACCTTCGGCTCGGCCGGGCTGACCTTCGACGTACGGGCCTGGGGCTTCCAGCCGTCCTTGGCGGCGATCAGCGTGAGCGGGTTGTTGCGCTTGTCGAGCCAGTACGCGTACTGGCCCTGGGCGTCCGTGGCGAAGGTGAGCGACGTCGCCCACGAGTCGACCTGGACGGTCGCGCCCGCCAGCGGTGCGCCGGCGCCGCCGCAGGGGACGCCGGTGACCGTGCCCATCAGCTTCGCCCACGTCTTCGGGGGCAGAGCGTTGAGCGTGACGCCGACCGGCGGAACGGTGTACGGGGTGTTCTCCTTGAGACCGACCGAGGCGGAGTACGCGCCCGGCTGGTCCACCGAGGCGGTGAGCCCGACGGTGACCGTCACCTTCTTGCCGGGGGCCAGCGTGGCCTCCGACTTGTCGAGCGTCATCCAGCTGACGTCGCTCGCCGCGCCACATTCCTCCAGACCGGGCAGCGCCTCGCTGCCGGTCGTGGGGTTGAAGCCACCCGACGAGCCGCCCACCTTGTAGAAGCCGCACGCCGCCGCGCCCCGGTACCGGGCCGTGTTGGCGTTGGGCAGAGCGGCCCACGAGCCGGCGACCGGGTCGTACGCGAAACCGGCGTTGGTGACCGCGCCGGCCTGCACACCGCCCACCACGAGGAGCTTGCCGTTCGCCGCGGCGTAGGACGCGGCCCACTGGTCGGCCGGGGCGTCGGCGATCGCGGTCCAGGCGCCGGTGGCCGGGTCGAAGGCGTAGCTCGCCTTCTGCGAGACCTGGCCGTCGTTGCCACCGGTGCAGTACAGGACGCCGTCGATGCCGCCGCACGAGGCGAACGCCACCGACTTCGGGTAGTCGGCAACCGCCTCCCAGGTGTCGCTGCCCGGGTCGTACCGGACCACGTCGTTCGACATCGGCGTGCAGTTGGCGGTCGTGCAGCCGGCGACGGCGTACAGCTTGCCGTCGAGCACCGCCTGGCCCGCGGCCGACCGCGGCACCGGGTTGTCCGCCTTGCGCGTCCAGCTGTCCGCCCCCGGGTCGTACGCCCAGGTGGTGGGGGACGGGCCGGCCGGGCCCCAGCCGCCGGTGACGATGAGCTGGCCGTCGGCCACGCCCACGGTCAGCGCGCTACGGGCCTCGGGCAGGTCGGCGATCGGCGACCAGGCCTGCGCGACCGGATCGTATACGTAGTTCGTCTTGTAGGCCGCGTTGCCGTCGGTGCCGCCGAGGGAGTAGACCTTGCCGTCCAGGTTGACGACCCGGTTGTCCATCACGACCTTCGGGAAGTCGGCGATGTTCGTCCACGGCTCGGCCAGGGGACCGTCCTGGGCCACAGCGTTCGCCTTGAAGGACGTCTTCGAAGCGAACGAAACGGCCGTGTTGACCCGCTGCGCCGGCGCGCCCGGCGATCCGAGGATCTCGCCCAGGGTCGTCCGCGAGCCGTCGGCCTTCAGCATGTCGAAGCTGCCGCTGCGCTCGGAGAGCTTCACCTCGACCGGCTGGGTGCCGGTGTTGGTGACCGTGAACTTCTTGGCCGCGCTGCCGTCGGGCATCCGCACGTCCGCGCTCACCGTGGCCGGGGTGACCGCGAGCTGTCCGGCGCCGAGCTCGAACGCCGCCGAGCTCGTCCAGTCGGCCTCGACGTCGACCGTGTCGGTGTCACCGGCGTAGTTGCTGGCCGTGGCACCGAACGTGCGGGAGCCGGGCTGAGCGAGCAGCCAGAAGAAGCCGTCCGGCAGGGCGGTGTCGTCCGGCGTGGCGACCGTGGTGGCCTTCACTGCGGCGTCACCCTTGTCGGCGACGGTGGCCCCGTTGACGTAGCCGCCGGTGTTGCCGTCCTTGACATGGCCGACGACCAGCCCGCCGTCGGTCGGCACGCACTCGAGCTCGCCGATCAGCACGTTGTCGACCTTCCACCACCAGGCGAACGAGCCCTCGTAGTAGTGGAACCGCACCTGCACCGCGGATTTGCCCGCGGCCTGCGGGATCGCGACCGAGGTGCGCTTGGGGCCCGGCACGTTGGCGGTCTGCTTCAGCACAGTGGACCAGGTGGCGCCGCCGTCGACGCTGAGGTCGACGTCGCCGGTCTCCTCGCCGTACTGCCGGTACTCCTGGTCGAAGCGGATCACCGGCGCGGCCACGCCGGTGAGGTCGACGACGGGGCTGACCAGCGACGTGTCCTGCGTGTGGCCGGAGCCGTAGCGGTCGCTGTCGATGATGGCGAAACCGCCGTCGCCGCCGGTGTTGTTGCCGCGCTGCCCGTCGTCGGTGAACTTCCAGGTCTGGCCTTCGCCGGCGTTGTCGACCACGGTCCAGCCGGTGGGCGCCGAGGCGCCGTCGAACGACTGGAAGTCGCCCTTGGTGGAGTTCTCATAGCCCGGCGCCGTCGTGCAGTCGTCCTGCGAGGCCGGCACCGCCACGTTCTGGGTGACGTTCTTCGTCCCGACGACCACGTCCTTGGTCACCGTCTGATAGCCCGGGTACTGCGACTCGACGGTGATTTTGTACGTGGACCCGGCCGGCACCTTGAAGCTGTAGCGGCCGTTGGACGGGGTCGTGTAGTCGGAGACGCCGCCCGGTCCGGCCACGGAGACCTTGGCGTACAGCGGCCAGCCGTGGCCGGAGCCGTCGGTCACCGCCCCGCCCACGGAGACGGTCGGAACGGCCGCCAGCGCCACGTTCGTCGTGGTGGTCCGATCGGCCGTGACCGTGGCAGCCACCGTCTTGGCCGAATAGCCGTACGCCGTCACGGCGACCTGGTAGTCGCCGGCCGGCAGCCGCGTCGAGTAGGTGCCGTCGGTGCCCGTGGTGAGCTGCCGGTCGGCCGCCCCGGTCAGGGTCAGCGCCGCGTTCGCGACCGCCGCGCCCGTGGCCGCGTCGGTGACCTTGCCGGCCAGGGTGCCGGAGTCGCCGGTGGGCGCCTGCGAGATCAGCTTCAGCGCGTCCAGGCGGCCTTCGCCGAAGACGTTGTTGTCGTCGGTGTCGCCCCCGCACTGGCCGTTCTCGGTGTCGATGGCCGTGTCGTCCAGCAGCGCGCGGGTCGCGGTGACATCGCCGACCAGCGCCGGGGCAGCCGACCACAGCAGGGCAACCGCGCCGGCCAGGTGAGGTGTGGCCATCGAGGTGCCACTGATGCTGTTGTACCCGCTGTTGGGCCAGGTGGAGCGGACGTTGAGACCCGGGGCCGACACGTTCGGCTTGAGCTCGCCGTTCTGGCCCGCACCGCGGCCCGAGAAGTCGGCGATCGTGTTGTCCACGCCGTAGGCCCCGACCGAATAGTTGCTGACCAGGCTGCCCGGCGAACCGCTGGACTGACATCCGGGCCCGCTGTTGCCGTTGGCGAAGGCGCCGAAGATGCCGGACGCCGTCCAGGCCGTCGTGATGTCCTCCATGAACGGCTCGTTCGACGGGTTGATCGTGCCCCAGGAGTTGTTGATGACGTTCGGCCGCTTGCTCGCGTCGGGGTTGGCGCCCGCCGAGTCGGTCGGCTCGAGCATCCACTGGCCCGACTCGATCAGCGCGGCGTCCGAGGGACAGCAGCCGTTGGCGGTGATCCAGCGGACGCCGGGCGCGACCCCGACCTGGTTCGTCCCGTCCGAGCCGGCCATGGTGCCCATCGTGTGGGTGCCGTGGCCGTTGGTGTCGCACGGGGCGCCGGAACACGCGCCGGCGGCGTCGAACCAGTTGTAGTCGTGGGTGAAGGTGCCGTCGCCGTTGTTGCCCCGGTAGGAGCCGACCAGCGCCGGGTGGTTGAACTGGACGCCGCTGTCGATGCTGGCGATCGTGACGCCCTCGCCGGTGATGCCGTACTGCGACCAGACGTCGTCCGCGTTGATGTTGGCGATGCCCCACTCGACCGCGTTGACGGCCTTCTGCTGGGTGCCCTCGACGACCTTCGGCGCCTCGACCTTCGCGGGGGCGTAGAGGCCCTCGACCTCGGGGCGGGCGGCCAGGCTCTGCACCAGCGCCGGCGAGCCCTTGCTGACCTTGATCGCGTTGGTCGCCCAGAACGACTGGTAGCTCGCGCCGCCCTTGTCGAGCTCGGCACGTACGCCGGACTGACTGCTCGCCGCCGCCTTCTTCAGGGCGGTGGCCACCGCCGTACCCCGCTCGTCCCAGTTCTTGATCTTGCCGGCCGCGGTCAGGTCGGCCCGGGCGCCGAACCTGATCCAGAAGTCGCCGCCCCCTCGTTCCGCCATCTGGGCCGCGAGCTCGGGCCGGATCTTGTCCTTGGGGGCCGCGGCCTGGGCGCCAGCGCCAGTCGCGACCACTCCCGCGGCGGCCATGATGACCGCCATCCCCGCACCGAGTACGGCTCGGGCCGCGCTCCGGTGATGTGGACTTCTTGCCATTCTGTCTCCTTCGAGGCGGCTCGGGATCGAGCCGTGGTGGAGAGAGGCAGGGTGAGCCCCTGCCCCGGGCGGCCCGCGGATCACGCCGGTCACCCGAACAGAACGCTAGGATTCACAGATTTCGATGCTCAACCTCCGGGCCGAGCAATACGTGAGCAGTTGATCAGCAGATTGCGTCGCGGCGTGCGTCCTGCTCCCGGTTCTTGTCGTACGGCGCGGCTAAGGTTCCCGCCGATCACCATCGAGGGGGAGGAATCGCCATGGGCGCATCCGGTTGGCACTACTACGTTCCCTACCAGCCCGACCTCGACGAGGCGCTGGCCTCGTTGCGGGACACCGTGTTCGCGAGCGGCGACTACTGGTGGGCGGTGCCCTACGAGTTCGGCAAGTCGGCCGCCGACTTCCCGAACCGGCCGAAGACCGAGGAGGAGCTGTGGTCCGACGAGGCCGTGCAGGAGTCGGGCACCCACTCCATCCTCGACGTCAACGAGATCTCGCGGGCGCCTTCCTTCGGCGCGGTCGTGCCGGTCACCGACGAAGAGGCCCTGGCCCGCGCCGGCACGGTCATGCTCACGCGTGAGCATGTCGAGAAGCTGGAGGAGCTGGCCGCCGAGCGGTGGGTCGGGCGGCTCGCCGTCCTGCACGACGCCGAGGGCAAGCCCGCCGAGCTCTTCTTCTGGGGCTTCAGCGGCGACTGACCGCCCTCCGCTTCGCTGACGACACGGTCAGTTGTTGGCGGGCGAACGGGCGATGGTCGGTCCGGCCGCCATCGCGCATCGTGGTGTGGCGCGAGTGAGGGGAGTGCCCGGTGGAGACGGTCGCTGAGGTTCTGGCAGCCGAACAGAAGTATTTCGACCACGTGTCCGACCACCGTGAACGCATGCGCCGCCACCTGCTCGAGGCGCCGGGTGCCGCGGCCAACGCGGGCGCCGCCGTGCGGCTCCGCAAGGACGCTGAGGCCCGCCTCCAGAGGATCGGGCAGCCCGACGACGCCGTCGCGGTCGGACGCATGGACGACGAGGACGGCGACGTCCTCTACGTCGGACACAACACGATCTTCGACGACGACTCCGAGGTGCTGGTCGTCAACTGGCAGGCGCCGGCCGCCGCCCGTTACTACACGGCCACCCACGCCGACACCGGCGGTCTGGTTCTCAAGCGCACCTTCGAGTGCAACGGGAACAGGATCGAGTCGTACAGCGACGTGGTCTTCCAGCAGTTGGCGGCGGCCGTGGCCGAGCTCGAGGCGCCCGGTGACGCCCTGCTCGACGACCTCAACCGCGACCGCACCGGCCAGATGCAGGACATCGTCCGCACCATCCAGGCCGCCCAGTTCGACCTCATCCGCGCGCCCCTCGACCAGCTGCTCGTCATCCAGGGCGGCCCCGGCACGGGCAAGACCGCCGTCGCGCTGCACCGGGTCTCGTGGCTGCTGTTCAACTACCGCGACGCCCTCTCGGCGGCTGACGTGCTGATCGTCGGCCCCACGCCGACGTTCACCCGCTACACCCGCACAGTGCTGCCCAGCCTGGGCGACATCAGCGTCGTGCAGCGCGACATCGGCCAGTTTCACCCGCCGGTCAAGCGCGGCCGCACGGAAGGGGCCGGGGTCGTCCGCCTCAAGGGCGACGGCCGCCTGGCCGGGTTGCTGCGCCGCGCCCTGTACGACCGGATCGGCGTGCCGGCCGACCAGCCCGCCGTCGAGGCCCAGCTCGACGGGCGTCCGGTCGTCTTCACGGCCGACGAGATCAACCAGATCGTCGCCCGCAGCCGGCAGACGCCCGGCACGTTCACCCAGCAGCGGCAGATCTTCCGCAGCCTCATGGTCAACGTCGGCATGGACCGGGCCCGCGACCGGCGGCTCGGCGTGCGCACGTCGCTCGACCAGCTGATCGAGCGGATCTGGCCGTCGTTCACCGCCCCGGCGTTCCTGCGCGAGCTGTTCGGCTCGCGCGACCGTCTCATCGCCGCCGCAGGCGAGGCGTTCACCGCCCGCGAGGTCGCCCTGCTGCACCGCCGCCCCGGCGAGCGGATCACCGAAGAGATCTGGAGCGAGGCCGACCTGCCGCTGCTCGACTACCTCGAATCACTGCTGCACGGCATCGACGACCGTTACGCCCACATCGTGGTCGACGAGGCGCAGGACCTCTCACCCATGCAGCTGCGGTCGATCGCCGCACGGTCGTCGACGGGCTCGATGACCGTGGTCGGCGACATCGCCCAGTCCACCGGCCTGTGGGCCCGCGACGACTGGGACGACATCCTCGAGCACCTGCCCGCCCAGCTGCCCCAGCGCACGGCCGAGCTGCGCTACGGCTACCGCGTGCCGCGCCAGGTGTTCGAGCTGGCCGAGCGCCTGCTTCCGATCGCCGCCCCCGGCATCACCCCGCCCCAGGTGGTCCGCGACGGCCCCGGCGACCCCGTGTTCCGCCTGGTCGACGACGAGAGCCGGGCCGCCGTGGCGGTCGAGGCGGCGATGGCCCACGCGTCCCACGGCCGCTCGGTCGCCATCATCTGCCCGGCCGTCCACCGCTGGGCGATCGAGTCCGAGCTGGCGGTGCGCGACGTGGCCTGGCGCGCGGCGTCACGCAGCGAGCTCGGCCAGGGCGTCAACCTGGTCAGCCCGCAAGAGGCCAAGGGCCTCGAGTTCGACGCCACCGTGGTGGTCGAGCCGAAAGACATCGTCGCCGAGGACGAACGCGGCCACCGCCTGCTGTACGTGGCCCTGACCCGCACGACCCGCTACCTGCACGTCGTCGGCGTCCTCCCCATGGCGGGCGCCAGCGGGCCACTCTCCCTGAGCGGTCCCGACCAGACCGACCACGTGCCACCGTTCGCCATCGACGAGCCGCTCCCGTCCGGCGCGGGCGCGCCGCTTTCGTTCGCCGGCCGTGAGTCGGCCGGTGCAGGGGAGCCCCTGTCGTTTGCCGACCAGGAATCGTTCGGTGCGGGCGTGCCGCTTTCGTTCAGCGGCCGGGAATCGGCCGGCGACCGGGAGTCGCTCTCGTCCGGCGCGTCGGAGTGGGCCGGCGCAGGCGTGCCTCTCCTCTCCAACGCTCAGGAGCGGGTCTTCCCGCCGGTCGGTGTTGACGAGCCGCTTGCGGCTGGTGGTCGAGAGCAGGTCGGCGACGTCCCGGCAATCGGTGAGCTGTTTTCGCCCGGCGGCCGAGGGCGGGCCGGCGAATTCCCGCCCCTCGGCGTCGGTGAGTCGCTCAGGTCCGGAAACGGGGAAGAGCCCGGCGGGTTCTCGCCGCTCGACAGCCCGGAGCAGGCCGGTGACCCTTCGCGGGTCCGTGCTGACGAGCGGCTCTCATCGAGTGGCCATGAGCGGACAGGCGATGTCCCGCCGATCAACGGCTTCGGACCGCACCGGGCGGCCCGCGACTTCGAGGTGACCCGCAGGATCATCGTGCCCTCGGTCGTCGGCACTGCCTCTGTCCCGTCCCCGCGCGCCGAGACCATGCCATCCGAGGCCGACACGCCGCTGCCCGCTTCGGCCGCCGCGGCCACGATCACGCCGGTGACCTCTGAGCCGGACGCAACGGCCGTTCCCACGCCGTCGCCGAGGGCGGCGTCTGCGTCGAGTGCGACGGACGTACCTGCACGGGTGGCGTCTGCGTCGAGTGCGACGGACGTTCCCGCACGGGCTGCGTCGGCATCGACTGCGGCCAGGCCCACGCACGGCCGGGCGATACCGCCTGCGTCCAGTGAGACCGACGTGCCCGCGCCGGTGACGTCTGCGTCGAGCGGGACGGCTGTTTCTATGCCGGCGGCGGCACCTCAGACAGGTGAACAGCCGGGGGAGACGTTCGTGTCGCCTGCAGTGAGCGCGGCGGAGGTGCCCGCGCGGGTGGCGTCAAGCGGGATGGCCATGTCCACGCAGGTTGCGGCGGTAGCGCTTACGCCGGGTGCGGAAGCCGTGCCTGCGCCGTCAGAGGCCATGAACCCTGCGGTTGTCGATGCGACCGTGCCCACGCGGGCTGCGGCCGTCACACCGGTGCCGCCGGCGGTGGCGCCGCCCGCGCCGGCTCGGATGGGGAGTCTGTCTGCGCAGATTGTCGAACTTGTTGCGGTGGAGCTGGCCAGTCAGGTCCGGGAGAACGTTCAGCCGGCGCAGTGGCGGGCCGTGCTCGACCGGGTCGGCGAACTCCTGTCGGACGAGTAGCCCGGCCGCCCGGATCGCGAGCTTGTGGGGCGGGAGTCGCCTATTACGTCGTCGCTCTGTTAGAGCTGGACACTTATCCGGCGTCGCCCACCCGGCTGGCCTTGCGCCAATCAGGCGGATGTGTGATCACACGTGCCATCCCGGCGACATACGCGCGCAACGTGTCGAGCCCGACGTCCCGCCAGCCCGTCTAAATTGCGGCGCGAGCGGTGTTGACGCATTCGTCGACATCGAGCACCAGTAGCAGCCGATCCTCCGTCTTGTACGAACCGACAATCATCGCTCGGGTCGGCCCGGTCAGTGTGTCCGGTGGCAACTCGAACGCCGCATCGTCCAGATCGGCGACCAGCCCGATCCGGTCCACCAGCAGGCTTACCGGTTCACCGCCGACCAGCACGACCACGTTGACGATCGGACCCGACATCGACCTGCGCGGCCGCCCGAACCGGACCTGCAGGTCCACCGTCCCGATGACCTCACCGCGCAGGTTGAACAGGCCGCCCCACCCGTCCGGGGCGAGCGGCATCGGCGTGTACTTCTCGTTGAGGAGGACTTCCTGCACGATTTCCACGGGGACCCCGAAGAACTCGTTCGCCACGTCGAAGGTCACGAACTGACGGCTGGTCATGTGATCTCCAGGGGTTTGCTGGCCGCCAGGCTTCGCCGGGGCGTACCAACTGCTGTATCGGTTCGCCACCCTTCCACTCAAGGAAATCCTGGATCGGAGATCACTTTCGTCACGTGAAGGCTGTAGTCGGGAGGACACACGTCTGCCTAGGCCGGCGCGTTTCGCCACCTCGTCGGAAAGTGGCGGTAAAGCGTGGCGTTGTCCAGCGGCACCTCGGCGCCGCGCTCGGCGACCAGCTCGCGGGCCGCGGAGAGCAAGCGGCCGGCGTTCCGCGTGGCATCCGCTCGGGCCATGACATCTCCTTCCGGCCGGGAGGCACTTGCTGAACGGGGACACCCCCGGTTGAATGGGCGCGTCCCCACTTCGGTGATACTGGAGGACCCTCGTGGCTCTCGTCGCGAGCGACCGGCAAGCCATCACCGATCTGATCAACATGCACGGCCACCTCATCGACCGGGGCGCGTTCGACCGGATGGACGAACTGTTCACGCCTGACGCCGAGTTCGACCTCAGCGACTTCGGGCTCGGCGTGCGGGCCGGGCCGGCTGGGTGGCGGATGATCCGGCGGGCGATCCGCCTGCGCCGGGTCCCGCTGCACGCCTGAGCACAGGCCTGATTCCATGTCCCGTTGACGATGCGCTCATGGGCGGTGGCCTTGCGCCCGTCCACAGCGATGCATTCCTAGATGATCGGGGTGCGGCGCGGCCTCATGTCGTCGACCACCTTCAGCATCAGTGAGCGGTACCTGCCCTCGATGGCGCCGTCCCGGTGAGCAGCATCGCGAGTGCGACGGCGGAGGCCGCCATGCCACCTCTCATTTTGCTCCACATACCCCGGGGAGTGTGGCCAGGCCGGACGGTGGCAGTCTTCGTCAGCGCTGAGCAAGCGGGGGCGGGTCTTTGTCAGTCCGCGTAGTGCCGCACGGCCAGGGTGCGGGTGACGGTCGCGCTGAGCAGGCGTACACCGAGAGTGGAGCCGGGATCGACGCCGGTGACGTCGCGGACGCGGCGCAGCCGGTAGTCGAGGGTGCGCGGGTGGATGTGCAGGGCAGCGGCGGCGGTCACCCGGTTCATGTCGTGGGCGTAGTAGGCGCGCAGCGTGGTGACGAGGTCGGGGCCGGCGGCGAGGGCACGCGCGTAGGTGCGCAGCCAACCGTCGATGGCCGGGGCCCCGGCGACCGCCATCTCGACGAACAGGTTCGCGATCTCCGGCAGCCGCACGGGTGACGACTCCGGTGGTGCGACTCGGCTCACCTTACGGGCCCAGGCCAGCGCCGGGGCGAGGCCGCCGACAGGGCCCTCGGCGGTGCCGACGCCGCAGGGCCGGCCGATCAGCGCGACCGCGCGGCGTACCCAGGCAAAGGCTTCCCCGGGGCAGACGATGACGACCTCGTCGGGGGCCAGCCAGGTGGCCGGGATCCGGTCGGCGGCGAGCGCGGCGACGACCTCGGCCTGAGTCCGGCCAGCGGTGCGGTCCGGCGTGGTCAGGACCGCGATCCGGTAGCGGGCACCCACACGCAGGTCGGCGACGAACGGTGCGAGCGGTTCGTCGGCGATCAGGGCGCGGGCCAGGATCTCCAGCCGGGTCGGCAGCAAGCGGGCGGCGCCGACCCCTTTGGTGTATCCGCGCAGATAGGCGGTGCGTGCCCGGACGCCCTGGACGCCGAGCCAGCCGACGATGCGCAGCAGATCGGTGACGTGCTCGGGGCGGGCCAGGTCGTGCACCTCGCGGACCATCATGGCGGTGTGCAGGCCGAGCACCTGCTCCTGCGACGGTACGGACAGACCGACCTCGGCGCGGCGGCGGCCGACGTCGGCGATGCGGGCGAGATCGATGTCGGTCAGAGGCTGCCCGGTGGCCGACAGATCCAGGGTCCGGCGGCGGATGAGGACGGCGAAGTCGTAGATGTCGTCGGCGGGCGGCGACGACTGGTATTCGCTGACCTCGTGGGTGTAGGTCTCGACCGCGTGCCGCGCGTGGACCTCGACCCGCTCGCGCAGGGCGTCGAACAGGGCGTTCATCGATGCGCCTCCTCCCGTTTCCTCCACTTCGGAGCGGAGGTGGTGGGTGGATGGGTGGCGATCGACGGTAACAGATGTGGAGCGCCCGACGGGCGCTCCACATCGGAGGAACTTCTCAGACGCCCAGGGTACGCAGGATCGGTAGCTCGTCGAACGCGATCTGGCGAGTCGCACCTCACGCACGTCTACCGCAAGCTGGGCATCCGCTCACGGACCGACCTCACACGGGCACTGGTGGCAGCTGGCCGGGTGGATTGGGGACGGCCGCCGTCGACCCGAACGGTGGGCCACAGTTACGCAGTCGGCGCTGTGCCGGTCGGAACTGATCGTCCGGGGCTCGGCCGATGTGCCGGGCGCCCGGCACAAGCCGGACGCCCCGTCGCCGCCCCTGGGTCAGGTCAGGCCCAGCGCACTCCGCAGGCGATCGCCGACCGCCTGGTAGCCGCGGGCGTTCGGATGGAACGAGTCCTCGGGATCGAGCGCCTCGACGCCGTTGGACCACGGATCGCTGCTGCACACCCGATGGGCGCGGAACGCGTCGAACACGTCCACGAAGAGCACGCGGGGATCACCGGTGGCAGCCACCGCGTTCGCGATCATGTCGCGGGCCTGGGCGGTGCCCTGATAGATGAGCCGCAGTTCGGCGCTGGTGATCTGCGAGTTCGTGGCCGGGCATCTGCTCACCGACGGCTGCGGGTCCGCCGGATCGTCGGGGTTGGGCAGGAACGCCGGGTAACTCAGCACCACCAGGTAGCCGTCCGCACGCATCCGGGATCTGATGTCGCGGTACACGCCGGTCAGCCGGCTCTGCGTCGCCGACAGCTCTGCGGGGGTCACCAGTGGGGCTCCCGAGCAGTCGGAGAGCGCACAGTTGCGCAGTTTCGGTCCGAAACCGAGATCGTTGCCGCCGATCGTGATCGTCGCGAACCTCGTGTACGGCTTCACGTATTCGATCTGCGCAGATTCGGAGACCGGATTCTGTGCCTGGTAGATGTCGTTGATTCGGGCCGCGTGACAAGCTTTCAGGTTGGGCCGGTCGATCGGCAGCCCCTGGAAGCCGTCCCCGGCGATGTCGAAGCTGTAGGTGGCGTTGCTGCGCCGGCACGACGCCGGGTTGGCGCCGCCCAGATACGGGTACGCGCCGGTGCCCGAGGAGTACGAGTCACCGAGCGCGGTGTAGCGGTGGACCGGCGGGTTGAGCCCGGTGTTGAACGGCCCGGTGCCCACCACCACGTGCAGCAGATCGGTGCCGAGGCCGTCGCACAGCAGGTAGCGCAGGCCCGGCAGCGGGTTGCACGCACCCCACCGGACTCCGTACGGCGCCAGCAGGTAAACCTCGAAGACCACCTCGATCTGCCGCCCACCGTCGTAGTAGTCGCCGGGTATGCGCAGGCCGCCGGCCGACGCGCCGGCGTACGACTGGTAGAACTCGAACGGCGTGCCGACGTGCAGCAGGTCGCCGTCCCAGGAGGGGCTGCGGTCGAAGATGCCGGCCACGCCGTAGGCGTAGTCCAGGTAGAAGTTGCAGCCGAGCCGGCCGACGTACTGGGTGGTGGCCGAGTAGTTGTCCGCGTCGGCGTTCACACTTGTCGATTGGCTGATCTGCTCCTCGCAAAAGAACTGGCTGGGTTCGCCGGCCCCGCCGACGCGCCGCAGGCTGGGTCCGGCCGCGCCGGCCCGATCCGGGGCGAGCGCGTTCGCCTTGGTTTTCTCCGAGCCGGGCAGCGTGGTGGCCCGGCTCGGCTTCAACGGCGTCGTGAACGGCGCGGGCCGCACTCCCTTGCCGGGGATCTCGACCGGTCCGGGCCGGGCCGGCCGCGGATCAAAAGCTTCTTGCCGGATACGGGTGTCGCGCGGTTCTGCCGGCGCGGCGAGTGCGGGCGTGGTGCCCGCCAGCACGGCCAGCACCGTGCCCGCGGCCAACCAGAGTCGGTGGGATCTCATGGACGTCACCTCCACATAGGACCTGCTCAGCGTGGCGGCGGATGGACGGGCGAGTCTTCGTCATTCCGCGACGACCGGGCCGTCACTCTTGTCACTTCGCGCATAGATGCGGTGGGCATGGGGAGCTGTTCCGGGAAGCCGAAGTAAGCCCACCTGGGTCGACGGGTCGGCGCCCGCCCCGACGTGGCGTTCTTTAACACCTCGCAACGGCCGGGCCCCTTGACTGATGTCTGCCGGCGTCGAAGGACGGCCCGGCAGAAGGGTCGACATCATGAAGATCAAGAAGTGGCTCGCCGGGGGCGTACTGGTCCTGGCCGTGTCCGGTGGCGCGGTGGCCATCGCGACGTCAATGGCCACCGCGAACACTCCCGCCCCGGCCAGCCGGCCGAGTACGGCCGCAACCACTGACGCGCCGTCGATCGGTGCGGTGGGCCGGACCGGGGACAAACCGCCCTCCGGGGTGACGCTCGAGAAGGCTCAGCGTGCGGTCGAGCTCGGTGCGGGTGGCCAGACCGGGGACCGGCCCCCGGCCGGCGTGACGGTCGAGAAGGGCCAGCCGGCGAAGCCGGCCAAGTAGAACTGGCGCCGGTGGGCCGGGCCGGGAACGGGAACGGCCCGTCGGCGCCTCGCCTTGACGCTAGAGTGACGACACAGGAGGGAAGCTCGCGTGAGAGTCCTGCTGGCGGAGGATGAGCAGATCCTCGCCCGAAGCGTGCGCAACGGCCTGCACCGCGCCGGCATGACCGTGGACGTGGTTCACGATGGGCCGGGAGCGATCGAACTCCTGCGGACCCAGGAGTATGAAGCCGTCGTGCTCGACCGCGACCTGCCGTTGCTGCCGGGCGACGAGGTGTGCAAATACATCATCGCCCACCACCCCTCAGTCGGCGTGTTGATGCTGACCGCGTCGGCGACGCTGGTGGACCGGGTCGCGGGCCTGCAGCTGGGGGCCGACGACTACCTCGTCAAACCGTTTGAATTTCCTGAGCTCGTCGCCCGGCTGCGTGCGCTGCAGCGCCGGTCCGGTCATCGGGCACCGCCCGAACTGCGGTTCGGGCAGCTTCGCCTCGATCCGTTCACGCAGCAGGCGTTCCGCGGCGCCACCCTGCTCGCGCTCAGCCCGAAGGAATTCCGCATCCTCGAGCAACTACTACGCGCCCAGGGCGGCGTGCTCAGCGCCGAGACACTGCTGCAGCGCGCCTGGGACGAGAACGCCGATCCCTTCACCAACTCGCCCCGGGTGGTCATCTCGACATTGCGCAAGAAGCTCGGCAAGCCATGGCCGATCGAGACCGTTCCCGGTGCCGGGTACCGTGTTGTCCAAACCTGACAGGGGCAGATCCGCCTCCCGCGGTTCCATCGGTACGCGTGTCATCGGCAGCATGGTTGCGGTCATCGCCGTGCTGGCCCTGGTCATGGCCGCGACCATCACGCTGTTGATGACGTACGTTCCAGACAGCATCGTGGGCGGCGTGCCCGCGGTCACGCCCGGCAGCACGGGTGGTTCCCCTCTGCCACCTGCCAGCGTGCCGGCGGCAGTGCAGCCCCGGCACGAGGTCGAACGGCTGCTGGTCTTCTCCGCGGTCGCCCTCGCCGTCGTGATCGCCGCGGGCGCGGGCGCGGTGCGCTGGATCGTGCGACGATCGCTCGCACCTCTGCACGCGATGATCGCCGCGGCCCGGCAGGCCGGGAACACGGACCTTCGCGCTCGCGTTCCGGTCGGACGCGGACGGGACGAAGTCACCGACCTGGCCGCCAACTTCAACCTCATGCTGGCCAGGCTGGACGCCGCCTTCGAGGCGCAACGCCGATTCGCCGCGAACGCCTCCCACGAACTTCAGACGCCGCTGGCGGTGACCCAGGCCGCGCTCGACGACGCGCTGGCCGAGGCGCCGCCAGGACCGACGCGCGACCTTCTGCAGGACCTGCGCAGCCTCAACAGCCGCAGCGTCCGGACCGTACGCACGCTGCTGGACCTGGCAGAGACCGAGGGCGGCACAGGCCATCCCGAGCAGACCGACCTGGCACTCCTCGTCCGTCAGGAAGTCGACAGCCAGCAGACAGCCGCTCAGGAGCACGACGTGACGGTCCGCGTCAATCTCGATCCGGCCGTCGTGGAGGCTGATCCGAGCCTGCTCCGGCTCATGGTGCGCAACCTGCTCGACAACGCGATTCGTCACAACCACCGCGGTGGCCAGGTGGACCTGAGCCTGCACGACGCCGGGCCGGAGCTGGTGCTTTCGGTCGCCAACACCGGCACCCCGATGAGCCCCGACGAGGTCGCCAAGATCGTCGAGCCGTTCCGCCGTGGCGCCGGGCGGCTACGAACCAAAGGCAGCGGTCTCGGCGCCACGCTGATAGCCGCCATCGTCACTCGCCACGGCTGGCGGCTCCGCCTGCACCCCGGCGCGGACGGCGGCCTGACCGCCGAGATCCGGATGCCGCATCAGCAAGGCACGTACCATCTGCTCACGACCGAGTAGAACGGGTCGCCGCACGACGCGTTCGCGCACGGCATCGAGCCGGTCACCGGCCGGCCGATAGTCAGACGTTCCGCCCCGGGTTCGACAGCCGCCGGTAACCGGGCGGAGTTCCCGTTCCACCGTCCGCGCCAATACCCGGCGAGCACTCACTATCCTCGGCAGATCCGTGAGCCGATCATGCTCCCCGACGACATCAACGTCACGCACCGTAGTCCCTCTCGCGTCGGCCGATCCGGGCATCAACCCATGAAGAGACCGGCCACGGCCCGTTGCGGCTCGGTCCGAGGCCTTGACCAACTTGTTCTACGAAGCAGATCGAATGCTCATATGGTGCCCGCTGCCCCAGGCGATCGGAACAGCACCGACGCGGACTGGGCTCACGAGGGGCTCCGCCCACCCGTGCTCGCGCAGGTCGCCTAGCTGTCGACCAGGCGCCAGAACGCCTTCATACACGTGGGGAGGACCATGACCCTGGTTGTGCTCACCCAGGCGGATCGCGCGCAAGCGGCGAATTGCACCCAGGTAGGCGGCCTGCGCTCTAGGGGTGGGCGTGCGCTCCGACGACGGCGTGCGTCCAAGCGGGGTTCCGTGCAGGGCGGTCGAGGCTGCGCTCACATGGCCCACCTGCGCATATCTGAATGTCCCGGGTCCTCAGGGGCGGGCTCGCGCCCACCGGACCCCGTGTTCATCCCGCGCCGGAGGGGACAGGCTCGGCGGGGGATGGGCAGCGGCGATGCGTTGTTACTTGCGGGGCGCCGCCCGGTGAACGGAGGGGCCGACGGCCGGGAGTCGCCACCGCGGCGAACAGGCCGGGCCGGGGCTTCGGCGGGGCGGTCGCGTTGTGCTGCCGTTGCTGGGACGGCTACGGAGGTGAGCCCGGGTGATGAGTTGTGGCGTCCGCACCCGTCATAACTACGACGGAACGTGATGAGGCGGAAGGATGACGTGATGAGTGCGGACACGCGGCTGGAGGAGCTGGGCGTGAACGGTCTGGGTGAGGTCGACGAGCCGGCGTTCTCGGGGCTGGCTGAGCGGCACCGGCGGGAGCTGCATGTGCACTGTTACCGCATGCTCGGGTCGTTCGAGGACGCTGAGGACACCGTGCAGGAGACGTTCCTGCGGGCGTGGCGGCGGCGCGAGACCTTTGCGGGGCGGTCGACGTTTCGGGCGTGGCTGTATCGGATCGCTACCAACGCGTGTCTTGACCTGCTGGCCAAGGTTCGGCCGGAGCCGGCTGCCGGTGGCGAGGTGCGGTGGCTGCAGCCCTATCCGGACAGGCTGCTCGACGAGTTGCCCGCGGGTGACGCGGACGAGCCGGAGGCCGTCGCCGTCGCGCGGGAGACCATCGAGCTGGCCTACCTGGTTGCCGTTCAGCACCTTGCGCCGCGGCCGCGGGCCGTGCTGATTTTGCGGGATGTGCTCGGGTGGCCGGCGAAGGATGTCGCGGAGCTTCTCGGGGACTCCGTCAATTCGGTGAACAGCGCGCTGCAGCGGGCCCGGGCCGGCATGCGGGAGCACCTGCCCGCTCAGCGGCAGGACTGGACCGGCGGCGAGGAGGACGCGGGCACGCGCGAGTTGGTGCGGCGCTACACCGAGGCGAGCGTGGCCACGGACATCGACGTGCTCACCACCCTGGTGCGGGACGACGTTCGTACGTCCATGCCGCCCACTCCGGGCCTGTACGTCGGGCGCGACATGGTGGTGAACTACTGGATCGAGAGCGGCTTCGAGGGCATGACGGGGCTGCGCGCCGTCCCGACCGCCGTGAACCGGCAGCCCGCCATCGGCTACTACCACTGGCGGAAGCGGGAGGGCGCGTACCTGCCGTTGACGATCGACGTCCTGCGCGTCAGCGGCGGAAAGATCGCCGAGATCACCACCTTCCACAGCGACCAGTTCCCGCGGCTCGGGCTGCCGGAGCGGCTGCCGGCGGACGGCACGGAGTAGCCCGGTGCGAACGCTCGCGCTGCGCGGTGGCGAGCGGGTCGCGGTGGATGCGGCGGAATGGCACGACGCGTTCGCCGTTGTCGCCTGCGGGCGGGTGCAACTGGAATTGCGCGACGGCGCGTCCGGGCCTGTGCTCGGCCGGGACGCCGGGTTCTGGCTGCGCGGCACCGGCGTACGTGCCCTGCGGAACCCCGGTCGTCGCACGGCGCGCGTACGCATCGTCACCCCGAAGATCAATTGCCGAATGATGGAGGCATGCCATGACCAGCATGAATGACACCGATGTCGCCCCAGCCCCGGCTCCGGGCCGGACTGGCCGCAACCACCCGTTCCGCCGGCTCGCCGGCCGCGGCCTCGTCGCCACCGTCGCGGCGGTGGCGGCCACCAGCCTCGCCGCCGCACTGGCCCGGGCCGGCGGTGTCGACTTCGAGGTCCCCGACGGTGGCGAGACGATCCCGTTGTCCGGGATCGCCGTGGTGACCGGCTTCTTCTCGGTCGTGGGCGTCGTCATCGCCGTCGCTCTTCTTCGGTGGAGCGCCCAACCGGCTCGGCGATTCGTGTGGACGACGGCGTCGCTGACCGCCGCCTCGTTGATCCCGCCTCTTTTCTCGGGGGCAGACACCGCCTGCGTCGTGGCCCTCATCGCGCTGCATCTCATCCCCGCGGCGGTGATGATTTCCACGCTGGCTCGGAGCCTGTCCAGCCGGACCGATTGACACGCAGCGCAGGGCTGGGAAGGCGATCGGCCGGCCAGGCCGGGGCTTACGGGCTCACGACCTGGTAGGAGCCGGAGCGCACATCGTCCAGCAGGGCCGGACCGCTGGAACTCCACCCGAAGGTGTTGCACGCCTTCCGGGAGGTGATGCGCGCCGAGGATCGAAGCAGCGCGGCCATCGGCCCCATGGCACTCTCGGCCTGTTCGGCGGTGATCGAGGTCGCGGTGGTTCCGGTCAGTTCCGCGATCGCTTCGGCAAGTTGGCGGAACGTGAACGGCTGCGCTCCGGCCGCGTTGTAGATACCCGCAACCGGGTGCTCCAGCGCCGTCAGGTACAGGCGGGCGAGATCGTCCACGTGCACCGGGGTCCACTCGTTGTCGCCGGCGCCGATGTAGGTGGCAGCGCCCGAGTGGGCCGCGGCGCTGATCAGACTGGTCAGCAGCAGGCTGCCGCCTCGGCCGTAGACCAGGCCCGCGCGGATGATGATGCCGTTGAGGCCCATAGCCTCGCGCACCAGGCGCTCGCCGACGAGCTTGAACGGCTGCAGGCCCGGCTCGGGCAGTTCCGCGTCTTCGTCGCGGGAATGGGCGGGGTCGAGCCCGTAGACCAGGTTCGTGCTGGTGTAGATGAAGGGCTTGTCCGTGTCCGCCTTTCCTGCCCCACGGGTCAACGCCTCCACAGCAGCGGCTTCTGCCGCGACCGCGTCCTCGCCACCGAAATAGTCGACTGCGGTGTGCACCACGGCATCGGCTTCCGCCGCAGCCGTTTCCAGCAGCGTGGTGTCGGTCAGGTTGCCGAGCAGAGGACGCGCGCCCGCCTGGGTCGCTTTCGCTGCTGATTCCGGGGACCGGGTCAGCGCCACCACTTCGTTGCCTGCCGCGACCAAGCTTTCGACGAGCACCGAGCCCAGGTAGCCGGTGCCGCCAGTGATGAGGATCCGCATGTTCTCTCCAGGGCCGAGCGGACGATTAAACGGATGAGCTATCCGTTTGCCGACCCTAGCATGAAACGGATGACTCATCCGTTTCGGCGAACTGAGCGCCCAGCACGCTGGGCGAGACGCGGTAGAGCACCGGGCCCCGGCGTGACGCACCGGAGCCCGGATCGGGGTGGTCCTACACGCTCGTACAGACGGTGCCGTTGAGGGTGAAGACCTGGGGGAGTGCGTTGGGGCCGCTGTAGGAGCCGACGAAACCGGCCGAGGCGGTGGCCCCGGCGGCCAGGGTGGCGTCGCTGGTCACCCGGACGGTGCGGCCGGTCTGTTCCCACGTGGCGCTCCAGCCGCTGCTCACGGTCTGCCAGGTGGTGGGCCAGGTGAAGGCCAGGGTCCAGCCGTTGACCGGGGCCGCCGCGTTGTTGGTGATGTCGATCGAGCCGACGAAGCCGTTGCCCCAGTCGTTGGTGTCGCGCAGTTTCACCGTGCAGGCCGAGGTGGCGGGGGTGCCGGTGGTGAACGTCAGCGGCGGCGAGGACGGCGAGAGGCGTCCGGCGGTGTCGCGGGCGAGCACGTTGACCGTGTAGCGGCGGCCCGGCTCGAGGTTGCGTACGGTCAGCGACGTGCCGGTGGTCTCGCCGAGCAGCTCGCTGACGCCGCCGTTCTGGCGGTACACCTCGTACTTGAGCCCGGCGGGACCGGCCGGCCACGAGATCGTCGCGGTCCGGTCCGTCGTCGTGGCCGAGGGTTTCGCGGGCGTCGCCGGCACGGCCGCGTCGGTGCGGGCCGGGTGCAGGGTGAGCAGCGTTATCGAGTACGGGGCCAGGGTCTGCGTTCCGGCGGTGCCGGCCGCTGCGGTGGTAACACCGTCGTCGCCGTTGGCGAACGTGGACACCGACGGGGTGGCGGCGGCCGGGGTGAAGCCGTGGTAGTTCAGCTTCACCGTGCGCGGTCCGGCCTCGTCCTTGTTGATCAGCAGGACCGCGACGTCGCCGTTGGCCCGGCGGACGGCGTGGATGCTGACCAGGGCGTCGTCCGTGCCCGTGCCGACGAACCGGTCACCCGTACGGGCGAAGTCGCCCATCAGCGACAACGCGTGGTACGGCGCGAACGGCGTGTTCAGCGGCGGCTGGCACACCGAGCCGTCGGCGTTGCAGTTGCCGCTGGAGAGCAGGCCGTAGTCGTCGTAGTCGGTCTCGCCGGCCACGGTGGAGACGTCGCCGAGGCCGTTGTGGACGTTCCACCAGTGCACGGTGAAGACGCCCTGGGCGAGTAGGCCGCTGTAGACGTCGGCCAGGAACAGCGCGCCGGGCTGGGTGTTGCGGCCGATCTCGACGTTGGTCTCGGTCATGCTGATGCCTATGCGGCCCGCGGGCTGACCGCCGTACCGGTCAATTTGTTGCCGCAGGAGGTTGACGCCCTCCTGGATGTGGGCCGACTTGGTGAGGGTCTCGGCCGGTGTGTTGCCGCCGGGGTACCAGTGGACGTCGGCGAAGTCGATGACCGAGCCGGCCCGGGTGAGCACCTCCTGGTTCCAGCTGCTCTCGTCGCCGGGACCCACGATGCCGTCGGGCCAGTTGCCGGGCATGGTCAGCACCGCGCCGATCTTGATGCTCGGATCAACGGCCTTCATGGCTTGCGCGTACGCGATGACGGTCGCCGCGTACTCCTTCGGACTCTTGTCGGCGTGCTCGTCGGCCTCCCACGCCGAGCCGTAGTGCCCGTTGCCGTAGTTCTCATTGCCGATCGTCCAGTACTTGGCGTCGTACCCCTTGGTGATGTTGGCGTACCGCACCCAGTCGGCCGCCTCCTGCGCGGTGCCGGTGCCGTAGTTCGCGATGATCATCGGCTGGGCGCCGGTGGCCCGCGCGCCCGCCATGAAGGTGTCGAAGTCGGTGTTCGGCGCGACGTAGCCGCCGGGCGCGGTGTGGTCGCGCCAGTGGTAGATGTCGGCGTAGGAGCCGCCGGGGTAGCGCACCATCTGCACGCCGGCGTCCTGCAGCAGGCCGGAGACGGCGGGCGTGCCGAGCTGGGAGTCCCAGATGGCGTGGTTGATGCCGAGCGCGACGTCGCCGACGGTAGCGAGCCCGGCCCGCACGTCGACGTCGACTCTGGTCTCGGCCGGGGCGGCTGCGGCGGCCGGCGGCGCCACGGCGGTCGTGGCGGCGGCGAGCAGAAGCGCGCCCGTCAGCAGCCTGTGGATAACTCGGGCCGGTCGCTTGACGAGCGGGTAGCGTGGGCCCGCCCCCTGGTCGGGCGGGGTGGGGGTAGTTGGTGGACGCGGAATGCTCATGGGGGATCTCCACGGAGGACGTCGGGCTGGGAGCGCTCCCATCGTCCGTTCATCCAGTGACGGATGTCAATTGACTGTTAGGGCTGCTGTCCGCGGAGTGATCCCGGCCGGGCCGGTTGCCGACCATGAACACTGTGACCCTTGACACATCGTGGTCATCGCAGAAGGGTTGAAACCCCGATCGAGGAGCTGCTGTGGCGACTTCCGATGATGTGAGCAAGGTGGCTCGGGCCTTTCCTACCCGCTACCTGCCCGGTCCCGAAATCCGTGACATGCCCGACGAGCCGAGCGGCTACCGGCGGCTCATCGGCCCCGGCATCATCGCCGCCGGGGTCGGGCTGGCCTCGGGCGAGTTCGTCCTCTTCCCCTACATCGCCTCGCAGGTGGGGCTGGTGTTCGTGTGGGCCGCGCTGGTCGGCCTGATCACCCAGTACTTCATCAACATGGAGATCGAGCGGTACACGCTGGCCACCGGCGAGACCGCGCTGACCGGGTTCAGCCGCTACTGGCGGCACTGGGGGCTGTTCTTCGCGATCCTCACGTACTTCGCGAACCTCTGGCCGGGCTGGGTGACCAGTTCGGCCAGCCTCACCACGTACATCTTCGGCGGCAACCGCACGGTGATCGCCGTCTGCATGCTCATCGTGATCGGCCTGATCCTCACCCTGGCCCCGGTGGTCTACGTGGCGCTCGAGAAGGCGCAGATGATCAAGGTGGCGGCGGTGCTCACGTTCTTCGTGATCGCGGCGGTCTTCGCGATCGGCGCGTCCGCCTGGAGCGACCTGCCGCAGGTGGTCACCCGGCCGCGACTGCCGATCGACGAGCTCGGCTTCGCGCTGCTGCTGGGCGCGCTGGCCTTCGCGGGCGCCGGCGGCGGGCAGAATCTGGTGCAGTCCAACTGGATCCGCGACAAGGGCTTCGGCATGGGAAAGTACGTGCCCCGGCTGGTCAGCCCGATCACCGGCCAGCCCGAGGCGGCGCCGAGCACCGGCTACGCGTTCGAGCCGACCCCCGAGAACCTGCGGCGCTGGCGGGGCTGGTGGCGGTTCGCCAACATCGAGCAGCTCAGCACGTTCGTGGCCATCACCTTCGTGACGATCCTGTTCACCTCGCTGCTCGCCTACTCCACCGTCTTCGGCCGCGACGGGCTGGAGAACAGCATCGGCTTCCTCGAGATCGAGGGTCAGGTGCTGGCCGACCGGGTCGGCTCGTGGTTCCAGTACCTGTTCTGGATCATCGGCGCGTTCTCGCTCTTCGCGGCGGCGCTCGGCATCGTGGACTACACGAGCCGGCTGGCGGCGGATGTCATCAAGACCTCGTACGCCCGCAACGCCAACGAGAGCAAGGTGTACGCCGGTCTGGTGTGGGGCCTGGTGGCGATCGGCATCGGGGTGCTTCTGGCCGGGTTCAACCAGCCGATCGTCCTGCTGGTGATCTCGGCGGTGGTCGGCGGCTTCATGATGTTCCTCTACTCCGGCCTGCTGATACTCATCAACCGCCGGATCCTGCCCGAGCCCATCCGCGTCCGGGGCGTCCGCCTGGCCGCGCTGGTGTGGGCGTTCCTCCTGTTCGGCGTGCTGTCCATCCTCACCTTCCAGGACCGCATCAGCGACCTCTTCGAATAGTTGGAACCGGCTCGGCGACGGGTACGGGCCACGACATGCCCCAACCCGTCGCCGAACAGGTCGTCGTCATCACCGGTGCCTCGAGTGGGATCGGGCGGGCCACGGCCCTCGCCTTCGCTGTGGCCGGCGCCAAGGTCGTCTGTGCGGCCCGGTCGGCCGAGGCGCTCGGCACCTTGTCGAGCAGATCCGCGCCGGCGTTTGTGCTGCGCCGGCGGCGGCACGATCATCGGCGTCGTGTCGGCCGAAGGCGCCCGCGCCGTTCCGCTCCAGGCCCCTACACGGCCAGTAAGTTCGCGCTGCGCCTTCTACGACACGCTACGGACGGAGCTCGCCCAGGAGGGCGTGCCGATCGGGGTCACCTCGATACTCCCGGCGTCGGTCGCCACCCCGTTCCTTGAGCACGCCCGCAGCAAGCTCGGGGTCATGGCCAAGCCGCCACCGCCGGTCTACGCCACCGAGGTCGTCGCGCGCAGCATCGTCTACGCCCCCGGCCACCCGCGCCGCGAGATCCTGGTCGGCGGGGCCGCCGCGGCCTTCGCGCTGGCTCAGCGGCTCTCCCCGGCGCGGTGCTGTCGATCCGCCGCCTGGGCGCGGGCCCGCAGCGCACCGACCGCCCGGGCAACGGCGTGGACAACCTCGACGCCCCGCTCGGCGGGCCGGGCCGGATCTGGCGCCTTCCCCGGACGCGCGCTCCGCAGAAGCCCGTTCACCGTGCTGATCGGCCACCTTCCGCTCCCGGCGGAACTGCTGACGTCGGCGGTGCGCCGGATTCAAGCCGCACCGGGGAAAGCCCGGACCGACGAGAACGCGGGCCGGCCCCGGACGGTTGAGTGAGAGGTCGGTGCGCCCAGAGTCCCAGGCCGTCGCCCAACGTCTTCGCGGATCCCGTCCGGTCGGAGCCGCGTCGCGCCACTCCGCCTTCCGGCGACCGGCGCACGACATCGCTTCCGCCGGCCTGGCGCCCCAGCCAAGTGAAGCCCGCAGACAAGCGAGCGTCCGTACCGCGGCATGGTCCTTGCGTGCGCGCGACTCTCGGCACGGGCGTGCGTCGGGCCGCCCCAGCGTCCGTCCCGCCGCGTGAGGGCTCGCCTCCGCCTGTCGCGGGGTCGGCGGCTGGATGAGCGCGTCGCGTCGGCCTGGATCGGCATCGGCCGTTCAGGTGGTAACACTTGCGGGACCCCATGGTTTGTCAAGCATGCTCAACCACATGATGGCTGACGACCGAAACACACAGCGCCTGCAGGACATGATTGATCAGCTGCGCCGCATGCGGGAGCGCTGCGAACCCAAGTCGAATCAGAACCCGCGGTATCTCAGGTACTCCAACGCAGTCTCCGCGCTCCGCTGGATCATCGACGATTTGGCGCGCGAAAGGGCATGAGTCTTCCGAGCGTTATCGGCGGCAGATGAGGGCGCCGGTTTCGGTGTCGGCAACTGGCCCGAGCTTGCTAGGGGCGGCCAGCAGGGCGGCGGCGTCTGCTCCGCGGCGATGAACGGGAAAGACGTTCACAGGGTCTTCTTTGCGAGCAAGCCGTCGAGGTATCTCCCGAGAGCGCCCTCCCACGTTGTCCTGACCGTGCCGCCCTGAACAATGGGCGGCGGCCCCGCCGTACTAGGAAAGGTCTTAATCATGGGTTGGAACACCTCGGTGCTTTTCCGTCAGACCGTGACGGCGGACGAGGCTGTGGACGATCTCGCCATCACAGATTTCAGCGGCGAACTGGTCGGAGCCGACCAGGCTACAAGCGCCCTGAAGCCCGACGCCCTCTATGCCGCCGAGTCTGGTGGGTGGGTACAGGTCTGGAACCCGATGATGGATGTGGTCATGGGCTGGGAGCCGACCGACCCTGCCGACGCTTTGGTGGTCTTCTTCAGCAGCGTTTCGAGCACATACGGCTTCACGCTGTTCACGAATGGCGAACGCACCCGGCATTACGTCTACGCGGATGGTGTTGCCGTCGAGGACGAAGGAACGCCACTGCCGGCCGAGGCCGAGATTGCCCTGCCGTCCTGGGGCCCTGACGAGGACTTCCTCTGGTCGATCATCACGGCAGTCACCGGTCTCCGGTACGACGAAAAGCTGCAGTACCGCGTCTACCCGGTGTGACGGGCGTATGCAACGGACTACCGAGCCGGGTCGATTGTTGCGAGCCCTGCCCCGCGGCGTCTGAACCATGATCACCGCAGCGGCGCGAGCTGACCGGTCCCGACGGCGTGCTGGAACACCGGTTACGCACCGTGCTGGCTAACGACGGCAGCGCCCGCTGGCATCGGTTCAAGCCCTGCCTCCAGCCGGCCGAAAGCGTTTGCGACCGAGCGGATCACGGCAATGCCCGCGTATCAACGCGGATGAGGTGCATCGTCGAGTTGCTCTTGGTCCGTCAAACATCGAGGAACTGGCAGACGGCGAGGCCAATCGTCACAGCACTCGCGAGGGTGACACCGCTCGCGGCAGCGGCGCGCGCGACCTCGCGCAGCGCGGCACGCCGAACGCCGCCTCACCCCCCCGTCCACTCGCATCGAGGCTGCCCGAACGACACGAACGTACTGCCTTGACCTGATCGAGGCATCGGCATGCTTATCGCCACAGGTCGGCGCAAACTGAATTGTTGCCGGCCACCCGAGCATCGGTCCGTCGTTTCGCACGCCGGAAACATCCGCTGGAGGCCCGGCGTCACCGAACGCGAGTTGACGCGTTTGCTCCGGTGATGGCGACACGACTCGGGACCGTCGGGGCGCTGGCCGCTTGCCTGGCTGCTGCGGGCGTCGAGCTTTGGCTGGGCATCACCCGTAGTGCGGCGCCCGTCGCGCAATGGACCGCCGGCCTGGCGATGGGGCTGCTGTTCGTCGCGTCCGGCACGGCCGCCCGGCTGCTCAGACCCTCCAGCCAGATCGGTCATGGTCTGTCCGCCATGGGCCTCGTGACCATCGTCAACGACATCAACACCACACTCGAGCTGCCGTCCACGATGCCGGGCCGCGCCGTGACCGTCGCCGTCGGCGTGCCGGCGTTCTGGATGCAGGTACCGCTCAGCATGCACCTGATCCTGTCCTACCCACGCGGGCGGAACCATCGGCCCCGCGAGCAGCTCGCGGTCCGCGCGGCAACGGTCGCCGCCGCGGTGATCTCGGTGCTGCTTCTGCTCACCAAGACGCCGGTGCCGCTGTGCGCGCAGTGGTGTGGTCCCAGCCCGTTTCAGTTGGTCGCCGACCCCCGTCTCTACCTCACGATCCGCGGGGCCGCGCTGCTGGTCATGGCGGGGATCTGCGGGTACGGCTTGGTCCTGCTGTTGCGTCGGGCGGTAGTGAGTCCGCGGGAGCGGCGTCGCTCCGCGGTGACCTCGGCAGTGGCGGTCTTGTCGGCCCTGTTGTTCACCGGCGTCGTTGCCGAGCTGCTCGCGGCCTACGTGGACGGCGGCCGGCTCCCGGTCCTGGAGGGTCAGTACGGCCTGATCCTCGGCATGCTCCTGGTCGCCGCGATTCCGCTGCTGTTCGTCGCCGGGCTCACCCGGCAATGGCTCGCCTTCAAAACGATGGGCAGCCTGGCCGGCCGGGCAGAGCACATTGACCCCGGTGAGCTGGAAACGGCGATGGTGCGGGCCACCGGCGACCCGGCCCTGCGGATCGCCTACCGCGCCGCGGGCGGCTGGCGCGACGCTTGTCACCACCCGTACCACCTGCCCGCTGACCTCACCGTGCAGCGCATCGGTGAACCCCCGCGAGCCGCCCTGATCCACACACCAGCGCTGGCCGAGGAGACCGGCCTGATCCGGTCGGTGCTCGCGCTGATGCACCTGGCATTCCCGCCGCCCGAGAACCGGAAACCGGAGCCCCAACCCGTGCCGCACGCCTTCGTCTCCTACCTGCGCGAGGACTCCGACGCCGTGGACCGGCTCGTCGCCGACCTGCGGTACTGCGGGATCACCGTGTGGCTGGACCGCACCGAGATTCTGCCCGGCGACCGCTGGGCGCAGGTCATCAAGAAGGCCATCCGCGACGGGGGCTCCTTCATCGCCTGCTTCTCGCCGGCCTACGCCCACCGGGACAAGACCCACATGAACGAGGAACTGACCATCGCCGTCGACGAGCTGCGGAAGCGGCCCCGAGACCGTCGGTGGTTCCTGCCCGTGCTACTCAAGCCCTGTGCGCTGCCCGACCGGGACCTGGGCGGCGGCGAAAGCCTCGACGACCTGCACCACGTCGACCTCTCCCAGGACTGGGAATCCGCCGTCCGACTGCTGGTCCACGCGATCATGCAGTCGGCCCGAGGTTCCAACGGCGCTGGAACATGCGCCCGGACCTCAAAATCCCTGACGGATCGGCTTGTGTGTCCCCTCGCCCGTTCAGGGACTGTACGGCTCGTGCGTCGGGCCTCACCAAACGTGCGTCACGCCGCGTGAGGGCTCACGCGGTCGGTGGCAGATGAGGATGCTTCGGACCGGAGGGGGTTCGAACCCCTGGTGGGGTAATGGCACGCCGGCGACCCCACGCGACACCTTCGAGTCGGCCGTGCGTGCCCGGCATCAGGCTCTGAACGCTGCGATAACCCGGCTCTGCCACCGGTCCAGAGGAAGTATCACGCGTGCTGCGGCCGAGCCTGCCGAATTTCCGATGACGACCGCACGCTGTTGGCGGAAGATCACGATGCTGTGGGACGTCCGGCTGTTTTGAATACGCTGCCGGGCAGTGACCTGCGCCGCGATCAGGTCGAGCGTGCTTCGTTTGGCAACCCGCCCGGACTGGCGGTCTTGTGTGGTGTTGTGTCCGGCGGCTTGGAGCACACCGCCCAATGCCAGCGTTCGGTGGCAAATATCGCTCTGCCGTCGAAGCCCTCGACCAACTGCGAGTGCTCGGCTCGCATTGACCAATGCTAGCGGACGGTTACCGTCGGGTAACCTCGTTGCGTTTCTCCGGGACCGCTGGGTCGAGTTGTGCCGGGTCGCCGACCCCGCGCCCAAGGTTGATCAGGGCGAATCCGGTGCGCAACTTGTCGCGGAACGTGGGGTCCGCCGTGACCAGCACGTAGAGCACGGCCCAGCCCACGGTGAGCGGCCGTGCCCAGTTGAGGATGGTCTCATTGAAGCGGAGCCAAGGCTGAGCAGAGAGCACCGCAGCAAGGGGCAGGCCGGCAAAGAAGGGCTTCCTACGTGGTCTGTTTCTCAGGTACGAGAATGTTGTGCCACCGAGGCGGAAGATCAAAGTCAAGATCAAAGACCTACTGAACTGCGGAAACACTGACCGCCGGGTTTGGGAGTCCCGGAGCTGGTGGCTTACTGAGCTTTTGGGGTCAGGGTCAGGGTGGTGCCAGGCCGCTGGTGGCGAGGAATCCATAGGCGAGGGTGGGCCG
>NZ_JAMQOL010000035.1:0-41171 GCF_023717965.1 Paractinoplanes hotanensis | reverse complement strand
AGCCGAGACCCCCACCGATCCCTGCAACTCCTTGGACTCACTTAAAACGGTCATATCTCGACCTTGCGAACGCCCTGCCCTCAGCGCCTTCGTGCCGGGGCATGCCTTGAGCCTCACCTTGCCCCGACACCGATTTTGGCCTTGTCATGGTCGGGTCCTGCGGCCGGCCAGGACCGCCGGTCAAATAGGAGGAAGCGGTCGTCGCTGCCGAGCGTGGTGATCGGCGTCCGCAGGTCGGCCGGCACCGCCACCGTGGCGTAGATATCGAGGACGGCTGTCTCCATCTTCGCAATCGGCAGGTAGGGCAGGTCGGCGGAGTAAAGCTGTCGACTCCGGCAGATGTAGTAGAAGTGCAGGGCGCCGGCCTTGCTCTTGCCTCGTATGATCATGAGTCGGCGCTGGCATCGGGCGCACCAGACTGCGCCCTTAAGATAGGAGTTGAGCGTGCGTTCGCGGGCGTCGCCCGCGCGTCGCGACTCCAACATATGCCGGACGCGGTCGAAGACGTCCGCCGCATCAGCGGCTCGTGCCTGCCCTGATACTGCTGGCCGCATTATTGGACCAGGCCGAGGTAGTAGCGGTCTCGCAGGAGTTAGCCGAGCGAGTTGATCGAGATGCGCAGGCCGGTGGGGTAGCGGTGAGTGGGCTTCGTGCGGAGACCCGCGTCGGTGAGGGCCTAAATGGTCACGTGGAAGCCGTCGGCGCCGCTGGCTTACAGCTTCGAAGGCCATGCGCGCCAGCGGGCCGCTTACTGGGTCGACGGCGACCGTGCGCACCTCTCGGCCTTCGAACGTCTCGCGGACGTTGAGGTAGCCAATCGGTGCCCGGCCGACCGGGACGCCACGCGCGATCTTCTGCCCCATCTTGTAAGCGATGTCGGCACCCGCGGCGCGTGATTGGTACTCCTTAACGCCGTCGAGAACAGTCGCCACGAGGTCACCGATTGCGCTGTCCTCGGTGTAGTCCATGATCGAAATAGGGTGGCGCCAGCGTTGCGGAGATCGCTTGGTGATCGCGGCATCGATGCTGTTGCAGTGGAGCCCTGTACGGGCGTAGACGATCACGTAGCCGATGTTCGGCTCTGCCCTGAGCCGGGCCATCTTTCTGGAAGACCGGTCGGCCGTCGACTGTGGTTGCGGAGCGGCCCGGCTTAACGAACTCGGCGGCGACTCTGCGTCCAGCTCCAATGCGCGGCGCTGGATGGCGGCGCGCTGTGCCGGCAGTGAGATGCCTTCGAGGTCGTAGACGGTGTTGACCTGGCCAGCCGACGAGACTCGTAGGTAGATGAAGGCGCGTTTCCGTTGCCTGACCCGGGCGGTCGTGGCGGCGGGTGGCTTCCGGCTCAGTCATCCGGTCGCTCCTTCTGCCGGCCACCGGCTACAGGGTCAGCCGTAGACGCGATCCCCCTCGCGGGGGCATAGGTGATCTCCCGCCTGACCACGCGTCAATATGATCCACCCGTACGGGCTGCTACGAGTGAAATATGCTGAGGTCACGTGCGCGGCGTTGCGGTTCCCTGCTCACAGAATGTGCGGGCAGGGAGCCAGACCGGTAGATTAGTGCGCTCAGACGGCGAGTGCAGATAAAGAGGCCGTGATAACCTCTGACGCCTTTTTCACATTGTTGCGGTCGAGCTTATTCAATGATATGTCCACATACACTTGATAAGTCCCCCAGGTTCCTGATCGGCGCGTTGCCGGCATCCCACGTATGGCGTCTTCCAGTCGCTTGTTGAGCGTCTTGCGCATCTGGTCATTCTTTGTGTTTTCGAATCCGATGCGGCCTTGTGGTGCAAAGAGGGCTTTTAATAAAGGGTGATAACCCTTGCCTTTGCGTTTGTCGAGAAGTTCGAAGCTAATCTCCCATGTGCCAGAGCTGGAGACGTATGACGTTGTTGAGTTATCGGCCACCGGCCGATTGGCCAACAGGGCAATTAGCTCCGCTACGAAATTCGTCTTGCTCAAAGGAGTGTCTTCTTTAGTGTGAAGAAGGTCAGCCTCAATATTTCTGATGCGCGTAACGATGGGCGTGAAACTTTGCAGCCTTTTGGAATGATCCCAGACGGTGGCATCTGCATATAGGGCACCCAACTCTAATGCGCCCTTATTGTCGAAACCATGACGGAAAGACGTCTCCTTGAGTAGCTCTTGGTTTGCCTCTAGGCGGACCGGGTCGGGGTCGCGTCCTGTTATGCAGAAGAATAGGAGCTGACCGAACGAAAACACGTCAAGCGCCGGTGTCTTCGCTAAGGCGGCCTTTGGGTCGAAAGCAAAGAACTGTTCGGGCGCGGCGTAGTAAACTACGCCCATGGCAGTCTTCGTAGCGCGTTGAGTATTGGTGCTGAACCAAGCGAGGTCGAAGTCAGTAAGAAAGGGCTTCCATGCACCGTCGGCTTGGTGTTCACAAACTATATTCTCGGGCTTGATGTCTCGATGAATTACATCATGCTTGTGCGCGTAATCAATCGCATCAGCAATCTGCCAAAGGAGCTGCAAGACCTCGGCAGGTTCCATGAAAGAGCTCGGTTGCAGAGTGCGAAGGTTTTGTCCATCAATGAAATCCATCGTGAACCCAGTGGGGCATCGGCTATATCGATGTACGCCGACGATTTGAGGGTGATGCAGCATTCTCATGGCGTCGTAGCCATTTTCAAACCTACGAGATTTTTCGGGATTGTACATCTCGTGTGGGTGGTAGATCTTCAACGCTCTTGACTGCTGCGTTGCTTCATCGACTACCTTCCAGACGGTGCCGAATCCACCTTCACCAATGCGCTCTTCGAGACTGCCCTCAGGAACGGCCGTTCCTCGTTCAACATAACCGAGTTCTGTTCGGAAGCGAAGCAGAGTTTCTTGGGCTTGTTGAAATGCGGATCTTTGTGCGAGGCCCGGAGTTGCTGTTCGCTTCTCGAACCACTTGTCTATGGATTCGAGTTTTCGACTGCACTCAGAATGTCCTACTGTGCGCCATTCGCTTGGATTGTATCTAGATTTGAAAGACGAATATTCATCAAGGAATGCTGATGCGGATTCTTCGATCTCTCGGAACATATCTTCCGGTAGTGGCGGGGGAAGGGCGGGCGGAAGTCCAGTTCCCAAAATTAGGCGGCCCGACAGATGGCCTCCAAAGACTGGTTTTTGGCGTTCCTCTCCATAAAGCCCGTGGGTTGCCATATTTCGTGAGATAAAGTCGTATGCAGTAAAAGCAGTCAAATTCCCTTCGTAGTCTACCGCTTCGCCCATCATTGCTTGAATCAAGTAGTGTGTGAATATCCCGTGCCCGGAGTTTCTTTCCTCCCAAGCTAGCTGTTGACTGGTGCAAGCCGCTATGACTGCTACAGACTGCGCTCCAGGCCGCAAGACGTCCTGGACATCGGGGTTGAGAAGGTTGCGTAATATGTAGGGGGTGCGACTTGCGGTTGTGGCGGTTCCTGAATGGCAACAGTCGAAAATTGCTAAGTTTTCCTGGCCGGCATCACCGGAGGACATGAGCTCAATGACTTTGCGAATCTCAAGCCCTTCATCAAAATCTGCATTGTCGTGCGTAACCAAATAGGTGCCGAAGTCAGTTGCGGCGCCGTGGCCGGAAAAGTAGAAGAGTATTGACTTAAAGCCGCCCGATCGGGCTTCAAGAATCTCTCGCATGATTGCAGCTTTGGTCGCCTCGCTGTTCAAGAGCGTACGCACGTGGTAGCCGTACTCCTCCATGCTTAACAGTGCTGCGAGCTCTCCCGCATCGTTCTCGCTGCAAGTCAGCTGCTCCCATCGGCCAGCGTAGTCATTAATCCCAACTAGGATCGCAATCTTGCTGCTCATGGCTGCTCCCTTGCGGCGTAGGACCTTGAACCGACCGCATTATTCCACGTTGGAGGGTGGTGGCGGCTCGGATCGCAATTAGTTTGCCGGTGCAAGTATCGCCGGTTGGGGCGGTAGCCCAGCAGGTCAGATCAAGCCAGCGAGCCGTCGCCGAGCAACGCACGGAGCTCAGCGACTTCCGCGACGGGGTTCAAGTAAGCGGACAGCAGCTCCACTGGTGGCAGGGGCCCCGTGTCCGCGGAAGCGTGGACCGGGGTCCCTTGTTATTTCTCCTCCGAGTCCGAGCCTCAGAACCGCGCGGTGCGTCCGTAGCGCTCAGACTGACGGCCGCCGTTGCTGCCGAACCAGCTCTTGGCAGAACTGGCCTTGGGGCTAGCCGCAGCTACACGTAGCTGGCAGCGCCTCCAGGAGGGTCGTAGCACGTGTCCGCCGGGGGTGTGCGGAGGGAAGCCTCTCGTAGGCTGCCCGGCGCGTGAGTTCAGTATCGGTCTTGGTTCGGTGTGACTGAACGGGAGGTAGAACTGAACGGGCGGTTCAGCTCGCTGCGTTGATGCCCAGACCACGCTGCATGCCATGCACCAACTGCCGGCGACGCTCGGGAGACCGCGGCCAACCGGGGACGTCCGATACAGCCATTTCCGCGAGGAGAGAGTCCTCCCGTGATCCGGGCCAACGCGCGACCAGCTCGGATAGGCGAGTGCTGCCGATGATTGCGGCGATGTCCTGTCCGAGCACTCTTGCGGCCGCTACCGGATAGTCTGCTTCCTCCTGCGCGAGAATGTCTTGGCCGTGTTCGGTGTCATACAGAAGTGTGTCGACTTCGTGCAGCTCGGAATACCAATAGAGCGCCGTGGCGATGTCGGCGGCGTCCTTGTACTGACCGTAGTCGCTGCGGTCGAGCCATGCGGCAAGTTTCAGAGCGACGTAGCCGGCAATCGTTGGTATGCGAATCGTTCCGGCGTTCGGCAAGCGGAGCGGGCGTGAGGCATTAAATACCTCGTTAAATCCCCATACGCTGATCTGGTCACGACGAGCAGGAGGAATCACCGAGCCGACTGGGTTTTCCACCTTGCCGAAGGGCATCAGATCGGTGGGTATGTTTGCGACTCTGTACCGTATGCCAGTGTTCCCGGTCGGCTCCAATATCTGCGCCAATTTTTCGTACGCAGCCCAGCCCGCCAAGGCCAAACCGAAGTCGATGTCCTCCGTAGTGCGTACGCCGGAACGTTGGCCGGACGCACTCTGTAAGATGTCGCGGCAATGCGCGCCGACGATCATCACGTCTTCGGCGCGCAGCCCTACCGACTCTGCCAGAAGCACGGAGACCACCGAGTCGGGGATATGTAGTAGCGCTGGGTCACACTTTGTCAGGTCGAGCAAAACGGGCCCTCCAGTCCTTGGCCACTTCGTTGAGCCGGGCGTCCCTGGTGGCTATGAGATCGGCGTAGACAAGTGGCCACGGGGCGTTATGCCCATCCGCTGAGGCTGCTTCGCCATCGGCATACGGCGACGTCCAGAATTTCCGCCGGACGAAGATGTTCGCAGGGCGGCCGGGGTCGGCATTCCATCGATTTCGAACTGGAAACTTCGGTTCCATGTGGTCGAGATACACCGTCAAGGTCATCGGGCGCACAATTCCACTGCCTTGAGCGGACTCGCTGCTGAGGTAAAATTTCTGTCCGGGCAGTAGGCCGTTGATGGGACGGGAGGGATCTCCGTGATAGCTGGCGATCTCAAGAGTCTGGCCCAGACCCGCCGGATATGCGGCGGCCCAGAGGTCAAGGAGCTTGTCGATCTGGACCAATCGCTTGGATTCCGCTACAAGGAATCGAGCGTCCTGGAGCTGAGTGAGCGCGTCGTGCGCTTGTCCGGTAGAGACTCCGGCTGCCGTGGCAATCTCTCGAACCTTTGCGGTTGAAAGCTTGGGCCAGGTAAGGAGCGCCATGATCACCTGTGATCGTCGCGAGCTGAAGATGTTGGCCGGCTGGTGCCGCCGAACGGTGTGCGCGTCGTTGATCGGTCGGAGTGTCGTCTCGGCACGGCCCTGCACCTCGACGAAGATGTTACCGAAGGTAACAAAGGCATTCCCTAGCGAATCCACGAACTGAATGCCAGCGTCTCGAAAGGCGTCAGCACTTCGGCGGCTGATGCGATGGCCGAGGATCAACGGCTCGTGAGGCGTGACCAGGACGGGGCCACGGGCTCCATGTGCCAGGGAGCTGAAGGTCATCGGTTCCTTCACCATTGCTCCGTAGAGCTGTCGCTGTCCCCCGCGTGACAGGGTGACGATCGCATCGATGCCTACGTCAGGTACCTGAGGTTCGACCTCAAGAGCGATGCCGAACTCGCGCAGCCGATCTCGTGCAGAGTCCAGGAAATGCCTGGTGACGTTGTCCAAAACCTCGTCCCCGTTCGGCTCCTCCATTCGTTCAGTGTAACTGAACGGCGCTAAGGACTGAACCAGATTGAGCTGGCGGGCACCTTCGCTCAAGCGCTCTCCGCTCGGCCGTCCCGTCGATCCAAAGGTCGTTCTGGCGCGCCGGTCGTCAAGGCTGTTCGTCGGGGTGGAGCCTGCCGGGCGTCGTGCGGAGTTTGCGCGCATCCTCCATGGGGTTCAAGTAGGCCGACAGCACCTCCACTACAAGATCAAAGTTAAGCCCCGGCCTGCCAGCCGGGGCTTAACTTTGTTGAGGGTCTTTGTGTGTCTCCTCGATCCCGAGAACGACCAGCGGCTCTGGCTGGACGAGCTTGCCAAGCATCGACGCCGGGCCGGGGCCGTGTTCCGTGCAGGTCGCTCGAGGAGTTCGCGCTCGCTGCGGAAGCGGATGAGCGCGTTCCGGTGGTTGTGCTGGTCGTGTTGGTGGCCAGAAGAGTCGTGAGAGTCAGCGCATGTCGTACGTCAGACGGCCAGCGTGTCGACGGCGTACTTCGGGATCTCTGCGTCACGGGTGGCCAGCGTCAGTTGTTCTACCTGAGCTTGGGCGATGAGCATACGGTCGAACGGATCTCTGTGGATGAGTGGAAGTCGTCCGGCGACGATGCCGTGCTCAGCAGTGATATTCAGATGCCGGAAGCCGCTGTCGCGGATGCGCTCAGGCAGATCGGCTGGTTTGTCGAGCTTGCCGATCGACTGCTTGATGGCTACTTCCCAGATCGTCGCGGGACTGACGTAGACGTCCGGTTCGTGGTCGAGCCGTTCCTTTATCTCGGCGGCGAGTGTGGAATCGTCCGTAAGCCACCAAAGCACGACATGAGTGTCGAGAAGCAGGCTCATGCGAGGCCGAAATCCCGTGCGATGGACTCGTTCACCTCGGGGGAATCCCAGTCCTCGGCCATCGTGAGTTGGCCGCTCAGGGAGCCCCGACCGACTCTGTCGACCCTGCGGTCCAACGGGATCACCTTTGCGACCGGGGTGCCGGCTCGGCTGATGATGATCTCTTCACCGTGCTCAACTCGGTCGATGATCCGCGAGAGGTTTGTCTTAGCGTCGTGGATGTTGAACTGCGCAGCTGCGTCGGACATGACGGCCCTCCTTAGCTAGGAGGTTAGCCCGATGGCGAGGTGCCGGGCGAGCTTCAGCCGTCACGGATCTTCTAGAACGAACACTTGACTGTCTGACTGTGACGCTTTAACTTTGTGTCAGCCGTGAGGAGGTTACGATGATGCCGACTATCAGGGTTGACGATGATGTGTACGACTGGCTTCAACGGCGAGCTAAGCCGTTCGTCGACACGCCGAACAGCGTGCTGCGGCGTGAGTTGAAGATCGGCGCGGTAGCGGCGCCCGCCCCTCTTGGCCGTACGGGAGAACTGAGCGCCCTGGTCCAGGCCGGTCTCCTTCATGCGGGTGAGGAGCTGATCTGGAAGCGTCGAGGGGTTACCCATCACGCAGTAGTCACATCCGAGGGAACGCTCGAACTTGAGGACGCTCGGATTTTCGAGTCGCCCTCAGGCGCTGCTCGCGCGCTGGCCGGCTATGAGGTCAACGGTTGGCGCAACTGGGCCCGTCTTCGTGACGGGGTTCGTCTTGCATCGCTTCGTGATCAGATGTAGGTGCTGTGACGGTAGCCGTCGACCCTGCTCGCTGAGGTTCAAGTAAGCGGACAGCACCTCCACTGGAGATCAACTCCGGCGGCTCACCAATGGTGACCGCCGGAGTTTCTTGCCTGGTGGGGTTTTGACCGGTTCTACCGCAGGAGGTCAGGAAGACGACGCGGCAGGCCCGGTTGTCTGAAGTGTGGGTGTCTGCTTGGCCGCCTGCTCCCAGAGGGCCTGAACGTCTTGGAGCGGTTCGCCCACCCTGCTGCCTGACCGGGCGCCGACCGATCTGCTGGGCCAAGTTGAATCTCAGCCCCGAGCTGGTCGGTGGTGTAGCGCACTCGCTACGATGTAGCCATGACGACACCCCGGTCCATCCGGTTCGACGACGCGGTGCTTGCCCGACTTCGGCACCAAGCCTCGGCCGAGGTTGGGAGCAACGTGTCCGCGCTGGCCCACCGGCTTGTCGATGAGGGCCTCCGAATGGCTGAGCATCCGGGCATCATTTTTAAGCCGGGTCCCTCGGGCCGTCGCGCGGCTCTGGCGTACGGGCCGGACGTCTGGGAAGTCGTCAAGTTTCTCCGAGAGATCGATGAGCGAGGGCCGGCTGCCCTCGTCGCCGCTGCCGAAACGTTTGCCGTTGACGTCGGCCGCATCACTTCGGCCGTCAGTTACTACAGCGATTACGGCACTGAGATCGAGGGAGAGATCGAGGCTGCCGAGGAGGCGTCGTTGCGCGCGGAGCGAGCTTGGGCTGTCCAGCGGAGGCTGATCGCGTGAGTGAGCCAGTGGAGCTAATTCAGCTGCTGCTGGATGAAATGTTCTCACCGGGGATCGCGGAGGCGCTGCGCGCACAAGGGCACCGGGTAGTTGCTCTGGTTGAGCGGCCTGAGATGCGTGTCATGCCGGATGAGGAGGTCTTTGCGTGGGCTGCTGCTCGGCGGTGCTGGCTGCTGACCGAAAACGTGAAGGATTTCCAGCCGATCAAACTGCGCGCCCTGCAGGCGAATGCGGCATTGGCCGGACTGTTGTTCACAAGCAGCCGAACGTTCCCGCGGTCCCGGCAGCAGGTCGGTCCACTGGTCGAAGCGCTCAACGCCTGGCTGGCGAAGGGGCCTCCCGAGCCTCCGATCATCGAGGATTGGCTTCAACCGGTCTGAATCGGCGCCTGGGGACATCCTCGTGGCATCCGCTGGATCCGGGCTGTTAGCTCGGCATCGGCAGGTGATGAGGGTCGTGGCCTCGGAGCCCTCGGTGCGTAGTGGCACCGGTCGCTCCACGCCGGCTTTTGGAGCCATCGGTCATTTGTCGAGGTAGTGGCCGTGGCGGGCGGCGATTTCCAAGTCGTTGCCGCGGATTCGATAGATCAGTCGGTGCTCATCGTTGATGCGGCGGGACGACCAGCCTGACAGCGGGCCCTTCAGCATCTCCGGCTTGCCGATCCCCGTTCCTTTCGGATCCCGCTGGACATCGATGATCAGCTTGCTGATGCGACGGGCCATCTTCATGTCACGGCGTAGCCAGCCGTCGTAGTCCTGCCAGGCGTTGGGGGTGTAGACGATGCGCAGGCTTACGCCGCTTCCTTGCCGGAGTCGTGTGCGGTGGAGTGGGGAGTGGCGGAGTCGGGATCGAGCAGCGGGTGTTCCTCAATCAGGCCGGCGTCGGCCTGCGCGATGCTCTCGAGCAGGCGGCGAGCGTTCGACGCTGAGCCGAGGACATGCAATGTCTCTCTCATGGCGTTCCATTCGTCGAGGGAGACGATGACGACCGCCTTGCCGCCGCCGCGAGGGATGACGCATTCTTCGGCGTCGTCGATCACCATGTCCACGACGGCGGCGAAGTTCTTGCGGACATCGCTGATTGTCAGCACCTTCATGGTGGCTCCTCAAGCTCCGGCGGAAGACGTACACCCGAGCGTACGCTCAGATGTACGTCGGCGCGAATGCTTCAGCCGGCCGCCTATGACTCACTGAGGCTCGCAGGGAGCTTGAGTACTCCGTCCGCAGGGTTCAAGTAAGCGGCGACCATCTCCACGGCTGACGGCCCCTGTTCAGGTGACACCGGTGCGGCGGTGCCCGCGATCGACGGAATCGGTGACGTGGTCAGCCGGATCGGCGATCTGCAGACGGTGATCGCGGCCGCGGTCGAGGAGCAGACCGCGACGGCCGGCGAGATGGGCCGCAACGTGGCCGAGGTGGCCGGCAGCAGTTCCGAGATCGCGATGAACATCAACGGCGTGGCTTCGGCGGCGGGAGTCACGGCGTCCGTGGTCGCGCCTTCCCGGGGCAGTGCGGACGATCTGGCTCGCACCAGTGAGGAACTACGAGCGTTGGTCGCGGGCTTCCAAGTCTGATCTCGCTAAATTCTTGACCGCCGCATGTAACCGGACCGCCCGGTGCGGTGTGTTCCTAGGTGTGCAGGCACTGATGGGAAGCGGGAGCCATGGCAGGCAGTGACAGCGCCGACTTCGACGCGTTCTATGCGGCGGCGGTCCGGCGGGTCGTGCTCTACCTCTACGCCGCGTGCGGTGATCGGGCCGAGGCGCAGGACGTGGCCCAGGAAGCGTTCGCGCGGGCCTGGCAGCACTGGGGCCGGGTCAGCGCGTACGAGGAACCGGAGGCCTGGGTCCGCCGGGTCGCCTGGCGGCTGATGCTCAACCGGTGGCGCGGTCTGCGGCGTTGGCTCGGCGCTCGGGCCCGTCTCGGACCACCGCAGGAGGCGACAGCCGGCCCGTCACCGGACAGGGTGGCCGTCGTGGACGCGTTGCAGCAGCTACCGAAGCCGCAGCGACAGGCCATCGCCTTGCACTACCTGCTGGACATGCCGGTCCACGACATCGCCGTCAGCATCGGCGCCCCCGAGGGCACCGTCAAGGCGCGGCTGTCGAGGGCGCGAACCTCCCTCGCCCGGCTGCTCGACGACCACGATCAGGAGAACAGCGATGCCACAACCGGCGCATGAGCGACTGCGGGAACTGGAAAATGACGTACGCGATCTTCGACTGCTGCCCGCCGCGGCCGTCCGGGACCGCGGTCGCAGGCGGGGCCGCCGCCAGCTGGCCGCCTGGACAGTGGCCGGCGCCGTCGTCGCCACCACAGCGGGAGCTGCCATCGCCTGGCCACGTCCGGATACGACGACGCCAGTGGCCGGCCGGCCGCCTCTCAATTGCATCCTCGCGCTGCCGGAGAACCCGGCCGACGTGCGGCTGCGGGTGGTCGACGGTGGAGCGGCCGCCGGTCGGCTGGAAGCGGTGGTCTCCGATCTGCGTGCCCGCGCCTTCACGGTGTCGACCGGCGCCGCCAGCCCGGCAGGTACGACCACGCTGCGCTACGGCCCGGCTTCGGTCGGCGCGGCGGCGCTGATGCGGGCCGAACTGCACGGCGACGTCGCGATGAGGTTCGATCCGGCCCGCAGCGACGACACCATCGACGTGATTCTGGGGCCGTCGTTCGACCGGCTCGCCACCCCCACCGAAGTCAACCAGAATCTGGTGACCGCGGGTAAGCCGACAGCACCGGCGGAATGCTGAGCCGGTTCTTTCAGTAGTGGCCCTTGTTCTGGAAGAAGTTCCACGCACCGCACGGGGTGTCGTAGCGGCCCTTCACGTAGCCGAGGCCCCATTTGATCTGGGTGGCCGGATTGGTCTTCCAGTCGGCGCCGGCCGAAGCCATTTTCCGGCCGGGCAGGGCCTGCGGAATGCCGTACGCGCCGGAACTTCTGTTTTCCGCCTTGTAGTTCCAGCCGCTCTCGTGTTTCCACAGTTTGTCGAGGCACGGGAACTCGGCGATCGGGAAGCCCTTGTCCAGCATGAGGGCACAGCCGATCTTGCGGCTTCCGGAGTATTCGTTGCAGGACGTGGGGATCGGGCCGTTGAACGGGACGGGGCCGGAGGCTTCCTCTTTCTTGCGCTCCTTTGCCGCCTTCTTGTCGGCGGCCACCTTCGTCTCGAGCTTGTGCGCCCGGCCGGCGGCGGCCTTCGCGGCCGTCGCCGCCTTGGCCGCGGCGGCGCCCTCGGCCTCGCGCTTCCAGGCTCGCGCGGCGGCGTGCCGGGCCTCGTGCTGCTTGAGCAACTGGACGTCCAGGGCGGCCTGTTCGGCGCCGGCCAGCGCGACCCCCGTGGGTTCGGCCTGGTTGTCCTGGCCGAGCTGAACCCCGGCGATCAGTCCCGCCACCAGCACGCCGACCGATGCGACGCGCACACCCACGCGGCTCCAGAGCCCATTCACGAGCATCCCTTTCCTCAGCTGCTCGGAACACCCTGGCCTACCGCGCCCGCGAAGGCAACAGCCCGCTCGGCCCGGCCGGAAATTGACCGCTATTTCGGCGACGATGGTCGGATGAACAATCCGAACGGTAAGCACACGGTGACTCCCTATGTCGCTGCGAAAGGGGCCGAGCGCTTCCTCGCCTTTGTCGAGACGGCGTTCACAACGGAGCCGGCGCGGAAGGTTTTCAACCCGGACGGCACGATCGGTCACTCCGAGGTGCGGGTCGGTGACTCGACCGTGATGGCGTTCGATGCCGATCCGCGGTGGCCGGACATGCCCGCGCTACTGAGCGTCTATGTCGACGACGTGGACGCTGTGTTCGCCCGGGCCGTCGAGGCCGGCGCCACGGTGGTCACCGAGGTCTTCACCTCGCGCATAGTCGGTGACCGCGGCGGCCGCCTGTGCGACCCGGTCGGCAACATCTGGTGGGTGCAGACGCATCTCGCCGAGCCTGATCTGAGCGCCTTCGATGACCCGGCGGAACTGGCAATCATGCGTACGGCTCAGCGTTCCTTCGCCGACGAGATGGACCGCCGGGCGGTGTAGCTGAACGACACCAGGCCGTCGATCACGAGCACGATGGTCCACAGACGGTAGGGGCCCCAGAGTGACGCGGTGCGGTCGGCGTCACCCACGAGCGCCGCGAAGAGCAGCAGAATCAAACCCGCGATTCCGTACGCGGCGACGTGCCGGAGCCACATGCGGCGCTCATGGGAGACGCGTTCCCGGGTGCCCTTCGCGGGCAGCGCAACGGGTGGCGGCCCGCCGGCGAACCGGTGGGCGAACCGCTGATCGGCCCAGCCCAGCATCCGATGACCGAAGGCCACCGACACGCCCAGATAGACCGCCGCCAGCGCATGCCCGAGCGCAGCCTCGCCCCCCGATCGCAGGTCGATGACCGAGAAGACGAGCAGGGCCACGTCGACCAGCGGCACCGACAGCAGCAGCGCGGTGCTGAGCCCGCGCGCCTTGAGCAGGTAGCGCGCGGCCAGCCCGGCCACGAGCAGCACCCAGAAGCCGATCTCGCAGGCGACAATCGCGACGATCATGTGAACCCCTATTTCGCACGGGCGTGTCAGAACCTTTGTAACACACTCGTGCGACAATGGCGTGTGCCGAAAATCGTGGATCACGACGCGCGACGCCGGGAACTCGCCGCCGCGGTCGGGCGGGTCATCGCCCGCGACGGGGTGGCCGACGTCTCGATCCGGTCGGTGGCCGCCGAGTCGGGCTGGTCGTCGGGCGCGCTACGGCACTATTTCGCCACCCGCGGCGAACTGCTGGCCTTCGCCTGCGAACAGGTCATCGACCAGGTCACCGAGCGCATCCGAGCCATGCCGGTGCCGGACGGCGTACGGGCGGGGGTCCGGGCGATCCTGCTCGAGACCATGCCCGTCGACGAGCGACGCCGGGCCGAGTCGACGATCGCGTTCTCGTTCCTCGCGCTCGGGCTCGGCGACCCGGCGCTGGCCCGGGTGCAGAGGCTCCACTTCACCCGCATGTACGAGTTGTGCCTGAGCCTCGCCGCCCACCTGACCCCCGGCGACGCCGAGACCACCGCGCGCCGCCTGCACGCGCTGGTCGACGGCGTGACCGTCCACGTGCTGGCCGGTCATCTCACCCCGGACGAGATGACCGCCCGCCTCGACGACTACCTCGACGAGCTCACCGCTTGACCCAGGTGGCAATGATCTTGGTGCTGTCGTTCGTGAACGGCGTGCCGGCCCACGAATCCCACCGGTGTTCCGGCTCGAGCCCGGCGATCCGCGCCATCAGATCCATCTCGGCCGGCCACACATAGCGGAACGGCACCGACCAGAACTCGCCGCGCCCGTCGTCGTGCAGCGTCACATAGTTCGACGCCATCGCCTGGGTCGCCACGTCGTAGCTGTCGAACCCCCACCGCGACGGCGTCACGGTGAACGGCACGACCGTCTGCCCGGCCGGAAGCTTCCGCAGCTCGGGCACCATCACCTCGACCAGGAAGCGGCCGCCCGGGCGCAGGTGCGCGGCGGCGTTGCGGAAACACCGCACCTGCGCGTCCTGCGTGGTCAGGTTCATCACCGTGTTGAAGACCAGGTAGACCAGGTCAAAATCCGGAGCCCCGGCCCGTACGGAGGAGAAGTCGCCCATCGACACGCCGATCAACGGGTTCTTGGCCCGCAGCCGGGCGACCATGGCCGCCGACATGTCGATGCCGTGCACCGCCACACCCAGCCCGGCCAGCGGCACCGCGACGCGGCCGGTGCCGATCGCGAACTCGAGCGCCCGCCCACCCGGACCGGCCAGGCCGGCCAGCACGTCGGCCGTCTCGGCGATCACCGCCGGGTCGAACTCGTCGCCGGTCGCGTCGTCATACGTCCGGGCGACACGCTCGGAGAAGTAGCCGTCCGGATCGTCCATGGCCGGACAGTATCGAGACCGGCCGCTCTTCTCGACGGGTTTACGGCAGCTCGATGTCTCGTTCTTATGGGAGCTCGATCGGTAGCTTCAAGCCGTCCAGCGCCGCCGCGCACGGACAGGTGCGCTCGGCCGGCAGCCGGGTCACGGCCTCGAGCAGTACACCCCGCAGGCGTTCGGTGTTGTCGGCGAAGACCCGGAACACCTCTTCCTGGGTGACGCCGTGCTCGCCCTCGACCCCCGCGTCCAGGTCGGTGACCAGGGCGATCGACGTGTAGCAGAGCCCGAGCTCACGGGCCAGCACAGCCTCGGGATGGCCGGTCATGTTGATGACAGCGCCCCCGATCGCCGTGAACCAGCGCGACTCGGCGCGCGTCGAGAAGCGCGGCCCCTCGACGACGACCATGGTGCCGCCGTCGACCGGCTCGACCGGCTCGGCCGCGCCCAGCACCGCGCGGCGCCCGACCGGGCAGTAGGGGTCGGCGAAGTTCACGTGCACGGCGCCGGTGTCGTAGTACGTCTGCGCGCGCCCGCTCGTGCGGTCGATCAGCTGGTCGGGCACCACGAACGTGCCCGGGCCGAGCTCGGGACGCAGGCCGCCGACGGCACAGGGAGCCACGATCTGCCGTACGCCCAGAGCGCGCAGCGCCCAGAGGTTGGCCCGGTAAGGGATCTTGTGCGGCGGGTAGCGGTGATCGCGGCCGTGCCGGGGTAGGAAAGCCACGCGGCGGTCACCCACCTGGGCGACCGTGATGGGGTCGGACGGCGCACCGTAGGGCGTGGACATCTCGTGCTCGACCGCACCGTCCAGGAGCTTGTAGAGCCCCGATCCACCGATGACGCCGATCTCCGCCGCTGGGTTCATGTCCAGACCTTATCGGCGGCCGGAATCTCGGGCTAATGTGCCTTGCATGGCGTTGGTAGAGACGGCTTATGTATAGCGAGGGCCAGCGGATCGGAGGCCGGTCGATGGAGTCCATGACCGGCCGGCTGCTGGTGGCGACGCCGACCCTCAAGGACCCGAACTTCGACCGTACGGTCGTGCTGCTCGTCGCCCACGAGACCGGCGGCGCCCTGGGCGTGGTGCTCAACCGCGCGACCGAGGTGCCCGTCGCCGACGTGCTCGGCGGCTGGGGCGAGCTGGCAGGCGACCCAGCGGTGCTCTTCGAGGGCGGCCCCGTACAGCCCGAGTCGGCGATCTGCCTCGCCCGCACCCGCCCCGACGTGAAGAAGCGGATCTCCGGCTTCCACCAGGTCTCCGGCGCGCTGGGCACGGTCGACCTCTCCGCCGACCCCGAGCGCCTGCGCGACAACCTGGCCGGTATCCGCGTCTTCGCGGGCTATTCGGGCTGGTCCGCGGGCCAGCTGGAGGAAGAGATCACCGCCGGCTCCTGGTTCCTGCTGGACGCCCTGCCCGGCGATCCCTTCATGGCCCGCCCCGACGACCTGTGGGCCATGGTCTTGCGCCGCCAGGGCGACATCCTGGCCGCGGTGGCCCACTTCCCGCCCGACCCGGCCCTGAACTGAGCCACCGGCGCGGCGCAGCGTCGCGGCGGTCCACTTCTGGCCCTGAGCTGAGCGACCGGTCCGGCGTAGCGCCGCGGTGGCCCACTTCCGACCCTGAACTGAGGGGGTCCCGGCAACCGCCCCCGACAGGTGTGTAGTATTTCTCCCGTGCCCGGGCGAACCGGGGACGGCAAGGGGCTGTGGCGCAGCTGGTAGCGCACCACACTGGCAGTGTGGGGGTCAGGGGTTCGAGTCCCCTCAGCTCCACAAGTCGAGGCGGCTTGTGTTCGCGGAAAGCGCGAACCGGTCCGCCTCGTTTTGTTTGCTCAGGGGGCCGAGCCCCCTGAAACCCCACGGTGCGGCCGGTTGCGCTGGGTAGCGGATTGTGCTGGGCGAGCGGCCCCGAGTTCTTTTGCGGCTGCGGTCCTACCTGCGTTGACGGGCCCGCACGGCTAGGGTCAGGCCGGCGATGGCGACCAGCGCGGCGAGCGTTTCGGCGATGGCGGAGAAGGCCTTGCCGGGGGCGTTCCACGTGTTCTCGTACAGGTTGGGCAGCGGGCCCAGTTGGCCCACATTCACGTACGTGTAGAGCGTCACCGCCACGGCTGCGCTGCCCGCCACCAGCAGCGACACGACCCAGGTGAGCACGCGCGGCCAGATGAGCAGCGCGATCGCGACCACGATCGCGACGACTCCCTGGATGCGGAACAGTGTGCCCTCGCTCATCACGGACGAGCGGAACTGGTCGTACTGGGCGGCGTCGTGCAGATGCACGTAGGCGTCGACCCCCAGCAGCGCCGCCGTCACCACGGCCAGCACTCGTTGCGCCGGCGAGATGTCGCGCCAGGCTGCGTGCGTACGCACCCGCATCACTTGATCGGTCATGGTCCTGCTCCTCTTCGAAGGACTTCGTCGCTGCCCACGGTCGTCCGTTCGGGCCGGGGCGGCATTGCCGCCAACTGCAAACCCGGATACCGGCCAACTGGTATGGGCGTCCTCTCGTCGTTCGCAGTGACGGAGATGACCGGCATGAAGGGCTGCGGGGGTGGCTGCCCGGGGTAACGCTGAGGGCATGCGGGATGAGCAGCGGAACAGGATCGCTTCGGGAGCTGGTTTTCTGGCCGCGCTGGATCAGAGCGGTGGGAGCACGCCCAGGGCCCTGGCCCTGTACGGGGTGCCGGAATCGGCGTACTCGGGTGAGGGTCAGATGTTCGACCTCATGCACGACTTCCGGAGCCGGATCATGACGTCGCCGGCCTTCACCGGGGAACGGGTGCTCGGGGCGATTCTGTTCGAGCAGACGATGGACCGCGACGTCGACGGCGTCGGCGCCCCCGACTACCTCTGGCAGCGCAAGCGGATCGTGCCGTTCGTCAAGGTTGACGAGGGCCTGGCCGACGAGCGGGACGGCGTGCGGCTGATGAAGCCGTTCACGAGGCTCGGCGGGTTGCTCGAGCGGGCGGTCCAACGGCGGGTCTTCGGTACGAAGATGCGGTCGTTCGTCAGCCGGGCCGACACCGGCGGCATCAAGGCGATCGTCGATCAGCAATTCGCGTACGCGCGGGAGATCCTCGGAGCGGGGCTGGTGCCGATCCTCGAGCCCGAGGTCGACATCCACAGTGCCGAGAAGCCGCGGGCGGAGGAGCTGCTGAAGGCGGCAGTCCTCGAGCATTTGGCCGACGTCGACGGGCCGGTGATGCTCAAACTGTCGATCCCGAGCGTCGACAACTTCTACGCCGACCTCATCGGGCACCCGAACGTGCTGCGTGTCGTCGCGCTCTCGGGCGGATACACCCAGGCCGAGGCGGACGAGCGACTGGCGCGCAACCGCGGGCTGATCGCCAGCTTCTCCCGCGCGCTGGTGCAGGACCTGCGGTATCAGCAGAGTGACGACGAATTCAACCGGACGCTGGATGTTGCCGTCGCCGCCATCGGCCGGGCCTCGGTCGGCACGTGAAGATCAAGTAGGTTCTGGTCGTGATCATCATCCTGGACCTGGAGTTCACGGCGTGGGCGGGCTCGCAGGAGCACGGCTGGTCGAGGCCCGGCGAATTCCGCGAGGTCGTGCAGATCGGGGCGCTGCGCGTCGACTCGGCCGGCCTGCTGGTCACGGGCGAGTTCAACCAACTCGTACGGCCGCAGCGCAACCCCTCGCTCTCGGACTACTTCCAGGATCTGACCGGCATCAGCCAGACCGCCGTCGACGAGCAAGGCCGGCCGTTCGCCGACGCGCTCGACGCGTTCCTCGACTTCTGCGACGGCCACTACGTTCTCTCGTACGGCAACGACATGGTGATCCTCGGCGAGAACCTCATCCTCCAGGTGCCCGAGGGCCGCACCCCGAAGCGCGGACTGCCGCCGTTCGTCAACATCCGCACCTACTTCAACGCGGTGCTGCCCGCCACCGTCGGGCTGTCGTCGGGCCGGCTCGCCTTCGCGCTGGGCCTGGCCGCCCGCCTCGACCGCGAGCACGACGCCCTCGCCGACTGCTACTCGATTCTCGAGACGCTGCGCCACCTGCGCGAACTGGGCCATCCGCTGATCGCGGTCTGACCGCCGCCCGGTCGCCCCGTTCCTCGCAGCGCGGCAGGTCCTGAACGGACGGTTCTTAGCGGCCCGCGGAGAGCAGGAGCCAGTTGACCCGGCGCATCATCTCGTGGGACGTGAAGGGCTTCGGCAGGTAGTCGTCGGCGCCGGCGGCCAGGCCCAGTTCCCTGTCCTGGTCGGCGCAGTTGGCGCTGATCATCAGAACCGGGATCTCGGCGGTGCAGGGGGTCGCGTGCAGGCGGTTGCAGACCGTCAGGCCGTCGATCTGGGGCATGGTGACGTCGAGAATGATGACGCGGGGGCGGCGTTCGATGGCCAGGCTCAGCGCCGACTGTCCGTTGTCGGCAGTCAGTGTGCGGTAGCCGGCCACCTGGAGGCGGAACTCGATCACGTCGCGGACCTCGTCGTCATCGTCTGCGATGAGGATGCTGGGGGACAGCGGCGCGGTGATCGGCGCCGGGGACATCGCTCGGGTGAAAGCGTCGGCTTCCCGGGGCGGTGCGTAGAGCGTGGTCATTTTCTGTCTACCTCCTGATTCGAGAAACGGCTGCGGGGCGCCGGGCGGTTCAGCGGGCAGCTGGGAGCTCGCGGCTGCGGAGTAGTCCGTCGGGTGGGGAAAGGCCTGGGGTACGGCGGCTGCGTGCCCTCGGTGGACGGACTCGGGGTTTCGGCGGTCAGCATTGGCTAGCGGACGAGTGCCGGCCCCGCGGTCATCGTTGGCTCGTGGGGCGGCGGTCAGCGGGTGGCCAGGAGTTCGCGCATCTCGGCTACCAGGCGGCCGGGGGACAGTGGCTTCGCCAGGTAGCGGTCAGCGCCCGCGTCGAGGCCGGCTTCGGCGGCGTAGGCGTGGGTGTTCGCCGACATCACGACGATCGCCATGGTGCGGCCGGCGGGGTCGAGCCGGGCGTGGCGGCACAGCTCCAGGCCGTCGACCGCCGGCATCTGGATGTCGGTGATCAAGCCTGCCGGTTTGGCGACGGTGAGGATGCGGGCCGCGGTGTGCCCGTCCTTGGCGGCCACGGCGCGGAAACCGGCGGACTCGAGCGTCACGGTGAGCAGGTCGCGGATGTCGCTGTCGTCGTCGGCTACGAGGATCAGGTCGGTCGTCATGCGGTGTCCCTTCCGGTCGGACACCTCGTACATCGGCCTGGGTGGGGCGGGCGAGAGGAAGGTCACGGTTGCAGACCGGGTGCGATTTCAGCTGGGGGCGGTGCGGTGCAGGCGGGGCGGCGCGGGCAGGGGCGTGTGGCGCCGGCGGTGTAGGTGGCGCGGCGAGGCGGTGCTGCGGTGCGGGAGGGGTGGTGCCGGTGGCGCCGGCGTGGCGGTGAGGCTTGGGCGGCGTGGGATCGGTTCGCTGGTGGTGAAATTTCCTGTTCGGGGACGGGTGGGGAGGGCCATGATCGCGGCATGGTCAGCTTTGCGTTGCAGGCCGTGCCCAAAGTGCCGGCGGGTGGCTCGACCTTGCCCGGGGTGCTGAAGAGGCGGGCTTCGAGTCGTTGTACGTGCCGGACCATCCGGGGTCGTGCGCGGCGCCGTTCGTGGCGCTGGCGGCTGCAGCTGCTGTGACTTCGCGGATTCGGCTGGGGTCGTACGTGTCCAATGCCGGTGTTCGGGAGCCGCTGTTGCTCGCGTCGGATGTGGCGACTCTTGACGTCGTGTCCGGTGGGCGCGCCGTGTTGGGGCTGGGAGCGGGGCACACTCCGGCGGAATGGGAGGCGGTCGGGCGCGTGCGGCCGGACGTGCGGGGACGGATCGACCACTGCATCATGGTCGCCGAGGCCGCCACGCGGATGCTGGCCGGGGACGGCATGGCTGAGCCGCGGCCCGTACAGCAGAAGGTTCCGCTGTTGATCGGGGGTGGCAACAGCCGGCTGCTGCGGTGGGCGGCCGGGCACGCCGACCTCATCGGGCTGTCGGGGCTGGGGCGCACGCTTGCCGACGGGCACCGGCACGAGGCACGGTGGCGCAGCGACCAGGTCGACGCTCAGATCGAACTGTGCGGCGGCAAGCCGGCCGAGGCGTTGGTGCAGCGGTTCGAGGTCACCGATGACGGCGGCGCCGGTTACTCCGCGTACGCGAAAGAGGTTGAAGCCGACGAGGCCGACCTCATGACCTGCCCGTTCGTGTTGATCGGCACGCTGGGTGAGATAGCCGCCAAGCTGCGGCAGCTCAAGAGCCGGTGGGGGATCAGCCGCTTCGCGGTGCGCCCACCGGCCATTGAGGGCGTCACCGCGCTACTGGCCGCCGCCCGCTGAGTCGCGATCGGCAGAGGACCCGCGACCGTCGAAAGGGCCGCGACCGGTGAAGGCCGCGACTGTGGAAAGGGCCGGGATCGGTGGAACGCGGCGACAGGCTGCCACAGCGGAAGGCTGCGATCGGCGAGAGGTAGCCGCCGGCCGGGGAAGGGCCGGTGGGTCACTGGTCGAGGAAGAGCTCACCCTCGACCTGGGAACGATAGTCGACGTAGATCTGGCGGTAGCGGTTGAGCGCACCCTTGCGGTCGCCCTCGACGAGCAGGCGCAGGATCGCGTCGTGGCCCTCGATCCAGGTGTTCCACAGGTCGCTCTCGGCCGTCATCGCCAGTATGCGCATGGTGCGCGCGACAACGAGGTCCACCATGGACTGCAGTTCGCGGTTGCCGCTGGCCAGGATGATGATCGAGCTGAAGTCGGCGCCGGCCGCCCCGGCGGCCAGCACGTTGCCGGCGGCCAGGGCGTCGACGAACTCGGCCTGGCGCTGGCGCAGCAGCTCGATGTGCGTCTCGGTGAGGTTGTCGACGCCCCACTCGAAGCCGGCGCAGGCCAGCACGCTCATCACGTCGATCAGCTCCAGGGCGTTCTTCTGGGTGACCTTGGTGACGTGCCGGGTTCGGTTGGGCGCGATGTCGATCAGGCCCTCGACGCTGAGCTGAGCGATGGCTTCGCGTACCGGCGTGATGCTGACGCCTAGGCGGGCGGCGAGCTCGGCATCCTTGATGAGCGTGCCTGGGGACAGCTCGCCGGTGACGATCTCGTTACGCAACTGGCGGACGACCGCTGCGGTACGGGTCGGTGGGACCGCGTATGACATACGGGCAGAGTACTCAGGGTGACAATGGAGTGCGGCGCTCGGCTACCCGGGTTCACCCGGTAGCCGTTGTTGTCATGTCGTCGCGCACATGTCGGTGCGGTCGAGTTTGGTGCTGTCCGCGAGGTTGTTCTTGGTGCAGAAAGCGGTCAGCGTCAGACTCGCGACCACGAGCTTGTCCTCATCCGGAGCCGAGACGGTGACCGTGTCGAGCAGCACGGCCCGGTTCTGCGTCTGCTGAAGGCGCACGATGAATTTGCTGATGTTGGGGATCGTGCCCTTGACGTTCATCGAGAGCGGCAGCTTGACCGCGGTGGTCACCTGGTCCGAGGCCACCGGGGCGGCCACGCTGAGGTCGCTGACCTCTACCGAGGTGGCCGCGCCGGAATCCTGGAGCGAACGCAGGAAGACCGGCATGCCGTACGTCTCGGGCAGGTTCGTCACGAGCGTGTCGAGCTGAGCCTGGTAGGTGGCCTTCTTCTCGTTCTGTTCCTTGAGCTTCGCCACCTCCTTGCGCAGCGAGGCCAGCTGGATGGTGGTGTCGTCGGCCTGGGCCTGCACCTCGTCGGCCTCGGCGAACTTGGGTGAGATGGCGAGCAGCCAGGCCGCGGCGATGAGGATGACGATGGCGATGAGTCCGCCGACGAGCCAGATGCGGTCAGCGCGCCGGGCCTCCATCAGTTGCCCCCGGTCTTGCAGGCGGTGGTGAACCGTCCGCAGAGCGCGGCAGAAGTGAGCTTGAAGGTGAGGGTGTACGTGACCTGGTTGTCGTCCTGGGTCGCGGTCGTCAGGTAGGGATCGGTGAAGCCGGGGTGGGTGGCCAGCTTGTCGAGGAACGCGGCGACGTGCTTCTTGTCGCTCGCGGTGCCGGCGATGGACAGTGCGGCCACAACACCGGCCGGCGTGGCGGCGGTCGCTGCGCCGGCGGCTGGGGCCTCGGACAGGCTGCCGGAGATTGTGCCGATCTGAACGTCCGCGGCCACGGCGTCCTCGCGGAGGTTGTCCATGTTCGTGGCCCACGGCAGGTCGGTGCCGAGCAGCGTCTTGAGGTCCTGCTCGACTGTCTTGACGTCGTTGATGGTGGCGGTCACCCCGGAGTACTTCTTCTTCTCGTTCTGAATTCGCTGCACCTGGTCGGTGGCCATGGTCAGGTTGTCCTGGGCGGTGGTGACCTGCTGCACGGCGTACAGGTACCAGCCGGCCATCACGGCTATGACCGCGAGCACGGCGCCGATCAGCAGGAACCGGGTGCGGCGGGCGCTGCGCCCGGCACGGATCTCCTCGGGCAGCAGGTTGGCCCGGATCGTCAGGATCCGGGAGGCCTGCGCGGGAGAGACGGCCGGGTCGACCGGCATCAGGGCGGTTTGAGTGGTGGTCATCAGGCTGCCGCTCCCAGGGTCAGGCCGATCGACACCGCGGCCGAGGGCACGAAGCTTTCGAAGCCGCGCTCGCGGCCCTTGCGCGTGTCCCGCAGGCGGCTGGCGCTGTCGGCGAACATGACGGTGATCCGTAGCTGGTTCTGAAGGTGCTCGGCGAGACCGGGCATGAGGGCGCTGCCGCCGCACAGGGCGAGCCGGGTGACCTGCAGGTGCCGCTCGCTCGAGGCGAGATAGGTGAAGGAGCTGCGCAGCTCGCTGACCAGCGGGCGGACTGCCTCCTCGGCGGCCTCCACGCCGTCCGGCCTGCCGTCGCCGTGCAGGCCGAACCGGCACTTGAGCTCCTCGGCCTCGGGCTGCGGGATGCCGAGCCGGGTGGCGATGCTGTCGGTGATCTCCTGGCCACCCCGCGGGACGGTCCGCACGATCAGCGGCTTGCCGTCGGCGTGCACGACCACGCTGGTCACGTCGAGCCCGATGTCGACGATCGCCTCGATCTGGGTGTCCAGCCGCGAGGCGGCCCGCAGCAGCGCGAACGACGCTAGGTCGACCGCCTTGACGTGCAGGCCGGCCTTCTCGACGGCGCCGACCGCGCTCATCACAGCCTCCTTGGGCATGGCGATGAGCAGCCCGCGGACGGTCGGGTTGTCGCCCGGCTCCTCGAGCGGATAGAAGTCGAGCAGCGAGCGCTCGACGGCCAGCGGCAGCGCGTCCTTGACCTGGAACGGCAGGGCCTGGCGCATCTCTTTGGCGGGCAGGTTCGACACCGCCATCTCGCGCACCACGAGCTGCGGGTTGGTCACGCCGAGGTTGACGTTCTTGGTGCCGAACTTGCAGGCCGCCCAGAGCTGCTTGAGGGCCGAGGTGACCATGACCGGGTCCTGGACCACGCCGCCGGAAACCGCGCCGGGCGGCAGCGGCACCTGGCCGAAGTTGGACAACGTGTAGTCGTCCTTGCCCCGGCGGACCTCGACGGCCCGGATGGAGGACGTGCCGATGTCGAGCCCGATCGGGATGACGCCAGCCATCGGTCTCCTTCGTTCGTGCGTACGGGGAATCAGGCGGCAGGAATGAGCAGGGAGGAGTACCACTGCGCGATGGGCGCGCCGGCGAACACCGCGAGGAAGGCGCCGGCGAGCATGTACGGGCCGAAGGGGATCCGGCTCTTGCGGTTGGCCCGGCGCAGCAACATCAGCACCGCCGCGACCAGACCGCCCAGCAGGAACGCCGCGAACGCGCCGATCGCCACCGAGCTCCAGCCGAGCCAGCCGAGATAGAAGCCGAGCAGCGGGGCCAGCTTGAGGTCGCCGCCGCCCATCCCGCGCGGCATGGCGGCCAGGATGAAGTAGGCGACGTAGAGCACGACCGCCGCCAGCAAAGCCCGGCCGGCGGTCGACCAGCTGCGATCGGCGATCACGGCCGGGGTGATCAGGACCAGAGCCACCGCGTACGACGGCAGGACGATCTTGTCGGGCAGGCGCATCACGTCGAGGTCGATCACCGCGAGCGCCACCGAGATCGCCGCCAGGTAGAGGTAGGCGGGCAGCTCCCACGAGAACCCGAACCGGGCCGCCACCGCGACGAACAGAACCGCAGTGCCCGCCTCGACGAGCGGATAGCGCGGGCTGATCGCCGCCTCACAGGCGGCGCACCGGCCGCGCAGCATCAGCCAGCCGAGAACCGGGACGTTGTGCTTGTTGCGGACCTCGGCGCCGCAGGCCGGGCAGTGCGAGCGCGGGTGGACCAGCGACTCGTTGCGCGGCACGCGGTAGATCACCACGTTGAGGAAAGAACCCACCGCCAGGCCGAGCAGGGCGACCACGACGAGCAGCGGCAGCTGCGACATCGGGTTTACCTCCTTGGCGTGGCGGTGGGTCGTTCGTCGATCAGGCGGTGCCGGTGCAGTCGTCGATGTTGACGCCGGTGCCGTACGTCTTCACCGAGCCGCCGACCGAGCTGTCGTAGACATAGAGCTTGCCGCTGCCGTTGGTGTTGAGGGCGCAGACCTTGTAGGTCGAGACCGTGCCGCTGGTCGCGGCGCCCGCGATGTAGGTCATCTGGGTCTTGTCCGACAAGGTGACCCAGCCGGCCGGCGCAGGATCGCCTGCGGCCGGCGCGGCGGTCGTGCCGATGTTGAAGCTCGCCTGGTTCTTCACCCGGTTCGCCGTGGGGTAAGTGTTGCCGTTGTCGGTGTAGTACTGCTCGATCGTGCTCACCGCGCCGCGCACGTCGGACTGGGCCGACTTGTCCGCGGCTCCCTTGCGGTAGTTGAGGTAGACCGGCACTGCGATCGCGACCAGCACGCCGATGATGACCACCACGACAAGAAGCTCGATGAGGGTGAAGCCTTCGTCGTCCTTCTTGTTGCGGAGCCGCGTGATGATGTCGTTCATTGGGGGTGCCTCCATGGCAGGTGGGGTGGGGCGGGGTGGTGGTGCCGGGCGGGGGCCCGTTCGGCCGGCGGGAGTCCGGCCTGGTCGTGCCAGTCAGTTGCTCTGAATGTTTTGATAAATGGTGAACATCGGTAGGTAGAGACAGATCACCATTCCGCCCACGACGGCACCCATGACGAGCACCATGATCGGTTCGATCGAGGCGGTCAGGGACTCGGCGGCGCTGTCGACTTCCCTGTCGTAAAAATCGGCAACCTTGTCCAGCATCTGACTGATTTGGCCGCTTTCTTCGCCGACTTCGATCATTTGAGTGACCATGGCCGGGAAGATGGGGTGGTTACGCAGAGCCGAGGACATCGTCTGGCCGTCGCGGACGGCGGCCTGCACGTCCTTCATGGCGACATTGATGATCTCGTTGCCCGTGGTCTCGCCGACCACGGTGAGCGCCTGCATCACCGGCACGCCGACGTTGAGCAGCAGGCCCAGGTTGCGGGAGAAGCGGCTCATCGCGAGCTTGCGGAACAGGGAGCCGAACACCGGCATCTTGACCTTGATGCGGTCGACCTTGAGGCGGAACTCGTCGCTGGCGCGCATCCGCCGTTTGTAGAAGATCGATCCGGAGACGCCCAGGGTGATGATCAGGGGGCCGATCCACCACATGTTGTGGCTCGCGTCGACCAGGAACTGGGTGATCGCCGGCAGCTCGCCGCCGAGGTTGGCGAACATCGCCTCGAAGATCGGCACGATGAAGATGAGCACCGCGGCGATCAGGATGAAGGTGAACGACAGCACGATCGCCGGATAGGTCATCGCGCTCTTGATCTTGCCGCGGAGCGCGGTGTCCTTCTCCAGGCTGTCCGCGATCTGCTCGAGAGCGCGGTCGATCATACCGCCGGTCTCGCCGGCCCGGACCATGGCGATCATGAGGCGCGGGAAGATCCGGTCGTGCTTGGCCATGGACGCCGACAGCGAGGCGCCGGCGGCCACATCCGTACGCAGCTCGCCCAGCGCCTTCTTCAGCGGCGGCGAACTGCTCTGCTCCTCCAGGATCGCCAGCGACCGCAGCAGCGACATGCCGGAGGCGGTCATCGTGGCGAACTGGCGGGAGAAGACGGCGAGATCCTTGAGCTTCACCCGGTTGCCCAGGCCCGGGATCTTGATCTCCATGTCGAGACCCTTGCCGGTCTCGGCCAGCTCCAGCGGCGTCTCGCCCCGCTGTTTGAGCAGATTGGTGGCCGCGGCCTCGTTCGGCGCCTCGACGGTGCCCTTGGCGCGGTGGCCGGCTCCGTCGATGCTGCTGTACCGATAGACCTTGGTGGCCGGCATGGGGTCAGCTCCGTCCCACGAGTCGCATGAGTTCCTCCTTGGAGTGGCAGAGCTCGAGGGCGGCCGGCAGCGTCACGACCTGCTCGCGCACCTTCTCGGCCAGGTGCTGGTCGAACGCGAGCATGCCGTCGCTCGCGCCGGCCTGCATGAACGAGGGAATCTGGTGAGACTTGCCCTCGCGTATCAGGCTGCGGATGGCCGGGGTCGCGGTCAGAATCTCGGCGATCACGACGCGGCCTTTGTTGTCCGCCCGCGGGGCCAGCGCCTGCGTGATGACGCCCTGGAGCGAGGCGGCCAGCTGGGCGCGGATCTGCAGCTGCTGGTGCGGCGGGAAGATGTCGATGACGCGGTCGATGGTCTGGGTGGCGCTCTGCGTGTGCAGGGTCGCCAGCACCAGGTGGCCGGTCTCGGCCGCGGTCAGCGCCGTGGCCGTCGTCTCGAGGTCGCGCAGCTCGCCGACGAGGATGATGTCCGGGTCCTGCCGCAGCGCGTGCTTGAGCGCCGAGGCGAAGGTCTCGGTGTCCGCGCCGACCTCGCGCTGGTTGACCACGCTGCGCTTGTGCGGGTGCAGGAACTCGATCGGGTCCTCGATCGTCACGATGTGGTCGGCGCGGCTGCGGTTGGCCAGGTCGAGGATCGAGGCCAGCGTCGTGGTCTTGCCGGAACCGGTCGGGCCGGTCACCAGCACCAGGCCGCGCGGCAGGTGGGCGAAACGGGACACCGAGTCGGGCATGCCCAGCTCATCCAGCGGCTTGATCTCGTGCGGGATGGCCCGGAAGACCGCGCCGCACGAGTTGCGCTGCACATAGAGGTTGCCGCGGAAGCGGGAGACGCCGACGATGCTGTGCGCGAAGTCGAGCTCCTGCACCCGCTGGAAGGTCGCCCACTGGTCGGCCGAGATCGCGGCCCGGCACAGCAGCGCGGTGTCCGACGAGTTCAGGTTGCCGTAGCCGTCGAGCGGGCGCAGCGAGCCGTTGACCCGCATCATCGGCGGCGTGCCGACGGTCAGGTGCAGGTCGGAGCCGCGCGATTCGACCAGCGTGACGAGCATCTGGTTGAGCACGGCGAGGTCACCCGGCGCGGGCGCCCCCGGCTGGGGCGCCGCCTGCTGGGGCACCATCGTGTCGGTCTGGTACATCTCCACCGGCTCTCTCGTCGGTACGGACGCCTCTTGTATTCGGCACTTCGGCGGGCCGGTTTAGGGTCGGTTCTGGCGTTTTCGGGTGGTGCCCCGGCGTGCGGGATAAGGTCTTGAGCCCTAGATGGCGACGCGCGAGACCTCGCGTACGGAGGTCAGCCCGCCCGACGCCTTGGCCAGGCCATCGGCCCGCAGGTCGTACATCCCCTGGTAGAGCGCCACCTCGAGGATCTCGTTGGACGAGGCCCGGCGGATGGTCAGCGCCTCGATCTCGGGGCTGATCGGCATCACCTCGTGCAGCGCGATCCGGCCCCGATAGCCGGTGTTCGCGCAGTTGCGGCAGCCCACCGGGCGGTAGAGCGCCTCGGGCACGACCAGGTCGTCGAAGGGCCAGCGCGCGCCGACGAGCTCCTCCTCGGCCGGCTTGTAGGCCTCCTTGCACCAGTCGCACAGGCGCCGGGCCAGCCGCTGGGCCAACACGCAGTCGAGCGACGACCCGACCAGGAACGGCTCGATCCCCATCTCGGTGAGACGGGTGACCGCGCCCGCCGCGTCGTTGGTGTGCAGCGTCGACAGCACGAGGTGACCGGTGAGCGACGCCTCCACCGCGATCTGAGCCGTGTGGCTGTCCCGGATCTCACCGATCAGCACGACGTCCGGGTCGGAGCGCAGGATGGCCGGCAGCACGGCGGCGAACGTCAGGCCGGCCTTCGCGTTGACCTGCACCTGGTTGACGCCGCGGAGGCGGTACTCGACCGGGTCCTCGACGGTGATCACGTTGACTTCCGGCTTGCTGATCCGGCCCAGCGTGGCGTACAGGGTGGTCGACTTGCCGGAACCGGTCGGGCCGGTCACCAGCACCATGCCGTGCGGCTTGGTGAACGACGCGGCGAACCGGTCCAGGTTGTGCTGGGTGAACCCCAGCTTGTTCATGTCGAGGTCGATGCCGCCGGTGTCGAGCACGCGGAGCACGATCTTCTCGCCCCACACCGTGGGCAGCGTGGCGGTACGCAGGTCGACCGTGCGGTCGCGGATGAGCGCGGTGATGCGGCCGTTCTGCGGCACCCGCTTCTCGGTGATGTCTACACCCGACATGATCTTGATGCGCGAGGTCAGCGCGGCCATCACGCCCTTCGGCACGAGGTCCACCTCGTGCAGCACGCCATCGATCCGGTAGCGCACCCGCATGTCGTCCTCGGTCGGCTCGAGGTGCAGGTCGGAGGCGCGGTTCATGACGGCCTGCTCGATCAGGCTGTTGACGTAGCGCACGATCGGGGCGTCGTCCGCGCTGGTGGCCTGCGCGGACATCCCGGTCTGGGACTCGGCGGCGTCGTCGACCAGGTCGCCGAGGTCGCTCGACTCGCGCTGGAGCCGCTCGATGATCCGCCGGACCTCGCTGCGGGCAACCACGACCGGGCGGATGGTCATGCCGGTGGCGGCGCGGACGTCGTCCAGCGCGACCACGTCGCCGGGGTCGGTGACGCCGACGACCAGCTCGCCGTCGGCCATCGACAGGCCGAGCACGCGGTGGCGCAGCACGACCGGCAGGGGGATCCTCTTGAGCGCGGCCGGGTCGGGCTGGAAGCTGACCAGGTCGACCGTGTTGATGCCGAAGGCCTGGGCGGCCGCCGCGGTCAGCTGCTCCTCGGTGACGACCTGGTCGTTGATGAGGACCGCGCGCACGGACCGGCCACTGCGCTGCGCTTCCTCCGCTGCCTTGTCGACGGCCAGCGGATCGATCCCGATCTGCTTGAGCGCGTCCAGCAGCGGGCGGAAGGTCTGGTCCATGACATCCTTAGTTCGGCGATGAATGCTCGCCTTACTGATCGGACATCACGGCTGATACCTAAGATCCGGAAGGTTATGATACGGATCGCACCGGTTGCCGGAAGGTTCGCCGATACGCGGTGGGCGCCACGCCGATCGCCGCCTGCAGATGCTGCCGCAGGGCGGTCGCGCTGCCCAGCCCCGAGCGCCGCGCCACCGAGTCGACCCCCAGATCGGTCGACTCGAGCAGCACTTGAGCGTGCGCGATCCGTTGTCGCAGCAACCACTGCCGGGGACTCGTGCCGGTCTCCTCACGGAACCGCCGGGTGAAGGTGCGCACGCTCATCCTGGCGTGCTCGGCCATCGCCTCCAGGGTCACCGGCTCGGCCAGCCGGTCGAGCGTCCAGGCCCGGGTCGGCGCCGTACCCGTGCCGTCCGAGTGGGGGACCGGCCGCTCGATGAACTGTGCCTGCCCGCCGTCACGCCAGGGCGGCAGCACGCAGCGGCGGGCCGCGCGGTTGGCGATCTCGGCGCCGTGGTCGTTGCGCACGATGTGCAGGCAGAGATCGGCCCCGGCGCCCACGCCGGCCGAGGTGAGGATGTCGCCGTCGTCGACGAACAGCACGTCGAGATTCCACCGCACCCGGGGATAGAGGCCGCCGATCCGCTTGCCCCAGAGCCAGTGGGTCGCCGCCGGGCGCCCGTCGAGCAGGCCGGCTGCCGCCAGCACGGAGGCGCCGGTGCAGATCGAGACGATCCTTGCCTTTCTGGCGGCGGCTTTCCGAAGAGCTTCGCGTACGTCCTCCCGCAGCGTCCCGTCCGTGACGGTGCTGCCGGCGTCGACGCCGGGGACGACGACCGTGTCGGCCGTCTCGAGGACGCTCAGATCGTGGTCGGGGATGATCGTGAAGCCGGCCGAGGTGCGCACCGGGCCGGTGCCGCAGACCAGGATCTCGTACAGCCGGTGGTGGTCGGCGTCGCGGGCCGCGCCGAACACCTGCGTGGCCGTGCCGAGGTCGAACGTGACCACACCCTCCAGGGGAAGGACGGCAATGCGATGGCTCATGGCCCAATTCTTGCGCATGATGGCCTTCCGGCCACTCGTCGCACCGGCCGGAAGTTCACAGAATCTGTAGCGTGAGCAAACTGCGCATCCATCCGGCCTGGCTGGTGGCCGTCGTCGCCTTCGTCGCCCTGGTCGGCGCGGCCGGGTTCCGGGCCACCCCGTCCGTCATGATCCGGCCGCTGCACGAGGAGTTCGGCTGGTCGCTCGGCACGATCTCGGCCGCGGTCTCGGTCAACCTGCTGCTCTACGGCCTCACCGCGCCGTTCGCGGCCGCCCTGATGGAACGGTTCGGCATCCGCCGCGTGATCATGGCCGCGCTGCTGCTCGTCGCGGCCGGCTCCGGCCTGACCGTCTTCATGCGGTCGAGCTGGCAGCTGATTCTGCTCTGGGGCGTCCTGGTCGGCCTGGGCACCGGGTCGATGGCGCTCGGCTTCGTCGCCACCATCACCGGCCGCTGGTTCGTCAAGCACCGCGGCCTGGTCACCGGTGTGCTCACCGCCGGCGGCGCGGCCGGCAACCTGGTCTTCCTGCCGGTGCTGGCCACGCTCACCGAACACTCGGGCTGGCGCCTGGCCGCGCTCACCGTCACCGGCGCCGCCCTGCTGGTCGTGCCGCTGGTCTGGTGGCGGCTGCGCGACCACCCGGCCGAATTGGGCCTGGGCGCCTACGGCGGTGTCTACGAGGAGCCGAAGCCGATCGCCCCGGCCGGCGCCGCCCGCACCGCGCTGCGAGCTCTCGGCCAGGCCGCCAGGACCCGGCCGTTCTGGCTGCTCGCGGGCGGTTTCGCGATCTGCGGGGCGACCACCAACGGGCTGGTCGGCACCCACTTCATCCCGGCCGCGCACGACCACGGCATGACCGAGACGACGGCCGCGAGCCTGCTGGCCCTGGTCGGCCTGTTCGACATCGCCGGCACCATCGCGTCGGGCTGGCTGACCGACCGGGTCGACAGCCGCATCCTGCTCGGCGCCTACTACTTCCTGCGCGGGCTGTCGCTGCTGGTGCTGCCATCGCTGTTCGCCGCCACGGCGCACCCCAGCATGCTGGTGTTCATCCTGTTCTACGGCCTCGACTGGGTGGCCACGGTGCCGCCCACGGTCGCGCTCTGCCGCGAGTACTTCGGCCAGAGCGGCGCGATCGTGTTCGGCTGGGTCTTCGCCTCGCACCAGTTCGGCGCCGCAGCCGCCGCCACGGCCGCCGGCCTCGTGCGGGACCAGCTCGGCGCGTACACCTGGGCCTGGTACGGCGCGGGGGCGCTGGCCATCTTCGCCAGCGTGCTGAGCCTGATGCTCTTCGCGGGCAAGCGCCTCAAGCCGATCGCCCCGGGCATCGGCCTGGCCGTGCAACCAGCCAAGGCGTAAGGGGCCGGATCAGCCGAGGGTGATGCCAGCCGGGCGGACCACGTTGTCCAGGGCGGAGGGGCTGGACGATAGCGGTCAGATCGTGTGGATGGTGATGAGGTCTTCGAGTCCTGCGAGATCGTCGGCGTTGCGCGTGTATACAGCCGCGTCGTGAGCGTGTGCGGTTGCGGCGATGAGCAGGTCCATGACTCTTGCTCGTGGCTGGCGGCCGGTCTCGACGACGCGTGCGGCGAGTCGCGCGTAGCTGTCGGCGATGGTTTCGTCGATCGGGAGCGGGTCGAATCGGCGTTGAATGGCGCTGAGTCGTGCCAGGCGCAGCGCTCTCGCCTCGGTGGTCTTCGCGACCAGGACTCCGAATTGGAGTTCGGCGAGACTCGCGACGCTGATGGCCAATTCGCCGGGAATCGGGGTTACGTCGGTGGCGATGAGGATGCTGGTGTCCAGGATGCCTCGGCTCACCGTTCGGCCCACGGATCGGTGACGGTGTCGTCGAGGAGATCCCGGTCATCGGCCCATCGAGGGTCGGTGGGTTGATCGAAGACACCGGCCAGGTCGTCCCACTCGCGCCAGGTGCGAGGACTGACGGGGCCGAGTACGGCGGCCGGCCGGCCGGCGACGGTAATGGTCACTCGTTCACCCGCTTGCGCCCGGCGTACCAGATCGCTGGCGTTCTGCCGCATCTCCCGCAGTCCGACTTCATGCACAGATTGACCGTAGCACATGTGCTACCCATGGTCAGCGGATCTGGAGGCCGGCGGACTGGCGGGTCAGCAGGCCGGTCAGTTCGGCGGCCGGCATGGGGCGGGCGAAGTGGTAGCCCTGTGCCTCGGCGCAGGCCAGTTCGCGCAGCAGGGTGGCCTGCATCTCGTCCTCGACGCCCTCGGCCACGGGGGCCAGGTTGAACGTGCGGGCGATGTGCAGCACGGCCTCGGCTACCGAGCCGGTGGCCGTGGTCTCGCGCATGGCGGCCACGAAGGACTTGTCGATCTTGACCACGTCGACCGGCAGGGCGCCCAGGTGGCTCAGCGACGAGAAGCCGGTGCCGAAGTCGTCCAGGGCGATGCGTACGCCCAAGGTCTTCAGCGAGCTCAGCACGCGCGCCGACTCGGTCAGGTCGGTGAGCGCCATCGACTCGGTCAGCTCCAGCACCAGCGAGTTCGGGGGCAGGCCGGTGTCGGCCAGCACGGCGCCGACCTCGTCGGTCAGTTCGGGGCTGGACAACTGCGTCGCTGACAGGTTGACGTTGACCTTGAAGCCGGGGTTGTCCTGCTGCCACACCACGGCCTGGGCGCACGCCTCGCGCAGCACCCACAGGCCCAGCCCGGGCATGAGGCCCAGCGTCTCGGCCAGCTCGATGAAGTCGCCCGGCGCGAGCAGGCCGCGCACCGGGTGCCGCCAGCGCACCAGCGCCTCGACGCCCACCGCCAGCTCGCCGTTGAGGTCGACGATCGGCTGGTAGTGCACCTCGAACTGCATTTCGTCCAGGGCGCGGCGCAGGTCGGACTCGTCGCGCCGGCGCTGGGCGGCCTCGGCGAAGCGGACCGGGTCGAAGCGGCGCACCACGCCCTTGCCGTCGTCCTTGGCGTGGTAGAGCGCCTCGTCGGCCTCGCGCAGCAGTGTGTCGACATCGAGCCGGTTGCCCTGCGTGATGGAGATGCCGGCGCTGGCCCGTACGGAGAGAACCAGGTCGTCGACGGTGAGCGGCTTCTGCAGGTCGTGCAGGATGCGGTCGGCGACCGTGTCGGCGGTCTGCTCGTCGAGCAGCCGGGGGAGCAGCACGACGAACTCGTCGCCGCCGAGGCGGGACACCGTGTCGTTGGCGCGCACGTTGGCGTTCAGCCGGTCGGCGGTGGCCTTGAGCAGCTCGTCGCCGGCGGCGTGCCCGTACGTGTCGTTGATGCCCTTGAAGCCGTCGAGGTCGAACAGGATGACCGCGGTCTTGGTGTCGTCCGCGTCCTCGAGGGCGTCCGTCGCGTGGTCCATGAACATGGCGCGGTTGCCGAGCCCGGTCAGCGGGTCGCGGAAGGCCTGACGGGCCAGGATCGCGCGCTGCCGGGTGAGGTCGCGCATCAGTCCCTCATTGGTGTGCGAGCCGAGGAACTGCCGGATCAGGATGACGGCCGCGACGATCAGGATCAGCCAGACAGTCGTCGTCGTGGTGTCGCCGAGGGAGGTGTGCGCCGCGGCCGCGATGATGGCCGCGGCGACCGGGGCGTACTGCACCAGCGGCCAGCGCCGGCTGAGCCGGGCCAGCACGAGGCCGCCGGCCGTGGCGACACCGAGGGCCAGGCTCCAGCGCAGCGCGCCGCCCTCCCGGCCGACCAATGGTGTCCAGGCCAGCGCCAGGAGCGACGCGAAGATCATCGTGATGTCGACGCCGCGCCGTACGCGGTTCAGGACCCTGCTGACACGCCCCATGAAGCACCTCCGCCGCGCTCATCGGTCGCGTTCGGGGGCACTTGAGCAGATTATGGGGACGGGGTGTGCGCCACGCCGGGCGCCGATCGTGATCTCATAGGACGCCAACAGCACAAAAGTCGGCAACGGAGGACAAAGCTGTGCCGGGTGGAAATCTCGAGGACCGGCTCGCGGCGCTCAGCGCGACCGCGACGGACGAGGACGGCGAGGTCACGGTGACCGAGGGTGGCGCGGAGACCGAGGACGGCAAGGCGGTTCCCGACAGCTACACGGAGAGCTTCGCGGGTGATTCCGAGGCGCCGCCGGCCCCGGTCATGCCGGCCGCGCCCCCGTTCCCCTCATTCGAGAACACGCCGACGTTGCCGCAGCAGTCGCCCGGCAACGGCTACGAGAGCGGACGGGACAGCCGTGCCCGCTGACAAGCCTTCGCTGCCCCGTCGCGGTCCGGCGCCGGCCGTCGACCGCATGTCGAACGCCGAGCTGGCCCGCATGGTCGAGTCGGAACACCCGTACCGGGGCAAGGCGCTCTTCGAGCTCTCCGACCGGATCCCGCACGACGACGACGCGGCGACCAAGGTGGCGATGCTCAGCCGGCTGACCTCGTTGCGGCGCGCGCGCCTGTTCGACCGGGTCTCGCTGGCCTGGTCGGGGATCATCGCGCTGCTCGCGGCCGAGACGGAGCACTCCCGCGCGGTCGCCTACGAGGCCTTCGGGGCGCTCGACGCCGAGGAGCAGCGGGACATGCTCGACTATCTTGAGGTATCCGCGATCGAGCAGGCCCACCCGCGCATCGCGTGAGCGGGCCCGCGATCAGGGGTCACGCTTCGACGCGGACGTCCTTCCAGAAGGCGACGCGGTCGCGTACGGCCTTGGCGTCCGGCTTGGGTTCGGGATAGAACCAGACGGCGTCGGGCGTCGTGTGCCCGTTCGCGGTCAACGTGTAGTACGAAGCCCGGCCCTTCCAGGGGCAGATGGTGTGGGTGTCGCTGGGGGCCAGCACGTCCTCGCGCAGCGACTCGCGCGGGAAGTACTGAATTCCCTCGACAACCACGGTGTCGTCGCTCTCGGCGATCACTTCGTCGTTCCAGATGGCCTTCGGCATAGTCCGAACGTAGCGCGCGGGAAGCGGGGTGTCCGATATGCGAGTTTTAATCGTCATGGGGAGTGAAAGTTGTGACTCGTCCACACATTGTGGCGCCGGTGTAAGAAGATCTAGAGTCGATCGCGATCCTCCTACCCCCTCGGAGAGCGGCCGGTGAACGGTCTGAGCACGATGCCTACCACGGCCGAGCAGGCACGCCACGCGCTGCTGCTGCTCGGCCGGCCCGCCTCGCCCCGGTTGCTGGTCGACGTGCACAGCGCGCTGTTCGACGGCGACCTGTCGGTGCCGGCGCTGGCCGCTCTGCGGCGCGACCCGGCCTCGGGGCTGTGCGCGGCGCTCACCCTCGATCTCACTCCCGCGCGCAGGCTGGTGGCGCTGGCCGACTGGCCGGTCGAGCAGCGCATCGTCACCGCGGCCGGGCAACGGGCCGACGGGCTGACCGCGGTGATCCGGGTCGCCGAGTTCGTGGCGATGCGCCCCGGCGCCGGACGGGCTGCGCACCGGCTGCTGCGGGCGCTGGCCGAGGACGTACCGCATGGACCGGAAGCTCTTGACCTGGTGGCTGCGGCCCGGGTGGCCCTGGACGCGCCCGAGCTGGTCGCCGCGATCGAGGCCGACGAGCCCCGGCGCGCTGCCGCGGTCGAACGGGCTCGCGGTCTTTCCCAGGAGCAGCAGCTGTACGGGCTTCCGGCCGTGCCGCACCAGCGGGGCGGCGAGTGAGCCGGGTCGAGAAGTTGCGCGGCTCCGCTGCGAGCAAGAGGCACAACGCGCGTACGGTCGCCGCGCTCACCGGCAACCCGGGCTGCACGCGACGGGCCGTTCTGGACGCGGCCGGCGTCGACAAGGTGCGGCTGGCCGAACGGATCGGCTTCCCGGGCGCGTTCGGGCAGTCCCGGTTCGCGCTGGCCCGCGGCAACGGGTTCGAGGCGATGCTCAAGGCGGACGACTGCGCGCTGCTGCGGTCCACGCTCGGCGCGTACGTCGGTGGTTACGAGGATCTCGGGGCGGACGAGGACGACACGCTGTCGGCGCGCCACTCCCGCACCCGGGCGCTGCTGCGCAGCGGCGCCGAGGGGCTGCTCGACCACCCGCTGCTGACGCTCGACGTCGCCGGGCAGACGGTCTTCCTCGAACCCGACCTGATCGCCTACCAGAACGGCTCGCAGTTGCAGGTCGTCGAGATCAAGTCGTTCGCGATCATCGACGGGCAGGCCGACGGCACGGCCGTGTCATCGGCTGCGGTGCAGGCGGCCGTCTACGTGCTCGCGCTGCGGCGGCTGCTGGGCGACGACCGGGTCAGCCACGAGGTGGTTCTGGTCTGCCCCGAGAACTTCTCGATGCAGCCGGTGGCCGTCGTCCTCGACGTACGCAAGCAGTTGTCGACGCTGCGGCGGCAACTCTCCCGGCTGGCCTCGGTGTCGTCGCTGATCGAGTCGCTGCCGGCCACGCTGTCCTTCGACCTCGCGCAGCCCGTCGCCGACCTGGTGTCGTCGCTCGACGCCCTCACCGCGCGCTATGCGCCGGAGTGTCTGTCCTCGTGCGAGATGTCGGTCTTCTGCCGCGACGAGGCCGCCGGGCGGACCGCCGTGCTGGGGCGTCCGGTGCGCGAGGCCCTGGGCGGGATCGAAACCGTCGACGAGGTGCTCGCGCTGGCCTCGGGCACGCGCGAACCGGAGCCCGACCAGGTCGAGGCGGCGGCCCTGTTGCGGGCGGCTCAGCGGCTGCGTGACGAGGCCCTGTGAGCACGCTCGTGGCGCTCGCCCGGGCCCAGGCGCTCGCGGCCGGCCGGGCCCAGCCGATCACGACCGTGCGCCACCTGCACGTCCACGACCGCCCGCTCGTGCTCATCCCGCTGGCGATGGCCGGCGAGGCGAACGCGCCGCTGGCCGCGTTGCTCGGATCCGCGGAGGATCAGCCGCGCCTGCTCGTGGTGCGCCAGCCACGCAACCGTGACGAGCGGTTCGCGTTCTTCGCGGCCCTCGCCGGGGTGGTCGTGCCCTATCTCGACTCGTTCGCCGGCGCTACCGAGGCCGTGCCGGTCGACCGCGGACGCGACGTGCGGCACCGGTTCGTCGACGCGCCGCAGATCTGGGTGCCCAACCCCGGCGGCGCCGACTTCCTGCGGCTGCTCGGCCGGTCGACCCGCTTCCGCCGTACCGACGGCGATTTCCCCGTACCGCCCTCGGTGCCCCGCCTCGGGCAGTGGCTCACCTTCCTGGCCTCCTCGGCCGAGGTGCCCGGCTCGTCGCTGCTGGTCAACGCCGTGCAGGCGCTCACGCAGCACTGGGCCACCGGTCAGAGCTCCGCCGAGGACGCCCACTTCGGGTCGCTCTTCGCGTGGATCACCGACGGCGCCGCGGCCGCCCGCGAGGCCGAGAACGGGCCGGTGGCCGGGCCCGCCACCGACCCCACGTTCGACAACGAGATCCTGGCCCCGCTGATCACCTCGGCCGATCCCGCCCTCTCCGGCGTGCTGCGCGAACTGCTCATGCCGACGTGGGAACGGATGTGGAAGTCGATCGCGTTGCTCCGCACCCTGCCGGCCGGTGCCCGGGTGGCGTCGCGCTGGGACAGCGACCGGGACGCGTACTCGGCCTACGTCGAGCATCTGATCGAGGACGGCTCGCCCCAGCCCCGCCGGGACGGGGCGGTGGCCGCGGCGGCCCGGCTCCAGCGGCTCGAGAACGCGGCGGCGCGCTACGCGGTGCAGCGGGCCTTCGACGATCCCCTGGTGATGGCCGAGCACCGGCTGACCGGTCAGGCCTTCGGCGCGGTGGTGACGCTGGCCAAGGCGGATCGGATCGACGACAGCGGCAAGCGGCCCGTGCTGCGTCCCCGGATCATGGTGGCCACGACCGAGACCGTACGCGTCGAGCCCGGCGCCACCCTCACCTCGCCCTCCCGCCCGGCCCAGAAAGCGAAGGTCGTCTCCGTCACGCCCGCTGCGACCAGCACGGATGTGGTGCTGGAGCTCTCCGGCGGAATGGGCCGCAAACTCGTGGCCGAGCCCGGCAGCGTCCCCGCGGTGGGCGAGCAGCTGTTGCTGACGACGCTCAGCGAGGCCTACCGCCCGGGCGCCGCGTTCCCCGGCCCGGACGAGACACCGTGGACTCACGGCGGCCCGCCGACCCATCATGAGGTCACGCCCGTCGAATGACGCCGGAGGTGCCCGTCGTGGTCAGGACCTACTATCGCGGCCCGGCCGGCATCGTCACCGAGACCCATTTCGTACGGGTGGGTGACGGTCGCACGTTTCCGCTGAGCGAACTGCGCCAGGTCGGCACGACGCAGCACCGCGGCGCCTACTACGTCCCGGTCGTGGTCGGCACCGTCTGCGCCGTGCTGGCCGGAGCGCTGGTCGGGCTGATCGTCCTGCGACCGTGGGCCTGGGCCGCCGGTGGAGCGGTCGTCCTGGCGGCGGTGATCGCGGGCCGGTTCCTGCTGGCCCGTAACCGGCTCACGTACACGTTGCAGGCGGTCTATCGCGGCGCGGAGGCCGAGCTCTACTCCACCACCGACGCGACCGGGTTCGCCCAGGTCTGCCGGGCCCTGCGGCGGGCGCTCGAGAACCGTTGATCTGAGGGTCAGCGAAGGCCGACGATCAGGAAGGCTATGTCGTCGGCGCGGCGCGGTACCGCGTCGATCAGCAGGTCGCACAGCTCTTCCGGCGGCAGGGCGGCGTTGCCGCGCAGCACGGCCAGGACGTGGTCGATGCCGTCGTCGATCAGGTGGGCGGGGTGCTCGACCAGGCCGTCGGTGTAGAGCAGCAGCGTACTGCCGGCCGGCACGCGGCGGTGGTGGGTGGTGCGTTGGGCGCGGGGAAGCAGTCCGAGCAGCGGTTCCGGGTCTTCCCACCAGATCTCGACCTCGCCGCCGGGGCCCAGCAGTACTGGCGGCGGGTGGCCCGCGTTGGCGAAGGAGACCAGGTAGTCGTCCTGGTCGCGGAGCAGACGGGCCAGGACGGCGGTCGCCGCGCCGGGCACACGCAGGCCGTGCAGCGCGCGGTCGAGCTGGGACAGCAGCGGGCCCGGCGCGTCGTCCCGGCCGTACGCGTCGCCGCGTATCAGGTTGCGCATCTGGCCCATGGTGGCGGCGGCCTCGATGTCGTGGCCGGAGACGTCGCCCACGGCCAGCATCAGGCTGCCGTCGGGCTGGGCGAAGGCGTCGTACCAGTCGCCGCCGACCGACGCGCCGTCCTGAGCCGGCAGGTAGCGGCCGTGCAGGGCGACGCCGTCCACTTCGGGCAGCTCGGGCAGCATGCTGTGCTGCAGCACCTCGGCGACGTGGCGCTGGCGGCCGAAGACCCGGGTGTTGTCGACGGCCATGCCGGCCCGGCGGCCCACCTCGGCCGCGGTGCTCTGCTCAGCGTCGGTGAACGGCGCCCGCCCGGGCCCGTTGACCAGCAGCACCGCCCCCAGCATCCGGAAGGTGACGGGCGAGGCGATCGGCACGATCATGAAAGAGTCGAAGCCCAGCCGGTCGGCCAGGCCGGCCAGCTGAGCGGCGGCGAACCGTTCCCGCAGTAGCGCGGCGCCGCTCTCGTTGTGGCGGACCGGATGGCCCGTGCCCTGCGCCGAGCGGATCAGCGAGCGGACGTCCAGCCTCTGTTCGTGAGCCAGCTCGGCCAGCCGCTTCGTCGTCCCGGCGTGCGCCGGGTCGTGGTGGGCCGCGGACACGTGCCGGATCGACCCCGACTGGTCGGCGAGCGTGATGAAGCACCAGTCGGCGAGGCGGCCGGCGACCATGCCACCCAGCCGGTGCAGCGCCTCGTCGATGTCCATCGTGGCCGCCAGCGCGCCGGTCAGCTCGCCCAGCAGCGCGAGCTGGCCGTGCGCCGACTCGGCGGCGCGGCGTTCCTCGTCGGCGACCTCGCGGGCGATGCGCAGCCGCAGCTCGGAGCTGCACACCTCGCCGAGATCAGTCAGCAGGGCGATCTCGCTCCTGGTCCAGACGCGTGGCTCGCGGTCCATGACGGCGAGCGTGCCGAGCACGAGCCCGTCGGAGTCGGTCAGCGGCACCCCGGCGAACGCGACCACGCCGAGGTCGCGGATCGCCAGGTTGTCGCGCAGCCGGGGATCGTCGCGCACATCGGGCACCACGATGGCCGCGCCCGACTCGACGACGTGCCGGCTGAACGAGTGGCTGAGCGGCATCAGGCGCTCGCCGGCGATCGGCTCGGGCAGCCCGACCTGGCCCGGCAGGTGCTGCTGATCGCGGGACAACACGGTGACCGCGGCCACCGGCGTGTCCACCAGCCGCTCGACGAGCGCCGCTATGCGGTCGAAGGCCGGATCACCGCCGGGCCCCAGCTTCAGTCGAGCGACCGACCGCAGGCGCGCGGCATCGGCGAGAACGCCCCCGGGCGTCTCCGAAGCCAAGTCACCCCGCAGCAAAACACGCTCCCCGGCCGGTCAGAGGTTGCCAGGCTACCGGGCTTCAGCAGCAGCATCGACCTTTGAACGCCGCGTGACGCATCCCCCGGGCAAACCGTCTTCACGCCGCGCCGCTGTCGCCGCGACCGTGCTTGGCGCCGGGCCGGTCGAGCTTCAGCCGGCAGGGGCGGGTTGCGGGCCGTGCTTCAGCTG